>NZ_JAYUWI010000019.1:0-22138 GCF_043753625.1 Nitrosomonas sp.
TCAGTGGTTTGATTGGTACAATCAGGAGCGTTTTCATCAAGGTCTTGACAACCAAACTCCCAATGAGGTTTATTATCAATATCAAGCAATTCATCAGCCCGCCTGGGCTTGATTAACTAACAATGGCAGAGCTTAATTCTACTCTCAAGTTGTTCAGTTACAGGTGGCCACTTCAAATTACTCATTCTCGATCTATCAGAAATGATGCAGCAAAAACCTTCAACAGGAGAAAAATGATGGATATTATTAGCATTCTGAACAATGAAAGTGACTTTCTTCTTAAGCACGACTGTACTACTATACCCAAGCATGACCTGCAGCTGCCCGGTGCTGATTTCATCGATCGCGTAATGGCTTTAAGCAATCGAAAGCCGAGTGTGCTGCGCAATCTTCAGGCGCTTTATAATCAAGGACGTTTAGCCGGCACAGGCTATCTGTCACTTTTACCCGTCGATCAAGGCGTTGAGCATTCAGCAGGCGCGTCATTTGCACCCAATCCAATGTTCTTTGATCCCAAGCACATTATTGAACTTGCCATTGAAGGCGGCTGTAATGGGGTCGCTTCCACATTGGGCGTGTTGGGTATCGTGTCCCGGCAGTATGCGCACAAGATTCCCATGATTCTTAAAATTAATCACAACGAGTTGCTGACTTATCCGAATAAGTTCGACCAAACTCTTTTTGCCAGTGTCAATCAGGCCTTCGATATGGGCGCTTGCGCAATAGGCGCTACAGTTTTTTTTGGTTCGGATGAATCACGCCGACAGATCCAGGAAGTTTCGGCAGCATTCGAACATGCGCATAATTTGGGAATGGTAACCATATTATGGGCCTATACACGTAACAACGCTTTTAAAACTGCCGACAAGGATTATCATGTTAGTGCTGACCTGACTGGTCAGGCTAATCATCTGGCCGTAACTATCGGTGCTGATATCGTCAAACAGAAAATAGCGACCAATAACGGTGGTTATAACGCAATTAAATTTGGCAAGACCCACTCCAAAGTATACAGCGCCCTGACGACAGATCATCCGATTGATCTTGTGCGCTATCAGGTCGCAAATTGTTACATGGGTAGGATTGGCATGATTAATTCGGGCGGCGAATCAGGTAGTGATGATCTGCATCAGGCAATTCGAACTGCAGTCATCAACAAGCGTGCAGGCGGCATGGGATTAATTTCCGGACGAAAAGCATTCCAGAAACCATTTACCGAAGGTGTCAAACTACTCCATGCAATTCAGGATGTGTACTTGTCTAGAGAAGTGACCATTGCCTGAGTTATTTTTTCTAAACTGCTGGACAAAATGAACTTTCGTTGTTCTAAGTGAAAAGAAAAAACAAAGTGTCAAATTATAAATGCATAATGTAAAAGGCGTGACAGATCTCTGCCTTTAATAACAGCATCAGGTATACAATCGCCGGATTATTTACCTGATGCTGTTATGGCTTCCAAGTTTGCACGAGCGTCTTCATTACCTTGAGCTGCTGCTTTTTCAAACCACTCAACAGCTTTTTTCTCATCTCTTGCCACCCCTTCCCCAGTAAAGTACATGGCACCTAAATTATTCTGCGCATCCACATGACCTTGTTCTGCAGCTTTCTTAAATAGCTCGGCAGCCTGTCCCATATCTTGCGGGATACCTTCACCATTTGCATACATGAGTCCGAGATTAAATTGCGCATCCGCGTAACCTTGCTCTGCAGCACGAAAGAACCACCCGGCTGCCACTTCAGGATCATTATCTAATAATTGACCAGACGGACTCTTTGAAACCGCTTCACCGGTATAATACATAACACCTAAACCATTCTGAGCTGCAGGATTTCCCGCTTTAGCATCTTCCATTAAAGCTTTAAATTTTTCTTCGGCCGTTTTAACATCGCCTACCCCTGCAGGCAAAATTTGTTCTTTTAGTTCTTCCTTTTCTTCATTGGTCAACCCTTCCCCGATGAACGATGGGATTTCACCCAACTTGGTTACTTCATTCGTAGGTTTTGGTGATGTGCTGATTTCTGATTTATCACTTTTTGGCTCTTCACCGCAGCCAATAAGTAATAAAGCTGTAGCAGCTAGTAATAGAACAGCTAAAAATTTCATTTATAATTTCCTTTATTACCTTAGTTTAACAATAACAAGCCGGAGCACTATAACAACTTGATTAGAAATTGTGTATTAATGTTTGCTATTTAGCACCAGACTTCTTTAACAATTCAATAATTTCCCGATAGCGATAACGTTCAGCCAGCATTAGCGGAGTTACGCCATTGCTTGCTTTAACATTGAGATTGGCATTTGCCGCCATCAACGAATGAACTGCCCCCAGATGACCATTCTGAACAGCCAACATTAATGCTGTCGCGCCATTCTCCAACTGATAATTGACCTCGGCATTCGCCTTGATCAAGGTTTGAATAGTCTGCTGATGACCTTCTTGCGCTGCCAGTAAAAGTGCTGTCATGCCATTAGTTCTTTTTGCATTGACATTGGCTTGAGCAGCTAACAATAAAGCGATCACTTTTCTTCTGTCTTTTTCAGCGGCCAATATCAAAGCTGTATCATTTTCTTCCGAAACGGCATTGACATCAGCCCCAGCTGTTAGCAGAACTTCGACAACCTGTTCTCGTCCATCACGAGCAACCTGCATCAATGGCGTATAGCCGTTCTCTGCTCTTAAATTTTGATCTACTCCTGCTTGCAAGAAGCGTTCAATAATCGCAACATTTCCTTTCTTAACCGCAACCAGAAAAGCCGCATTCAATTCCTTTTGCCCGATCTGTCGCATATCCAGTATCTTTTTTACCAATGAAAAATTACCTTTGTCTGCGGCAGCAATCAGTTCAGTATCAAGATTCACCGACCAGGCATGGGTAGAAATAAAGATCAATAAGCATACAACCCATCCTGTCGTTCTATTTTCTAATAATCTTGTCATGCAAAATTCCTTCCCATCAACATACTCACACAAAAAATTCTAACATCATCATTTGTGTAACATTTTAAATTAGACTTACTGTATCAATAACCACCCGATTAGAAGTAAGATTCTACAATGGTACCAATTTTTGATCAGCGCATCATATGAGTTGCGTTGGTCCCGTCTGCCATGACTATGTGCAGTGTGCTATTCTTGCTCAATTAATTATTCATGAAATCTGATTCAGATGCAAAATGTGATTTATATAAATCAAAACTGCTGAATTTAGCATCTTATCTGTTTATAGATTAAAGTTTATATCCCGAAACAATTCAAAGCACAAATAATTATGACCACTGATCATTATGACATCGTTATCATTGGCGGTGGCCCGGTAGGCATGGCTCTGGCACTTGCTTTGCGCGACACCGGCGTTTCAAATTTACTACTCGAGGCACGTGGGCTACCCGAGAAAGATGAAGATCCTCGCCCATTGGCATTATCACACGGAAGTCGTCTGATATTGCATCGCTTAGGGGTATGGAGCGAATTAACACAACATACTCCAATTACTACTATTCATATTTCCAACCGCGGCAGTTTCGGTCAAACTGTTTTAACGCCGGATGATGCGGGTGTTCCGGCATTAGGCTATGTAGTAAATTATCATGACCTTTTCTGCTCCATGCACAAGAAATTGACCGAAAAAAAGTCTGACTATATTGCTGGTGCTATTGTCACTCAACTCGATACCGATGAAAATTTTGGCTATGTCTATTTCGATTACCAGGGCAAGGAAAAAAAGATTTCAGCCAAACTACTAATTCTCGCCGATGGCGGCCAGTTGGCCAAGCAAATACCTGATATCATTTATCAGACATATGATTATCAGCAATGGGCAATTGTTGCCAATGTTCAAGCTGAAAAAAAGCAAACAGGTATTGCTTACGAACGTTTTACAAATGACGGGCCGGTTGCATTGCTTCCAAACGGTAATAATTTTGCCTTAGTGTGGACTGTAAGCCCCGAGGCAGTGAAGGAAATTACCGTACTGGATGATACGGATTTTCTGATTCGATTACATCAGCATTTTGGTAATAGGCTTGGAAAATTCATTAAAACAGGAAAAAGATCTGCATTCCCATTAGCACTCAAATACGCAACATCGCCAACAACTCAAAGAGTTGCACTAATTGGTAATGCGGCCCAAACATTACATCCCGTCGCAGGACAAGGGTTTAATCTGGGCTTAAGAGATGCCTATGAATTAGCGCACGAGATTATCAATATACAATGCTCGGTGCTGGAAATCGGAACGCCAACTATGTTATCAAGGTATCGTCAAAATAGACACATTGATAGTAATGCCGGCAGGATATTCACAGACTCTTTGATCAAACTTTTTTCTAATGAAAACAAAATTCTCAAACACGCTTGTGGCGTCGGGTTAAGCGCATTGAATTGTACCCCGCCCCTCAAAAGATTTGTTGCCCGTCGCATGATATTTGGAGCCAGAGGATAATTTTAAATCATACCTCCACTATCTGTCTGACAAAAGCTATAATTAGCTCTAACGGAATGTGAAAATTATGTGGTCACTCGCACCAGCTCCCAGGGTCACCTCTGAGTGTTCAGATGATCGTTACTCAGCAACAATATTTAGATTATCAATAACCACCAGCCTATAGATACCGCTTACATGCAGATTGGCACGCACATTTTAAAAAATAAACTGATTGTTGCTCCGATGGCAGGTGTTACCGATCGTCCGTTTAGACAGTTATGCAAGATTATGGGTGCCGGTATGGCTGTCTCTGAAATGGTGTCGAGTAATTCGTTGCTATGGGGCTCTCAAAAAACACTACGGCGAGCGAATCATGAAGGTGAGGTTTCTCCCATCACAGTTCAGATTGCCGGTGCTGATCCCAAAATGCTTGCAGCCGCAGCACGTTACAATGTTGAAAATGGCGCTCAGATTATTGACATTAACATGGGTTGTCCAGCAAAAAAAATATGCAATGTAATGGCCGGATCCGCATTACTACAAGATGAGAAATTAGTGGAAAGAATTCTTGCTGCAGTAGTAAAGGCTGTCGATATACCTGTCACACTTAAGATTCGTACCGGATGGGACAAACAACATAAGAATGCATTAGCCATAGCGCATATTGCTGAGAATTCTGGCATTCAAGCACTCGCTATTCATGGCCGCACAAGAGCTTGCGCATATACTGGCACTGCCGAATATGACACAATCGCAGCTGTTAAAGCCTCCACCAAGATCCCCATCATTGCAAATGGTGATATCACTACTCCCGAAAAAGCAAAACATATTCTTGCCTATACAAAAGCCGATGCAATTATGATCGGCCGTGCCGCACAAGGCAGGCCGTGGATATTTCGAGAGATAAATCATTATCTTGCGACTGATCAACACCTGCACCCCCCAGAAGTAGCGGAAATACATCGAGTACTCATTAATCATCTGCATGATTTATATGATTTCTATGGCGAATACTCGGGTGTTCGCATTGCACGTAAACACATATCCTGGTACACCAAGGGACTCGTTGGCTCTGCTAGCTTTCGTCAGTCAATGAATCAATTACAAACCAGTGATCAGCAAATTATAGAGACCAATAAATTTTTTTCAAAGTTAGCTGAAGAAGGTCAAAGATTGAGTTATATCAAAGAAGGGGGCAGTTAGTTTATGAATGCAATCAAGGAGAATGAAATTGTATCCTGTATTCGCAAGGCGATCGGTGGCTATCTCAATGACTTGGATGGAGAGAAGCCAGGGAATCTATATAGCATGGTAATTCAGAGCGTTGAGAAACCGCTGATTGAAATTGCCATACAACATACCAAAGGCAATCAAACCCAAGCAGCGGAGTTACTTGGAATAAATCGAAATACGCTACGTCAAAAAATGAAACAATTCCAAATTAAATGACTATTAAACATGCACTCATCAGTGTCTCAGATAAAACCGGGATCATCGATTTAGCAAAAAAACTGATTCAGTACGATATAACTATCCTATCAACAGGGGGTACTGCCAAATTATTATCTGAAGCTGGAATAAGTGTTATTGAAGTCAGCGACTACACTGGTTTTCCAGAAATGCTCGATGGCCGGGTCAAAACACTGCACCCGAAAATTCATGCCGGCATACTCGCGCGTAATGATTTATCAGATCACCAGGATGCGCTTATTGAAGTATCTATTCCGAATATAGAACTAGTCATCGTCAATTTGTATCCTTTCAGACAAACGATCGCAAAACAACACTGTAGTCTGGATGATGCCATTGAGAATATTGATATTGGCGGCCCTACCATGGTCCGTGCAGCAGCCAAAAATTACCAAAAAGTAACTGTTGTCACGGATCCTCAAGATTATTCACTGCTTTGTGAAGAATTAGCAGCGAGTTCTGGATCGATTAGTTTGACTACCCGTTTCATGTTGGCAAAAAAAGCTTTTACGCACACAGCTTCATATGACAGCGCCATCAGTAACTATTTAACTGCATTGGATACCGAATATCATCATAAAGATTTTCCAGATTCCCTCAATCTGAATTTTAAACTTGCACAGCATTTACGTTATGGAGAGAATCCGCATCAGAAAGCTGCCTTCTATCGAGATGAATCCTTAACCCCAGGTAGCTTAGCGAATTATCAGCAGTTGCAAGGAAAAGAATTATCCTACAACAACATCGCTGATACCGATGCAGCCTGGGAATGTGTTAAAACTTTTGACAGCCCAGCCTGTGTGATTGTTAAACACGCTAATCCTTGTGGAATCGCCATTGCTGAAACAACACTGCATGCCTACCAGCTTGCATTTGCAACCGATCCAACTTCTGCTTTTGGCGGCATCATTGCATTTAACCGCATTATCGATACAGACACTGCTGAAGCTGTTCTAAAACAATTTGTCGAAGTCATTATTGCACCGGAAATAACGCAGGAAGCCCAACAGATTCTATTGCAAAAGAATAACATCCGCGTATTGATTCTGCCACTACAAAATGGGCATCATCGCTATGATTTAAAACGAATTGGTGGTGGTATTCTTGTACAAACACCCGACATTCTGAATATTACAGTTGCAGATCTTAAAATAGTCACCAAAGTAATGCCCTCACCGCAACAATTGGAAGACCTACTTTTCGCATGGCGCGTTGCAAAATTTGTTAAATCTAACGCCATTGTATTTTGCAACAATGGTCAAACCGCGGGTATTGGTGCTGGTCAAATGAGTCGTGTCGATAGTGCACGTATCGCTTCTATTAAAGCACAACAAGCAGGTCTCACACTTGCAGGATCCGTGGTTTCATCGGATGCATTTTTCCCCTTTCGGGATGGATTAGACATTGTGGTGCAAGCAGGCGCAACGGCAATAATTCAACCCGGCGGCAGTATCCGTGACAACGAAGTTATTGCTGCCGCCGATGAACAAGGTGTTTCAATGGTTTTCACCGGCATTCGCCACTTCAGACATTAGAGAATCTCAAAATATCATGAAGCTACTGGTTATTGGCAGCGGCGGCAGAGAACATGCATTGGCATGGAAACTGAGTTTATCGCCTCGCGTACATAAAGTATTTGTGGCGCCAGGTAATGCGGGTACCGCATTAGAACGTGGGCTTGAAAATATTTCAATCACATCTATTCCTGAATTAATCGAATTTGCAAAGCAAGAGCAAATTGCAATAACGGTAGTAGGCCCAGAAACCTCACTGGCCGCTGGTATCGTGGATGCATTCCAGTCTGCTGGTCTGAAAATATTTGGCCCAGTCCAGCAAGCAGCTCAACTCGAAACTTCAAAGATCTTCGCTAAGGAATTCATGCAACGGCACCATATTCCGACAGCTGCTTATGCAAGATTTCAAGATCCTGTGCTGGCACATGAGTATATTGATCAAAAATCCACTCCTCTGGTCATTAAAGCTGATGGACTCGCAGCGGGAAAAGGTGTTGTAGTTGCTCAAACCAATGAACAAGCACATTCTGCTATCAATACCATACTGGTCGAAAAGAATTTTGGCAGTGCAGGTTATGAAATTATTATTGAAGAATTCCTGCATGGCATAGAGGTCAGTTTTATTGTCATGACAGATGGATGTCATATTCTGCCTTTAGCTACCAGCCAAGATCATAAACGCTTATATGATGGAGACTTGGGTCCCAATACCGGCGGCATGGGTGCGTATTCGCCAACGCCTTTTATATCGCCCAGCCTGCATGCGCAAATCATGCGTAATATCATCTATCCCGTAATTAATGGATTAAAAGAGGAAGGCATTAACTATACCGGTTTTCTGTATGCCGGATTAATGATTACTGCGGAAGATCAAGCAAAAGTATTGGAATTTAATTGCCGGCTAGGAGACCCAGAAACTCAACCCATCATGCTGCGCTTAAAAAACGATCTTCTGACATTAATAGAGCATGCTGTGAATGGAACACTGGATAAAGTTGATGCCGAATGGGATCAGCGTGCTGCTCTGGGTGTTGTGATGGCAGCGTATGGCTATCCGGAGGATCCTAGAAAGAATGACGTGATCCAAGGCTTACAAGATCTTATCATTGACCAAGAAAACACCGGCAATTTTCATATTTTTCATGCCGGAACGCGCATGGGAGGAAAAGATGAAAAAGAAATTATGACGACTGGAGGGCGTGTTTTATGCGTAACAACATTAGGTGAAAACGTTAAAATTGCTCAGCAGAATACCTACAAACTCATTGAAAGAATTCACTTTGATGACTATCAGATTCGTCACGATATCGGATACCAAGGCATAAACTATCAACGTAAAAATAGCGTAAGAAAAAATTGAGTGTCTCTAAATATAATTAAACAAGGATAACCCAGAAATTTTAATATAGGACTGTTGTGCAGCTTGAAGATACAGCTGTTGCCTTTGGAAATCTGATGTTGCTTTTGCGAAATCAACATCTTGTAATTGTGACAGTAATTGCTTAAATTGAATATCTTGATCACTCCCGACACTTTCCAAGGTATCGATTTCATTCATCCGGGCCCCAATAGAGGACTGTTTTGTAAGCACATGCTCTAAGCTATTATTAATACTTTGTAGTGCTGTACTTAAATTATTCGCAAGTCGAGTACCCCCAGGCTGCCCACTGGATGGCGTTTCAAGTGCTGTAATTAGATCACTCACAGTCTTGAAAATACTTTGATTGCTACTGGGAGAAACTGTAAATTTATCCCCATTCTCCGGATTACCTTTAATACTCACCTGTATTCCATCAAAACTGATTGTACTGTTACCTACGTAGGGATTGGCTGAAGAAACTGGTAATCCTATTGTTGTGTTGACAATATCATAAGTTGTCAAACCAGCAGCAACATTGAAATTTATATCGTAATTAACCCCGGTTAGGCTCGCCGGAGTAATCACCGACCCACCATCAATAACGCCCGTCCCTAAGTTTAAGGAATTCGCTGCGGTTGTAAACACACTGTTACCATTCTTTATTCGCTCAAAAATATCTGTGCCTGAGTCACTGATTGCAAGCTGGCGCGACGGTCCTACTTGATTCAATCTTTGTCCTTGATCTCCGGAATATTGCACATTTAATCCAGTTTGAACAAAAGGTTTTGTACTCGCTTGATAGCCTGAAAATAAAAATTGTCCATTTTCATCCGTTGTATTGGCCAAGCCAACTAATGAATCCAATTTGCTGCGCAATTCCGTCGCTAGAATCTTTCTATCTGCATCTGCAAGTGTCGAATTTCCACCATAGACTGTTGTACCATGAACATCCTGAAGAAGCGAGGTAACTTGCTTTAATATATTTTCTTCCAATCCCAACGAAGAACTTGCGCTGGCACGATTAACTGAGTATTGTTTATTCAATGACGCTGACTGCGTAATATTCAATGCTTGTGCTGCGGCAATTGGATCATCTGAAGGTGTTAGGATGCGTCTACCGGTAGAAAGCTGCTGTTGCGTCTTAACTAATGTATCCTGCTGTTGCAGCATTAAATTAGTTCCGGTTTCATAAATTGTATTTGTACTAACCCGCATAATATTGCCTCTAGCTTAGTTATATACGAAGAATTGAATCAAACAGTTTATTGCTCATTTCAATGATCTTACTTGAAGCCTGATAAGCCTGCTGGAAGCGCATTAAATTAGCAGCTTCTTCATCCAGATTAACACCCGATACCGACTGCATGGTATTTTCAGTTTGTGTCAGTAAATTAGCTTGTGCTTTACTGGTTACTTCCAGCTCTCGAGACTTGTTACCAATTTGGCTAACAAGCTGCCCGTAAGCAGACTGGTACGATGCTGTCCCATTTTCCAGGGTATTTTTCGTTTGTAGCACACCCAGCAACAATGCATTCCGATTATCAGAAGATCCATTATGGTTGGGTGCGATTGTAAAGACATCGCCTGCAGCAGGACTACCACTAATTTGGAAAGTATAACCATTGAGACTAATATCAGCCCCTGCGGTATATGCCTGGTTAGTGGTCGGCAACCCAGTCCCAATACCAGTCACATCATATTGGCCATCATATGGTGTATGGAATGTTATCGTTAACGGTTGCTGAAGATTTGAGTCTAGTGGCAATGGATCGACAGTTCCAGCACTAATTTTTCCTGTACCGTTATTTGTCAATGCTGCATTGGTACGATTAGGCGCAGCCGCAGCAATTTTGGTTGTATCGGTAATATTTACAGCTATATCCTTTGCGCCATTTATTGTTGGTTGAACCCGAAATCTTTCATTAGCAAGAATAGCTGCTCCGGTGACAGATAGACCATCCAGCGTTAACGGCGAGGCTCCTGATGGAGCAACTGTGGTACTTACCGAGGTATTATCAGATGATCTAGTCAGCGTATAGTTTGTTCCATCATAAGAGAACTGGTAATCGCTTGTTGTTAAAACACTATAATCACTTACTCCTACAGTGATATTAGACGTCGGATTATTGCTCAATGCTGAAATTACTTTGGGTGAAGGCAGCGTAAAAAAATCATCTCCCATATCACCATTAAGATCCACACCTAACTGATGTTGCGCATTGAAAGTTTGCGCTAACGAAAGAGCAATTCTTCCTAATGCATTTTGTGCACTATCCAGTGTGACACTACGAAATGTCAGAATACCGTTTAAACTACCCCCTGTAATCTGATCTTCTGGAAGCTGAACCGTATTATTTCCTATAACTAAAGCGATAGTTAAACTCTCTGGATTATCCGGCGATACGATTGCCTTAAATGAGAGTGTTTGGGATCCAACTACCAGCGCTTGTCCATTACCTACATACACATTTACTGTGCCATCACTTTGTCGCACCGTATCGGCATTAACTAATTTATTTAATTGACTAATCAATTCATCACGCTGATCTTGCATATCATTGGCAGGCTGCCCGCCAGCAGCACCTTCCGCCACTGTGATCTGATGATTTATCTCTGCTATTTGGTTCGCCAAAGAATTTATATCAACTACCGTGCTGGTAATCTGATTATTTATGCCTTCTCTGATTTGCGACATACGCTGATCCATACTTTGGAAACGCGCCACAAGGGCTTCGGCATTACTTATCATAGCCTGGCGTGATGGAATTACAGATGGATTTGTTGCCACATCTTGTATCGCGCTAAAGAAATTCTGGAGTGTTGGAGAAAGTCCAGAAGTCGAATCTCCAAGCATATTATCTAATTGTTTTATTTGAGAAGCATAACTATCTAGTGCTTGACTTTTTGTTTGAACCTGTAATGATTGGCTAACAAGAAATTGGCTATATATGCGCTGTACTGTCGTTGAATGAACACCACTTCCAAAAAATCCAGCACCAGAGGATTGTGGTGTATTGGTACTCAACATAACCTGCTGACGCTTATAACCAGGCGTACTTGCATTGCTGATATTGTGGCTGGTCGTTAGCAATTGACTTTGCGCAGTTAATAGCCCGGAAATACCAATGTCAAGAATACTATTTCCCATAATCTATATCCAATTTTTTATATCTAGAAACATATAAAGGTTGTATCGGTAAAATGATAAAAGAATTAACAAAATTTTTACCATCAAATAAATTCAAGATTCTGCAATGTTTCACTATTGAGTATTCGGATCAACTTCTCGGCATACAATGGATCAGTTGCATATCCTGCACGTTGCAAGCCATTTGCAAAAGCAGTGGCATCAGTAGACTTCAATACTTTTTCATAGCGTGGATTATCTAATAGCAAATTGGCATAATCACTAAATCCCTCTGCATAAGAGCTATAAGAACGGAATTTATCAACTACTTTCTGGGATGTACCATTGATGTATTCGGTAGTCATTTTTTCCACAACATCCCCTTTCCAGTTCGCACCGGCTTTGATCCCAAACAGGTTGTAGCTTGGACTATCATCCGCATGACGAATCTCATGTCTACCCCAGCCACTCTCCAGCGCAGCTTGTGCCAACATGAAATGCGGCGGAATACCGGTTGACTGTGAAGCTATCTTCGCATGCGACAAAAGCTTATCGATAAAATCCGTTGAATGATTAGATAATTTCTTTAGTTGTGTCTCCAGCGGGATTGGCGCGAGAAATACATCAACAGATGGGTTCATTTTCCCAGCTGGTATTGCTAAATTCGATGAATTCAGAGCACTCGGCCATAACTGTTCAGATTTATCATTGGGATGACCATCTTTAACCACAGACCGCTGACTACTGGAATTAACCGCTGATATAATAGTGTCTGTATTACTTATTGAAGTTTTTGATTCAATTGCATTATTAGCGCGAGTCAATTGCTGCACCATTATGTCGGCAATACCAATTCCTTTGGTAGATAAGTGTTGTGATAATTGCTGATCATACATCTGCGTAAAGAACTGGGTTTGTTGGCTATCAAACAGCCCATCTTTCGGCGTTGCTTCACGCATACTTTTTAGTAACATGTTCATGAACAATGCTTCAAATTGTTGCGCTGCTTTTTGCAAAGCTTCATCTGGATTCTGCTTCGCCATTAAATGCAGATCATTAATACTCTTAGCATCAATTGCGAGTTTACTAGAAATATCCGGTGAGATAACCATATGTTTTAATCCGGTAATTAAATAATTTCCAACTCGGCACGCAACGCGCCCGCCGCCTTTAACGCCTGTAATATGGACACCAAATCTTGCGTTGTCGCACCAATCGCTGTCAAAGCCTTGACAACTTCCCCGAGATCCGCACCACTTGGTAATAGCATTAAATTCCCCTCATCAGTACGTATTTCTACCTGTGATCGCTGTGCCACCACTGTTTCACCACGTTGTGCAAATGCTCCTGGCTGACTGATTACAGGTTCCGTATTGATAATAATGGATAAATTACCATGCGCAATTGCACTCGTTTCGAGAGTTACCCCTTGATTCATCACTACCGAACCAGTACGTGAATTTACTACAACTTTTGCAGACGCTTTTGCAGGCGTTATATCCAGACTTTCAATCTGAGAAATAAATGCAATGCGCTGACTATTATCAACAGGCGCCCTTACCTGCACCACTCGGCCATCGATAGCAGACGCAGTTGAAGGATGAAGTCCATTGATAGCTTCAACAATACGATTAATCGTCGTAAAATCTGTAGAATTCAACTCCAGGTTAATAAAATCACCTTGCCCAACTGTTGTCGATATCTCGCGCTCTACAATAGCCCCGCCTGAAATACGCCCAGCACTGAGATGATTAATCTGCACACTGCTCCCTGCATTCCCGGCCCCAACACCGCCAACCAAAACATTTCCTTGCGCCATTGCATAAACTTGATTGTCAGCCCCTTTCAGAGGCGTCATCAAAAGTGTTCCTCCGCGCAGACTTCTCGCGTTACCCATAGAAGATACTGTGATATCAATTTGCTGACCAGGTTTAACAAACGCCGGTAACGTAGCTGTTATCATCACAGCAGCAACATTACGTAACTGCAAATTGGTACCTGGCGGCAAGTTAACCCCCAATTGACCGAGCATATTGATGATACTTTGTACTGTAAATGGCGTCTGGGTTGTCATATCACCACTACCATCCAAACCCACAACCAACCCATACCCTATCAATTGATTGTTGCGTACCCCTTGAATCGATGCCAGATCCTTGATGCGATCGGCCGCACTAACTCCCGGCACTAATAAGCCTATCACAAGAAAAAAATTAATAATTATGTTTATAATTTTCATTATCTTATGTATTTATTCCAAGGACAAGTATGTTTTAAGTATCGGATAATTTAGAATGGTGTAACGGACAGAAAAAATCGTGACAGCCATCCCATTGTTTGCGCCTCATCCAAATATCCATTAGCACGATACTCAACACGCGCATCGGCAACTTGCGTTGAAGAAACGGTGTTCGCCATAATATGAACTGGGTTCACAATACCAGAGAGCCTTATATACTCTTGCCCCTGATTAATACCGATTTGTTTTTCGCCACTGACAACAAGATTCCCATTTGGCAATGCTTCTATAACAGTTACCGTAATCGTGCCTCTAAAATTATTTCTACTGGAGCTTGCACCTTTTCCATCAAATGTATTGCTTGAATTTGCTTCAACTGTTGCGTGTTTCGATAAAAGGCTTAAAGGAATCCCTAAAAGGCTAGGCACCGAGAAATCAATACTGCCAGAGCGATCGACATTACTCCCAGAACTCTTGCTGGCATTTGTTGTTTCATTCAAATTAACGATAAGGGTATCGCCAACACTCCGTGCTCTTCGATCTTCAAATAAGGGGGTATAACGAACACCACCTGTTGTGCTATGAATAGTCTGAAAGATAGCTCCATTGGGGTGACTCGCTACCGCCGCATGCTTTGGAGAACGAAAGGTATTGGGTTGATGGGTAGATGTTGCCGGTGTCATCGCACAACCTGATACAAGCAGAACAAAAATCAGTGTATACAAATACAAGAATTGATTTTTTATTTTCAGATTGCTGTTAACCATCCCATTACTCCAAATAACCCTTTCAATTACAATTGAGCCAATTTTTGCAACATTTGATCTGAAGTTTCAATTGACTTGGAATTCATCTCATAGGCACGCTGGGTTTGAATCATGCTAACCAGTTCTTCCACGACATTCACATTAGACGCCTCAACAAATCCCTGTTCTAGCGTTCCTAAACCATTAGTACCTGGAGCATTCTGATTGGGTGTCCCGCTAGATGCGGATTCCATGTATAGATTCTCGCCAATCTTTTGTAATCCTGCCGGATTGATAAAATTAGCTAGCTGGATATTACCAACTTGAACTGGGGCTGTTGATCCAGCCACTCCTACAGAAACAGTACCATCACGCGCTACGGTTATACTAGTAGGATTTGGTGGAATTGTAATCGCCGGTTGGATGGCGTACCCACTAGACGTGACAACCTGACCATTCATATCTAATTGGAAAGCCCCATCACGAGTAAAGGCTGTCGTTCCATCGGGCATTAAAACTTGAAAAAAACCCATACCTTTGATGGCAATATCTCCCCTACTCTCCGTTTTCTGAAGTGGTCCTTGAGAAAATATACTTTCTGTCGCAACTGGTTTAACACCTGTGCCTAGTTGCAAGCCAGAGGGTAATTGGGTCTGTTGAGAAGATTGAGCACCTGGTTGACGCAAAGTTTGATACATTAAGTCTTCAAAAACTGCTCGAGCACGTTTAAATCCATTCGTACTAACATTCGCCAAATTATTTGCGATGACATCCATTTTGGTTTGTTGCGCATCAAGACCAGTTTTAGCAATCCATAAGGAACGAACCATAATCATTACCCTCTTAAATTTATTTTTTTGTTTAAACTCTTAAGACCATTATTTGACTAGCCTGTTGTGCATTTTTCTGCGCGTTCTCAAGCATTTTCATTTGCATATCAAATTGACGGGCGAGCGCTATCATGCTCACCATTTCATGTACAACATTCACATTGCTACCTTCCAATGTCCCATCAACAAGCTTGACTTGAGCATCGACTGGCGCGACTCCACCATCTTTAAGGCGGAATAAACTATCAGCCCCCCTAACAAGACTTTCTTCCGGCGGATTTACCAGCTTAATTCGGCCCACTGAAGCTACGGTATTGGGTTGTGGAGTGATCGGCACAGATGACACGGTCCCATCGACACCAATTGTGATTCGAGTTTCCGGCGGGATCGTGATAGTACCGGTAGTACCTTTAACTTTAAGTCCATTATGCGTTAGTAAAAGCCCATTGGAGCTGACTTGCAAGTTGCCATTTCGTGTATAGGCTTCTTCACCATTATCCAATTGCACTGCAATCCATCCAGAACCCTTAATTGCAACATCCAGATCACGATCGGTTGTTTGCAATACACCAGGTGTAAAATCCGCATGAATTGTTGAATCAACTACAAAAGCACGTGTCGGTAATCCATCACCAAATATTGGCACAGCTCGAAATGCGTTGTTCTCAGACCGATAACCTGTTGTCGAGGCATTAGCGAGATTCTGGGCTACCGTAGCTTGTTGATTCAGCGTATGGTTTGCTCCGGTCATCGATGTGTAGATTAGTCGATCCATGAGTTTTTACTCAGTTAAGGTGAGAAAATTAAAGATTAACCAATGTTTGTAAAACAGCATCCTGAGTTTCAATTGATTTGGCATTCGCCTGATACATACGCTGTGCAGTAATCATTTTCACCAACTCACTCGTAAGATCTACATTAGCGTCTTCGGTCGCAGAGGCTTGAAGAGCGCCGAGTGTTCCCGTTTTTGGTGGACCAACCACCGGCTGACCTGAGCTCGGCGTTTCTAGCCAACGACCATCTCCCATTGGATTCAGACCTTGTGGATTAATAAAATTAGCCAAAACAATTTGGCCCAGTGATTTCGTTTGCCCATTGCTATAGCTTCCTTGAACCACGCCCTCAGCGGATGTCGTAAAACCAGACAGCCGGCCAGAGGTAAATCCATCTTGCGAGAGTGAATTAACGCTAAAACCAGATCCAAACTGAGTAGCTGTCGTTAAATCCAAAGCAAAAGTTAGCGGAGAACCTGCCCCCAGAGCCGGATTTATAGCCGCTAGATCGACCGTTACATTAAAAGGTGCCGTTGGCGCAGTCAGTGCCCCACTATTATCAAATGTCAGTGCTGTTGAAGCCAGCGTAACACCAATAGGTGCACCTGCTGTATCAACTTTGCCATCGACAGTCGCATAAGTATTCCATGTACCTGATGTAGCCGATTTCTGGAAATAAATAGATAATATGTGCGAATTACCCAAACTATCATAAATTGTTCCAGATGTAGTATTGGAATAGCTTTTTAGATTGTTCGCATCGAAAGTAGTCACTGTAGGTGCAGACTGCCGTGAATCTAAATTAAAACCCATATCGTAAGTCGATGTAACTTGAGGCGGGATATCTGCGGTGCTTAATTTCAATTTGGTTGGCTGACTCGCGTCTATAACTCCATTTCCATCCGCTGTAAATCCGGTTAGATTTATCCCATTCGCATCGGTAACAAACCCATTGCCATCAAGACGGAACTGACCATTTCGACTATAACTGATTGAACCTCCGTCATCCATACGAAAAAAGCCTTGCCCGTTTATCGCAATATCCAATGGATTGTTGGTCGGTGAGATATTTCCTTGACTAAATATGTGCGCAACTGTGGATACTCTGGAGCCGCTACCTACTTGCGTGTTAGAAGAATCAGCGCCACCCAATGAATTTGCAAAAATATCGGTAAATTGGGCCTGGGATTGTTTGTACCCAGGGGTATTTGCATTGGAAATATTGTTTCCAATAACATCCAGATTTGTCGATGCGGCACTTAGACCACTTAAACCTTGCTGAAAACTCATAATGATCTCCTAATCAAAATACCTGCTTAATGTCAGACAAACTGACTAGACCCAATTTTCCCATATCAAGCAGTGTGCCCTGCTCCCCGTGGGAAATGCTATTCACCGAACCTAATGAAAGCGTGTTGACTTTAATCTCTTCTCCACCTTGTTTTGCACTCACAGCAAAGGTATATTCTCCCTCTACAGCCGTGGCACCACTATCTGTTTTACCATCCCATCCAATCGTGCTAATACCTGCCGGCCATCCTTTAAGATCTTCTATTTTAAGATGCTCTATATTGCGAATGGCGACTCCGTGTTTATCAGAGATCGTTACTTTTATTTCATCGACCGGTTGAGCCAATTCAATACCGGCGATGGCGGCTTCTTTCTCAAGAGAGATAGATTGTCCTGGAACAAAAGCATTGTGTCCTATCATTGCCGTTGCTTCAATTGATTGACTATCTTCATAATCAGAAGACAAAAGTTGTAGTGTTGTATTCAATTTATCTATTCCGGATACCGTACTAATCTGTGCTAATTGACTGGTAACCTCCGCGTTATCAAGCGGTTTCAGCGGATCTTGATTTTTCATTTGAGTCACCAGAAGCTTTAAGAATCGATCTTGGGTATTCTCAGTCTCCTTTTTAGCAGTGATTCCTGTCGGTGTAATTGATGAAACTATTTGAGAATTGGCTTGTTGGACTGCATTCATTTTGTACCCCTTTATTGACCAATAGTTAGAGTCTTTTGCAATAGTGATTTGGTGGTGTTCATCATATCGACACTGTTCTGATACGAGCGTGATGCCGACATCATATTGACCATTTCATCGACAACATTGACATTGGGCATCGTCACATAACCCTTTTTATCTGCTAACGGATGTTGAGGCTGGAACGACTGTTTCATTGGAGATTGATCGTGAACAACCCCAGCCACTTTAACGCCACTTGCGCCATTCGCAGCTGCCTGTAATGTACTGAAAATCACTTGACGTCCCCGATAAGGTTCGCCGGTTGAGCTAGTTACACTATCAGCATTCGAAAGATTACTGGCAACCACATTCAAACGCTGGGATTGTGCGGACATGGCTGAGCTTGAAATATCGAATACGTTAAATAATGACATAATTATCTCTCCTGCATCGCCGATGTTAAGTTTCTAAACTCATTATTCAAAAATGTGATACTTGCATCGTACTTAATTGCATTGTCAGCAAATCGCGTACGTTCCATATCCATATCCACTGTGTTTCCATCGGCACTCGGTTGGAAAGGAACACGATATAATATGTTATCTCCAAAGACTCCCGTTGCAGTGGGATTAATATGCATCGTAGATGTCGTATTTAAACCCACTTTACTCAGGTTTGTAGTCAATGAAAGCTTTTCATGTAGTACACTAGCGAAATCAATGTCTTTCGCTTTAAAATTGGGTGTATCTGCATTTGCGACATTACCAGAAAGTAACTCTTGCCTGGCAGCTCGTAAGCTTAAGGCTTGATGATGAAAATTTAATTCCTTATCGAGTTTGTTAATCATTTTCTACACACCCTAATTTAAATAGCTTTCTTTCACTTATCAGCACTTAGCATGCCAACTATAATAAATGTTCGAGCAGCTAGACCAACTCACAAAAAAGGCTTGAAATAGACGCTATCTCCGAATGTAATTTTTATTACGGTTGTTTAAGATATCTTTGGGGCGGCAATAATTGCCGAGAACGGCAAAAATGAATGGTTAAAAATAAATTTATGATACGTTGCTTAGTGTCGATTCTCAGTCTGCTAATGCTTGCTTCTTCTCTTCCAGCATTTGCATCAAAGCACAAAACTATTGCGCAGCATCAAGATACTGCTTTGATTAAAAACGCAATTGAGAATTTTCTATACAACAATACAGCCACATTATCCGGGCAAGTTATCGTGAATGTGGGCCAGATTGACAGGCATCTTGCTTTACCACAGTGTCCACACCTAGAACCTTTTGTCCCAACTGGCGGGCGTTTATGGGGAAAAACTTCTATTGGGGTTCGCTGTGATAGTCAGGTTGCAAAATGGACCATCTATGTACAGACTGAAATAATTATAATGACAAATGTGTTACATATCGCACGACCCGTCGCAGCTGGACAGACAATCGCCTATGAGGATATCGCACCACAGAATGTTAATTTGACACAGATGCCGGAAGGCATATTCACGGATGTCGCACAAGTAATCGGCAAAGTAACTACCGCCAACCTTACTGCCGGACAACCATTACGTCCACAAATGCTGCGAGCACCCTATGTAATCTTACGTGGTCAAACGGTAAATCTGGTCGTGCAAGGGCGTGGATTCAGTGTCCGATCCGAAGGCCAGGCATTAGCAGATGCTAGTGAGGGACAAGTTGTTCAGGTACGTAACAAATCAGGAAGAATCATGAGCGGACTTGCGCGCATAAATTCAATCGTTGAAATACAGCCATAGCATATTAACCCAAAATGTTTCCATTATTATTAGTTGAACACTATTTACCTTTCACTTACGTAAACAAGTGATCTTAATACTCGATCAGATTTATAATTAAGTCGTTTCAATACTCAAGAAAGTAGCTTTTTACACTGTGACTAAAATAGATCCTACCATTGAAATAAAAAGAATTCTGGCTGATGTACTCGGATTGGGGGAACGACTCAATACGATGAGGTTAGACACCCTTTTACTTGGAAATATCCCAGAGCTTGATTCTGTAGCAGTCGTTACGATTATCTTGGCTTTAGAAAAGAATTTTTCTATCGCGATTAAAGATGACGAGATTAGTGCAAAAACATTTGATACACTCGGCGCTTTAGTTAATTTTATAGAAAAAAAATTAGCCGATAAAAATAAAGGCTATGCAGTAATTAACTGTTAAAATTATCTTATCTCTCCAAGTGAGATTCCCCCTGTTTTTTGTCTTCCAATGGGCGAACATTTTTATGCTATCAGCTTATCTTTCTGTTGAGTAATTAGCCAGTCATTTAGAAACCGCATTGGTGATTTATAGTCTAACGTTGAGTGCTGCCGTTTCCGGTTGTAGAGTACCTCGATGTACTCGAAGCTCATGGTAGCCATCTCTGCGCATGTTTCATAACACAGCCCATGCACTCGCTCGTTCTTGAAGCTGTTGAACCAACTTTCGGTTGGGGCAGTTGCTTCGCCCTACTTGCCTTCCGCGCCATGATGTGAAGTGGTACCGCAAAACTGGGCAGGTTGTTAAGCTCTGTTATGGACACTATAGAGGATCATAATCATGAGCAAGAAACGCACACAATATTCCAGTGAATTCAAAGCAAAAATAGCGCTGGTGGCGATAAGAGGGTATGAAACCATTCCCCAACTGGCAGCACGTTATGGAATACATCCCACACAGATCAATAGCTGTAAACGGCAACTCATTGAACAAGCGGATGAATTGTTTTCCAGAAATACCGGTGCTAGCAAAAAGAACGGACAAACCACAGATGACTTACATCGTGTCATCGGGCAACTGACGGTGGAACGCGATTTTTTAGTCAGAAAGCTCGATCATTAAGTGCGGCGGAACGCAAGATGATGATTGAGCTTAACGACAAACTTAGCCAAACTCGCCAGTGTCAATTTCTGAGTTTGGCACGTTCGACCCATTACTATCAGCCGTGATTTTGACTTGGTTTTGCTACGAAAGATGGACGAGCAATACCTGAGAACACCACAAAATAGGGTACACGCAGCTACGCCACGTGTTTATTGCGCCAGGGAATACTGATGGGTCGTAAGAAAAGCGGCATCCATGATGAAGACTCCGGGTATTATCAGCACCGCGCCCAAACCGGGTACCAGTATCCCAGCTAAACAACACAAAATATATCCTTACCTGCTCAAAGGTAAGCTAATAAACCAGCCCAATCAAGTTTGGGCTTGCTGATATTACCTATGTGCCGATGGAGAAAGGCTTTGGTTATCTGGTCGCCATCATGGACTGGCATTCCCGTAAGGTGCTGAGCTGGCGCTTATCCAACACGATAGATGCCGATTTCTGCGTTCAAGCATTGGAGGCTGCCATTCAAGACCACGGCTGTCCGCAGATCTTCAATACCGATCAAGGTGCTCAGTTTACCAGCGAAGTATGGATAGCTGTTTTGAAGCATCACGATATCCAGATCAGCATGGATGGGAAAGGTTGTTATCATGATAATATTTTTGTTGAACGGCTATAGCGCACAGTAAAGTATGAACTCTTATACACCAGGACATTTAGTGACTTAAAGGGGGTAAGAAAAAGTTTGACTCAGTGGTTTGATTGGTACAATCAGGAGCGTTTTCATCAAGGTCTTGACAACCAAACTCCCAATGAGGTTTATTATCAATATCAAGC
>NZ_JAYUWI010000020.1:0-22099 GCF_043753625.1 Nitrosomonas sp.
TGGCAACGATTCAGCAATTTCCCAGCCAGCGCTTCATACATAGCATAGGGTTTATCTTCGTTAATGCGAGACAAGTTCGAGCGCGTCAGTTTTGCACTATCCAGGTGATAAAGACGATGGGCTTGTGCAGAAACATTTTCCACCCAAACGCTGTACCGAAAATATCGCTGAACTCTACCACTTGGCCTTGATGATTCTTGCGCTCGAAAGCTGGTGCAAGTGCTGCTTCAATATCGGGCCACGGCAGTCGATTTTACAATATCACTAAGGGATGTTGCAGATCAATCATCTGGTCGAGACGAGCATGGAAAAAATCATCGGTCGGCATTTAAGTTTCCCCTAATTCCATCAGGTTTTGATGCCCATATTATAATTTCCCAGGGATTTCAGCGGTTGCTAATTCGCATGCATTCGAATATTTATTCGGTTTTCAAGCATTTTGCAGGATGGACTAATTACTGCATAGCCAAGAAGAATGTGGAGAATGCTGCAGTAATCCGCACATAGCGCATTGATTCAACAACAATGGATAAATGACCTTCTCTAGATATTCGATGGTTAATCCAGAGATTTTTGGCACACCAATACTCAAATGCAATGGGTAAGTTTCAACTCTGCTGGTGCGCGAATAGCCTCTACGTTGATAAAACGCGATTAATTCCGGACGTTGCGATATCACGAACATAACAAACTTGTGTACGCCCAGAGTGCTTGAAGCAAAGGTTTCCGCCTGCTCGAGCACATACTTGCCGAGTCCTTTTCCTTGCAGATTGGGGTGAACTGAGAAAAAACCGATATACGCATAGTCGTTCTCTTTGACGATGTAGATGCACGAAGCCAGGTTTTGCGGTTGATTGATGACAAAAAATTGTGCGCCAGGATATAACATGGCCGTTTCCACTTCCTGCCGATTAGTTCTATCGCCCTGAATGATATGTGTTTCCTTGGTCCAGCCGACTTCTCCGCGGTAGGCCAGATTAACCAAATCAGCTATCGCCTGCGCTTGACCGTACCCGGATTTTTCAAGACGCAAATGAGAGAAATCCATCAGTTTTAGGGCATTCTTCATGATAAAACCATCTTGTCAGGTTTATGACCAGAGGCCTAGTACTGGGTTTTTGGTCAGGGCAACCAGTATGATATAGATAAACACACACTGTGCTGCAATCCAAGCCATAATTTTTGTTCTCCGGGTTTTACCGAAGCGGATCGCTATCATGCCAAGACCGATATAGAGTATCAAACCGGCAACTTTTGCGGTTAACCAGGAATTATCGAGCGGATTTTGCTGAATGGTCATTGCCAATATAATGGCGCTGGTCAGTAGAATGGTATCTACGATATGCGGCAGGATTTTTACCCAACGTTGGCGCAGATTCTGCGAGTCTTGCATCAGCCAGACACCACGCAAGGAGAACAACGCATAACTTACGATAACGCTACCGACATGAATCAGTTTTAGCACTGCGTAACTCATGCTCAGCTCCCGGCAATCAACCAGCCATGGCTTCCTGCCACGGCACCGGCAATGGTGATCAAGCTCAGAATTAATAAAAACAAATGCTTACGCTGAATTTTAACAAATGTTTCTGCCGAAACATTTGTCTGCACAGGATCAGTTGCTTGCTGACGTCGGCCGCGCGGTTCCATGACAAATAACATCACACTAAACAACAGCCAGATCAGGACCATCGTGTGCATCCACCAGTATTGCCATTGCGTAAAACGCTGCCAGACATCCAGTACATACACCATGTAAAAACCGCTCAGACCAACGATTAATGTGGTATAGCGCACTTGTGCGGCAAATCGCTGCCTGAATCGAACAAAAATTTCCATCGCTTCCGCAGGTGATTGCATGCGCACCAGAGTAGGCAGCAATACGGTGGTCACCATAGCAACACCGCCAACCCACAGTATCACACCCAAAACATGCAACACTCTGGCAAAAACAAATTCATCCATTCGATTTCTTCTTACCGGTTAACACTTGAAAAACTGAATTATCGAACCCGAATGTGCTGTAGCTAGGGCGTAATGCCTCGATACCGCACACGCAGCAATACTCAGCGCGTCAGCTATTCACGCTATCAGATGCCCATTCCTCGGCTTCTTCATAGCTATGAAACACCAATACGTTCGCATTGGTAAACAGATTAGAAACCCAAGCACCCCACGCTTGCCACTCGTCATCAGTAACTATAGCCACCCTGTTAAACTCACTGCCGTGATCACGCATGAATTTGATTTCTTCCCAGGCTACATCAACGGTGTAATCCAACATGTCGCGCCAATCAAATAAAAGGTTTGCTTCACCTTCAAAGTGCGATTGGTAAAGCACCTGCTGTTCAAATTCGTTATAGTCCGTTAACGTAAATTCACCAATGACTGCAACCATAACAAGATTGCCTTTCTTCTGAATAGTAATCATGACTTCACCTCAAATGATAACAAGCTCATGATAGGCAATTAAACGGGATGGTGCAAATTTTGCTTCCGGGCAATCCGTCGCGTAGTCACTTTTGTGCAACAGCAGGAACCAGCTTAACACTCAAAAAGCCACTGAGTGATCCGCCGAGAATAATCAACCCCATACCCAGCCATGCAATGGGTGACAACAGCTCGTTCCACAGCAAGACCCCCCAAAGACCGGCAAACAATACGGTACTATAACCCAGCGAAGTAACGAGCAGCGTTACACCTCTATGATACGCACGGGTCATGGCGAGCTGCGCCAATGTCGCTGTCACACCGATTCCAAGCAGCAACAACAATCCAGGCCAGGTGATCGGATTAAGCGTCGTGAACATCAGCCCTACTCCGGTGATCAGTGTACTGATCAATGTAAAATAAAACACCACGAGCCATTCCGTTTCACCCAAATTGCCCAGTTGTTTAACATTAATGTACGCAATCGCTGCAAAAAAACCGGAAGCCATACCCATCAGACTGGCAACCCAGTGTTCTTCTGGTAACGTGGGTTGCATCAGTAAAATAACCCCTGCAAAGCCAAGTAAAATAGTGCAGATTAATGGCCAATGAATATGTTCTTTCAGAATAAGCGTGGAAAATAACGCTACGAAAAGCGGCCAGGTGTAATTCAATGAAATTGCCGTTGCCAACGGCAATTGCGTCAGGCAATAAAAGAACATCAACAGACTGATCAGACCGGAGATCCCCCGCCAACAGTGAATCCGCCAATGCGGGGTACGCACCGGGAGGCGGTAGTAACGGAGTATCAGATAAGTCATCCAGACACCAAACAACGAGCGGTAAAACACCAGTTCAGTGCTGGAAAAATAGGCAGCCCCCAGTTTGACTAACACGCCCATGCAGGCAAACATAAATGCGGCCACCAGCATCCACAGCGAGCGCACTCGTCCTTTCCTAGAATACAGAAATTGCGATTAACCGATGATCAAACATGCGGTCCGATTTCTCGTTGCAAGAATTGATGAAAATGCTCCATCCCCGACTCCATCGGGATTTGGTACGGTCCCGTTTCATTGCGGTTCTGATCGTATAACACCCGCCGTCCGGCAGTCATCAATTTACAGATCTCATCATCTTCAAGCGCAGTTTCTTTATACGCAGCCTGTTCCGCTTCAACAAAATCACGCTCAAATAATGCGATTTCTTCCGGGTAATAAAATTCCACCACGTTCGTGCAACTTTCAGCTCCGGTAGGAAGTATTGTGCTGATTACCAAGGTATGGGGGTACCATTCCAGCATGATATTGGGATAATACAGCAGCCATATGGCACCATACGGCGGTGTTTTTCCTTCCGTTTGCTGCAGCACCTGCTCGTGCCATTTGGCATAAACCGGACTGCCTGGGCGCTGAAAGCGTGCATTATCGATTGCTATCGTTTGCATACTATACCAATCACCAAACTCCCAATCGAGTTGCTCAATATTCACAAAATGACTCAAACCCGGATGAAATGGATCGACGTGATAATCTTCCAGATATACTTCAATAAATGTTTTCCAGTTACATTGATATTCATCAATTTGGATACGATCCAGCAGATAACCGGAAAAATCAAAATCCTTCAGCACACTCAATTTAGCCATATCCTGCGAGACATTGCGTTTGCCATTAAATAACAAGCCATTCCAATTTTGCAGTGGTGTCTTATCCAGATTGAGGCAAGGATTCTGTTTAAAATGCGGCGCGCCGAGCAGTTTGCCATCCAGCGCATAAGTCCAGCGATGAATGGGACACACAATACTCTTAGTACTGCTTCTACCTTTCAACAAAAGGGCTTGCCGGTGACGACAAACGTTAGAAAGTAATTCAATACCATGTCCATTACGTACCAGTACCTTGGCATTGTTCATCCATTCTGGCACATAATAATCCCCAACATTGGGTACCATCACTTCATGCCCCACGTAGCCAGGACCCTGATCAAAAAGGATACGTTTTTCAATCTCCAGAATTTTTGGATCCACGTACCAATTGATGGGGAGCTGTACTGACATCTCTGTCAGTTGTGAGATCTCAGCCATGTTAGACATATAAATACCTTATATCTCCCGAATAAAAATTTAGCGGCGAAAATACACGAAAAGACAAAAATTTAAAACCCATTTAAGTAAGTCAGGAAAGAAAAATTGAATGCTTCGCTATAATAGCAATCTTTTGGTAGTAAAATATTAGTATCCATTTGCACGTTATGCGTACAAAATTGCGAATTGTACAATATTGAATTATTTAATTAATCAAAAAGAGAGCCTCTTTAATGAAATTCACACACCCGTTAGGAAAGAATTCCTGGATACCCGTATTATCCACCCTATTTATGGCTGGTCTAACAGCCTGTGGCAGCGGCGATGAAAAATCAGCCACGTCGTCATCCTCATCTTCAGCGACGACAGCTAATAGAACCATGCCTACCGGCGCGGCAACTGGTATTTTGGTTGACTCCGCTGTTTCCGGCGTATCCTATTCCGCATCTTCCGGCAAATCGGGCTTAACCAATGATAAAGGCATTTTTAATTTTAATCATGGTGACAAAATCGAATTTAAACTGGGTGGTTTGACATTGGGTAATATTCCGGGTTCACAAATAGTGACGCCGATCGAATTGGCCAACGGCAGTGATAATAAATTACAGAATCTGCTAATTCTGTTGCAATCTCTAGATTCCGATAGCGATCTTTCAAACGGCATTGCCATTTCGAGCGAAACAGCTACTGCTGTCAAGTCATCGATTAACCTGGAAAGCGATCCGGAAACATTTGCCGATTCGGCCAATTTAAAGAGCATTATGGAAGCCAGCGGCATTGAAGGTAATGTCAGAACAGCCGAAGAAGCCCGAACGCATTTCCTTTCACAAGGTACCGCTCTCCTCAGCGCCCAAATCTGGGTTAGCTATGACAATACAACGGCCAGCGTGCTGCGGATTGCTGCCGACAGCAGCGGAGAATATTTACAGGGCGATGCCAGACCGGATGATTCCTGTGATGAAAACCGTGTTTGTGGTGGCCGTACCATTTTCCAATCCGGTGTCGAATATGGCGTTGCTGTTGCAGAAGAATTTGATACCCGAGGATTCAAACTGACTGGAAAACCATCCGTTGACACCAACCTGAAGGCTGGATTTTCCAATCCTGGGCCAACGCGCCGGGTTCGTACCGATGGCTTTGAGTTGATCAATTCCGACATCGTCATTGTGCAAAGAGCACGCGCAGAAAGCAGTGTGTTTGGCGAACTGTTCCATATCGCCAAACCAATTCAGATAAGCGATGAAAATGAAGTGGTAGAAAAAGAAGTTAAAGAAACACGCTACGCAAAAATTGATAACGATACGTCCGATATTATTGGCGCTTGGGCCTATGACGAGCATGTCATCCAAACACAAACCCTGGTTTTCTTTCCAAACGGTAAATTCCTGATGATTGACCCGACTGGCGCTACACAACGGGCAGATCAAGCAAAATGCGGGAAACCCGGTATCGAATTTGCTTCCTACGCGTATAACAAAGGCGCCAGCAAGCTAAACTTATCCAGTTTCACGTATAACACCAATGGATGCGCCGGCTTCTCTGATCTGGACAACAATACAGCAATCAGTTTTTCGATTAATTCCGATGGAAATACCGCCAAACTCGACAAGCCAGGTGAAGAATCGGTAACGGTTTATCGGGTTTCCAGATAACACGGTTACTAATAACCTAAGAAAACTCACCGGAGTTGTACGCATTGCCGGTGAGTGATTTGTTTTTAAGGTAACAATACGCTTTAATCGCTCTGGACCAACCCGCCTTAACATCGCTTATGCCTATCATTCGTGTCGCACTTAACGTTCCAGTCGACACCTTGTTTGATTATCAATCAAATGACGCAACCCAACACCATATCGGCTTGCGTGCCTGCGTACCTTTCGGAAAAAAACGGATAACCGGCGTCATCATTGCAGTCGGTTCTGAAACGCAAATACCTGCTGATAAACTTAAATCAGCGCATTGCATTTTCAGGGAAATCAAACCCTTACCGGCTGCATTGCTAGACTTATTTCATTTTTGCAGCCAGTATTATCATCACCCGCTTGGCTTGGTTGTCATGAACGGCTTGCCTGTCAAGCTGCGTGGCAACAAACCGGTAAAACTGAAACAATCCTCGAACAATGTTCAATTCAGCCTTACCGAAGCTGGGAAACAAATTGATTTATCCAGCATTCCAGCACGTCAGCGTATAGCTCGCCGCTTACTCACCGAACTCCATCACACGACAGCACTAACCAGTCCTCAAGCAAAACAAATCTCGCCGCGCGCGGGCAAGTTGTTACAGGAATGGATACAACTGGAATGGGTGTCGGCAATGCCCATTCCTGCAACTGTGGCGACAAAGGCTGCAGCAATCCCACCGTTGACTACCGAGCAGGAAGTTGCTGTTAGCGCCATCACAACTGATATCCAGCAATTCAATACCTGGCTGCTGCATGGCGTTACCGGCAGCGGCAAGACCGAGGTTTATCTCAGAATCATTGCACACGTGCTTGCTCAAGGCATGCAGGCACTGATACTCATTCCAGAAATCAGCTTAACGCCACAACTGGAAGCCGTCTTCCGCGCACGTTTCCCCACTATCCATTTGGTCAGTTTGCATAGCGGACTCAACGATACGGAACGGCTAACTGGTTGGTTACAAGCGCAACGCGGCGAAGCTAAAATCATACTGGGCACGCGCCTTGCTGTTTTCACCCCATTACCCGATCTGGGATTGGTCATCGTTGATGAGGAACAAGACAGCTCCTTCAAACAACAAGATGGATTGCGTTATTCCGCACGCGATCTGGCGATTTTTCGTGCCAGAGAAAATAATATTCCGGTAGTGTTAGGATCGGCGACTCCTTCATTGGAAAGTTATTACAATGCGCTCAATGGCCGCTACCACAGCGTTCGCCTGCTATCCCGCGCCATCAAAAACGCCGCACTTCCCCTGATTCAATGCATTGACACTCGCACCAACAAAGCTCAGGAAGGCTTATCCGAACCGCTCATCAAAGCATTGGACAAGTGTCTGGCAGAAAAACACCAGAGCCTCGTTTTTATCAACCGGCGCGGCTATGCACCGGTACTTTTGTGCAAAGCCTGTGCCTGGACAGCTATCTGCCAGCGATGTTCCAGCCGTCTGGTCGTTCATTTACGCGATAAAAAACTATGCTGTCACCATTGTGGCCACCGGGAAAACTTTCCACGCGCTTGTCCGCACTGTGGCAATCAGGATATTGCGCCTTTCGGACAAGGCACGCAGCGCGTGGAAGAAACTTTGACAGCGCATTTCCCAACCGCACGGATTTTACGCATCGACCGGGACAGCATACGCCGTAAAAATGCTTGGCAAGACATTCTGCATGCGATCCATGCACAAGAAGTGGATATTCTGGTCGGCACACAACTGCTTGCCAAAGGGCATGATTTCCCGAATCTGTCATTGGTAGGTATCCTGAACGCCGATACTTCTCTGTACAGTACCGACTTTCGTGCCAGTGAACGCTTGTTTGCGCAATTGATGCAGGTCGCTGGCCGCGCAGGACGCGCGAATGTCGCCGGACACGTGCTCATTCAAACCGAATTTCCTGATCATCCCCTGTACCATGCCTTGCAAAAACACGATTATGATGCACTGGCAAAAACCTTACTGGCGGAAAGAAAAACAGCCGGATTTCCGCCTTTTGTCTATCAAGCCTTATTGCGCGCGGAAGCCCACAACATTGCGATCGTACTGGATTTTCTTAAGCAAGCTGCCAATCTTGCCAATCCGCCCCGTTCCGTTGAATTATTTGATCCGATACCCGCTCAAATGCTGCGTTTAAAAGGTTTGGAGCGCGCGCACTTACTGATACAATCATCCTCACGCAGGCAATTACAAGCGTTTATGGCCGAATGGTATACGCGAATTAATACATTGCCTGCTCATAAAGTGCGTTGGGTACTGGATATAGATCCACTTGAGTTTTGATTTAGATCAGTATTTGCTCTTCGTAATCAGCTCAATATGATTATTTAAATGAAAACTATGATAAGGAGCCAGCCAATGATAGAGAAACATGATTTACACCATGAATTTCCAGAATATTATGACCGAATCCATGAATTAAAGATCAATAACAGTCATTTCGTACACCTGTTTGAGGAATATCATGTCGTCAATCGAGAAATTCTCAGGATTGAGGAAGGTGTCGAAAATACAATGGATGAATATCTGGAAGAACAGAAAAAGAAACGCCTGTTATTAAAAGATAAGCTATATGGAATAATTACCAATACATAATAGTCATGACAATATCGCCACCCTGCAGTCAACAGCAGGGTAGTCTACTGTTACTAGCAAGCGATATTCACAATTTATTGTGTTAATAATTTATCCAATTGATTGGCAAATGATTTGCGATCATTTTGATTTAAAGCAGACAAACCGCCGGTATCAATGCCGCTGGAACGTAAAGCTTCCATAAAATCTCGCATGCTTAATCGTGCCCCTATATTTTCCTGGGTATATAGCTCACCACGAGGACTCAGTACAAAACCTTCTTTTTTTATGACTTCGGCTACCAGCGGAATATCACTGGTAATCACCAAATCGCCTTTTACCAGCCTTTTTACAATTTCGTTATCTGCCACATCAAACCCGGATTCCACCTGGTGCATTCGAATAAATTGTGATGGCGGTATATATACCGGATGATTTGCGACCAATACCAAATGCCGTTTGGTTCTCTCAGCAGCTCTAAACAGGATCTCTTTGATTACGCCGGGACAAGCATCCGCATCAATCAAAATTTTCATCGTTTATCGCTTGGGATAAATGAATGGTAATTAAAGAATCTTGCTGTCATCCTTGAGTACCTGTGGCATAGCGGCCTTTAAGTAATAGAACATAGACCATAGGGTTAAAACGGCGGCAATATAAATAAGCCATGTGCCTATTTCTTGCGAATCAAAGCTCTCACCAATGCGCTCATGATAAAGTAGCAAAGGGATAGCGACCATTTGTGAAGTCGTCTTGATTTTGCCCAGGAAAGATACCGCAACACTTTTTGACTGACCGATTTGTGCCATCCACTCGCGTAACGCCGAAACGGTGATCTCGCGCCCGATGATGATTAAGGCAATCGGGGCATCTAGCCGCCCAAGATAAACCAGCACAATCAATGCCGCTGAAACCATCAGTTTGTCAGCTACCGGATCAAGAAAAGCCCCAAACTCAGAGGCTTGATTTAAAACACGCGCCAAATAACCATCAAGCCAGTCTGTGATGGCTGCACCGGCAAAAATCAGCGTGGCCACCAAATTCTGATTGTCTGGCGATAACCAGGCGGGCGGCAAATAAAAAATACCGACGAATAACGGGATAGCGAGTATCCGTAGCCATGTGAGCAGATTAGGTAGATTGTAAGGCATGATCGTTAGCTGATACTGATTGATTAAATGGGTAGCGATCTGGGCTGGTAACAGAAATTAATTATTAATGTATTTCTTTATATATTTTTTCTGCCAGCTTCCGGCTAATTCCCTCTGTTTGTTGCAATTCTTCAATACTCGCGGTTAACACTCCTTTCAATCCGCCAAACCGGCCTAACAAGCGTTGCCTGCGTTTAGCTCCGATGCCGCTAATATTTTCCAGACTAGAGCTGGTTCTGGCTTTACCACGTCTACCACGATGACCCTGAATCGCAAACCGATGCGCTTCATCACGAATCTGTTGAATCAGATGTAACGCCGCATGCTCGCTGGGTAATTGTAACGGCTTTTCCAGTGCGGGAGAAATCAATTGCTCTAAACCGGGTTTACGTTCTTCACCTTTAGCCACACCCAATAGATTAGCATCAGAAATTCCCAACTCCTGCAAAGCTTCCTGTGCTGCCGTGACTTGCCCTTTTCCACCATCGATCAAAATCAGATCGGGCAACTGTCCCTCTCCGCTAACAATCTTCTGGTAGCGCCGGGTAAGCGCCTCGCGCATGGCGGCATAATCATCACCGGGGGTAATCCCATCGATGTTATACCGGCGATACTCATTATTGCGCATAGAAAAATTATCATACACAACGCAGGATGCAACGGTAGCTTCGCCGAGGGTATGGCTGATATCGAAACATTCAATCCGATTCAAGCCGGGCATCTGCAATTCCTGCTGCAATGCCAATAAACGCTTTTCCTGACTAGCGTGCCGGCTCATCATTTGTTTCAGTGCCAGATGCGCATTCTCGGTTGCCATATCGAGCCATACACGTTTTTCCCCGATCGGATTCAAGTTAATCGTAATTTTATGCCCGCATTGCTCAGTTAATAGGTTCTGTATTGCTTCGCGCTCAATTTTTTCGCTCAGAATAATCAGAGGTGGTACGCTTCTATTCAAATAATGCTGTGCCAGAAATGCTTCAACAACGGCTGCTTCGGTACAATCATCCGCGTTTTGTGGAAAAAAACTCTTGTCTCCCAGGTGCCGCCCTCCCCTGATCATCGCTAAGTTAACGCATACTTTTCCTGAGCCATCATTCAACAGTACGCAGGCAACGACATCTGCATCCAGCGCTTTCCCGCTGTCGACAAACTGTTTTTCCCGGATTCGGCGTAAAGCTTGAATCTGATCCCGCAATGCAGCTGCCTGCTCATACTCCATACGATCTGCAGCCTGCTGCATCTTGGCTGAAATGACTTCCATCACTTCAGTTTGTTTGCCTTGTAAAAACAACTCGGCGTTTTTAACGTCATTTTGATACGCTTGCTGAGAAATCTGACCGATACACGGGCCACTGCATCGCTTGATCTGAAACAGTAAACAAGGCCTTGTCCGGTTACTAAAAACGCTGTCCTCGCAGGTACGTAAGCGGAATATTTTTTGTAATAGCTGTATGCTTTCCCGGACTATGCCGGCATTCGGATACGGCCCAAAATACTGATGCGTTTTATCCAATGCGCCGCGATAAAACCCTAACTGGGGGAAATTGTGACCGCTCAAAATCACATAGGGATAGGATTTATCATCCCGGAATATGATGTTATAGCGCGGCTTCAGGCTCTTGATTAAATTATTTTCAAGTAACAACGCTTCGGCTTCGGAGCGAGTGACCGTTGTTTCAATACCGGTCACTTGCGAAACCATTAACTGGGTTCTGGGTCCCAGATTAGTCTTCTGAAAATAGGAAGAGACGCGTTTCTTAAGATTAATCGCCTTTCCGACATAGATCACTTCGCCTTTGGCATTTATCATGCGATAAACACCCGGCTGATGCGGTAAATTTACACAAAAATCCTTTGCATCAAAATCGGTGTTCGACAAACTGCTTAATCCTGGTTACCAAGTAATTTTCCTGCAATCGCCCAATTTTCATCAGGAATCTCATCAAAACTGATATACGTATAGGATTTCGGCTTCTTGGCGATGCGTTCCAGGGTATCGGTCAGCTCTGCAGCAATTTGCTTTTTCTGTTCACGCGTTAATGTTCCGGCAACACGGATATTGACATACGGCATATAAAATTTCTCCTTTGGTTTTTAGTGATATATTCTTAGCGACTCATGTCAGTAACAATTTTTTCAAATACTTGTTCAAACATTGCCGCTGTGAGACGTTTGGTTTGTGTATTGTAGCGGCTGCAATGATAACTGTCATAGAGTTTCACGCCATTCTCAAGCGGCAAATGATGGACGGCGCCATGACCGAACGGATAATCTTTTAATTTAAGCCGCGCACTCATTAACGCCGCTTGATGCGCGATTGTCCCGAGTGCAAGTAATGCCGTGCCGTCTTTTTGAACAAATTCGTTGATTTCTGCTGTCAGATATTGGTTACATTGCTTAATTTCCTGAGGAATAGGTTTGTTTTCCGGCGGCAGGCACTTGACCGCATTGGTGATACGGCATCCGAGCAGTTGCAGTCCATCATCTGCAGAAACGGATTCGGATCGAGTGGCAAAACCAAATTTATGCAATGTCTGGTACAGTAAAATCCCCGCGAAATCACCGGTAAATGGCCGGCCTGTCCGGTTGGCGCCATGCATACCGGGTGCTAGACCAATAATCAACAGTTTCGGATACCTATCCCCAAAAGCGCTGACGGGTCGTGCATAATAATCCGGGTGCTTGGTTTTTACGGATTGCAAGAAATCCGATAAGCGTGTGCATTGCGTACAATCAAAAGTATCCAGAGTATTGCAGTGCGGCGTTAAAGAATCATTCGTCATGAGTGGGAATCAAAGTAATTGGTGATATTGCAAGGTTCAAACAGCTCAACATGGAATTTTTGTTAAACTTCTTTTGATAAAGGTACAATGTATTAACCATAAAATACAAAAGGATGCTATTTAGACTGAGGCCGTAGCCGGTTTTAGATCGAGTCAATATGTCAAGCACCTCATCAAAAATTGATTATTGTTATATTCGATTCTGGTCAACGATCCTGCTGCTCATCGCAATCATACCCGGTATAACTCTGGCGCAAGAATCATTCGATGTCACAAAAAACTCAACAACCGTGATATTGTCGGCGCCGGACACTATTAAAGAATTTCTTGCAAAGTACTTTAAACTCCCAGCAGAGCCCTTTGCTGACAGTACCGCTGAAAAAACTTTCCTGTATCGCGCACAAAAAGAAATTCTCAGCTTACTGGCAACAGAAGGCTATTTCTCGCCCGTAATTACATTGTCGTATCAGACTCAAGGCGAAGTTACAAAACCCGAAATCCGAGTCGATCCCGCCGTATTAACCCGCATTGGTGAAGTTTCCATCGTGTTTCGCGGTGAAATCATACAAGAAGATGCTAAATACCAGAAACGCATTGAACAACTTCGTGCCGCATGGCCTTTGCAAGCAGGATCAGCCTTCCGTTCTTCCGAATGGGAACAAGCAAAAGCGATTTTATTATCTGACCTAACACAAGAAGATTTTGCAGCGGCGAATATTGTTACCAGCCAGGCAACGATTGATCCTGATCATGCGCGCGCCGATCTTTCCATAACCATTGATTCCGGGCCCGTTTTTTATTTGGGCGCGATACAAATAACCGGATTAGAACGTTATGATCAAACGTTGATCACGAATCTCGCACCATTTAAAACAGGCGACGCGTATCGACGCGATTTACTGCATCTTTTTCAGATTGCGCTCCAAAAGGCGCCACAATTTAACACGGTATCCGTCAATATTTCTCCCGACACGTCCCAACATAAATCCATTCCTGTTCAAGTCGTTTTGACTGAAGCGCAATCGCAGCGTTTCGCATTCGGCGGCGGATACAGCTCGAACAATGGGGCACGGGGTGAAATCAATTATCGTAATCATAATTTCCTAGATCGCCCCTGGAATTTGACGAGCATGCTGCGTCTGGAGCAGAAACGCCAAACCTTTTTTGCTGGCATTGATACACTCCCCGATCAAAATAATATCAATTATTCATTGATCACCAGTCTGCAGATGACTGATATTCAGAATTTGAAGACGAATGAACAAAAAATTGGTATTACGCGCAATTATCAGACGCCAGAAATTCAAATGCAGTTTGGATTGAATTGGCAACGAGAAAATAAACAGCCTGCAGGTGCAATCAATCAGATTAATGAAGCACTAACGCTGGATTGGCGCTGGCGACGTCAGATTGTCGACGATCCGCTTAATATCCGGCGTGGTAATGTGACCGAGATTCGCATCGGAGGAGGCAGTCAGCAACTCCTATCAACTCAGGATTTTGTTCGCACCTATGCGCGCCATCAAATCTGGTGGCCGGTTGGCTCTCAGGATGTCATTTTTCTGCGGGCAGAAATTGGTTACACGCTTGCTTCGTCACGCTTCGGAATTCCTCAGGAATATCTCTTCCGTGCGGGTGGCATTCAATCGGTTCGCGGCTATGACTTTAAAAGTATTGGGGTGCAGGAAGGCAATGCAATTGTTGGCGGCCGTACCATGGCAACGGGCACCATCGAATACACGCGCTGGATAACGCATCAATGGGGTGCCGCTGCTTTTGCAGATATCGGTAGCGCGGCGGACAGCTGGCAGCAAATGCACCCGTTTATAGGCTATGGTGGCGGTGTTCGCTGGCGCAGTCCTGCAGGACCTATCGCGCTTGATCTGGCCCGGGCGCATGAAACCGGCACGTTACGCTTGCACTTCTCCATGGCGGTTGCATTCTAAACTTTGATCATGACCAATCAAACCGATAGCAATCAAAATCCCAAGCAGACCAATCAGAAATCTAAACGATTGATCAGCTTGCTCGTTGCCTTGCTGGTGTCCGTCTCAATTGCCGGGTATTGGTTATTGAACAGCCAATCGGCGTTGCAAGGGACACTTTCGTTAATCAATCGATTGAGTTCCGGGGCGATCCAATTTAAAGAAATTCAGGGAACACTGCAAAACTTGCAAATTGAAAACATTCATTTTGCTAATGATGAATTTCAGTTAACACTGCACAATATCCACGTAACTTGGAGTCCCGATGATTTGCTTCAGAAGCAGATAAAAATCGACCGGTTATCTGTTGAAGCGATGGATATCCGTATATTCCCTTCACCCACTGCTGCGCCACAGCGTACTTTACCCCAAAACTTATCTCTGCCATTTGCTCTGTCAATTCATCAGATTAAAGTCGATTTAATACGTTTAATCTCAACAACCCATGAAAGTTCTGATTTGATTATTTCTGACCTTACGCTATCGCTGGATAGCAGTGGCCATTACCATCGGCTCAACAATCTGGATTTTCGCACACCCTGGGGTGTGTTTAGCGCTCTAGCAGAACTTAACGGAAATTCACCGTTTGATTTGTCTGCACAGATCGATCTATCTAATGCTCATCAGTGGGGCGATGCGCAGGCTGTCATCACCGGCAATCTGGAGCAAATGAATATACAGATCAATGCCAAACAATCGGTTGCAAAAAGAGATTTGACTCTACAACTGCAACCATTTGCAGCCAATCCAGTGACACAGCTTCATGCGGTTTTAGAAAAGCTTAATCCGGCTAGTTTTGTTTCTGACGCACCTAATGCCAGCCTTTCCGTTACTGCCAATTTAACCAGGAATGAATCCGGGCAACTGGAAGGCAAGATTCTGCTTGAGAATCATGCAGCGGCCACATTGAATGACGGCGGCCTGCCCTTTTCCGCAATCAGTGCGCAGGCACGCATCACTGCAGAAATCCTGCAGTTGCAGGATATCCATGCGCAAATTACACCCGGAGAAATTGTTAGCGGGGATTTTGTCTGGCATTTAGAAGAAGCATCCGGGTCAGCCAATTTGCTTGTCAGCAAATTAAATCCGCAGCATATTGATAGCCGTATCCGCGCAGCCCAAGTTTCGGGTAAAATTAGCTTGGAAGGCAATGCGCAGACACAATCGGCGCGCATCAATCTTAAGGATAATTCAATCCGTTTCAATGCTGCAATCACACGAAGTGCCGAGCGTGTTGCGCTTGAACAATTTCAACTTCAGCGCAGCAAGTCACAGTTAACCGGGCAAGGAATATTCCAGCTAGGCAATGACCAATCATTTGAGCTGTCAGGGAATTTAGAAAATTTTAATATTTCTGATTTTATTCAAGCGCCGGATTCTAACCTGAATGCAGTGATCCAACTATCCGGTCAATTGTCCCCGCAAATTTCCGGAATGTTGAAATACACGATTCAAAAAAGCCGCTTGGAGAAATTCCCGGTAACAGGAGCCGGTCAGATTGCATTCAACGGGTTTAATCAGTTTAAGGGTAAGGCAGAATTAAATATCGGATCCAATCATTTTCTGGCGCAAGGCGGCACCGGTGAATCCGGCGATACTTATCAATTTGCTGTGAATGCGCCCGCTTTAGAACAAATCGGATTTGGTTTTGCGGGCGATTTACAGACGCACATTCAGTGGAATGGAAACCTAAAGTCACCCGATTTTGATTTCAAGATAAAAAGCCGGCATCTCCAGTTACCGGGAAATCAACACCTCTCAGGGCTGGTTGCTGATGGGCATTTAAACAATGAAACCATTTCACTGAAAGCAGCTATTGGAAACTATGCTGTCAGCGATAAAGCAACCCTGCAACAAGTGGAAATAAACACCAGCGGAAAAATTTCTGACCACACGCTACTGGCTAAAGCACAGATAAATGATATTTCCAAAATTCAATTAAAAGCCGTGGGAGGCCTAGACAAAAAATCACCCACCCAATCCCTGCGCTGGAACGGGCAATTAGCAGAATTCATCTCGGCTGGGAAAATTCCTGTTCGCTTAACAGCGCCAACAACTTTGGCAATAAATTCGGAGTTGGTGTCGCTCGGCCATACAAAATTGTCTGTTTCCGATGGATTCTTAAACATCGATCAATTGCACTGGACACCCGGGGAGTGGAAAACCAAGGGTCATTTTTCCGGCATCGCCTTACTGCCGGGTGAATACCAAGACTCAAAACAATCGTCGTTACATTTAGGCGGTCATTGGGATTTTGTGTCCAATTCGCAATTAACCGGCAGTCTGCACATGCAACGTGAAAAAGGAGATTGGTATTTACCCAACGAAATATCACAGCCTTTGGGCTTAGAGATAGCCCAGCTCAAAGTCGTCGCCCAAAATGGGAAAATAACCGGCCAGTTTGAATTAGCCAGCCAATCTATCGGCACTGCCAAAGCGCATTTGACCGTACCAGTAAAACAATCGAACAACCGTTGGACTATTTCCGATGAAACACCGCTGAACGGTGAAGTCATTGCCCACATCAAGGACCTAAAATGGATTGATTCCCTTTTAGGTGATCGTGTGAGTACCAATGGGCAACTTCAAGTTCAGGCAACTATTCAAGGAACGTTAAAGCAACCGGACTTTAATGGCCGCGTTTCCGGCACGCAATTGAGTGTGGTGCTGCTAGAGCATGGCATAAATTTCAAGCAGGGTAATTTGGTTGCCAATTTCCACGATTCAAACTTAAAGATTGAGCAGCTCCACTTCATCACGCCGCACGAACCGACACCGGATGACCGGTTGTTAAAAGATGTCAAGTTGGATAGCGCACCGGGCTCTTTAACAATTACCGGAGACATCGGGCTTATTGGAAATGAAAGCCAGTTAGATTTCAAAATGAATCAGCTCCCTTTCACACACAAAACAGATTATTGGATCATCGCATCCGGTTCCGGTCAGGCTAGGTATCACAAAAATAGTTTGAGCGTGACAGGCAGCCTAGCGGCAGATGCTGGCTTATTGTTGCAACCGCCGCAAGATCGCCCTGAATTATCGGATGACATTGTGTTTCTGAACACTCCCAATACTGCCCCGAAAAATCTGTCGCTGCTGTTGGATATAGCCCTCAATTTAGGAGAAAAATTCTATCTCCGTGCAGCCGGATTGGAAGGCCGCTTAGCGGGTCAATTACAAGTTCAGAATGATAAAAATAATACGTTCAAGGTGAATGGCGCCATTGCGGCAAAAGATACTACTTTTAAAGCATATGGCCAGAACCTTACAGTTCAGCGCGGCATCGTCAGCTTCCAAGGTCCGCTGGATGATCCCGGGTTAAATATTTTGGCCGTGCGGGAAGGTTTAGCGGTTGAAGCCGGCGTTGAAATCATGGGTTCGGTGCGTCACCCGAGGGTGACATTGGTATCGACCCCGAATGTTCCCGATACCGAAAAACTTTCCTGGATCGTTTTAGGTAGAAAACCCGATCCCGGCGGATTAGATACTTCGGTGTTACTGGCAGCGGCGGGTTCGATATTAGGCGGACAATCCGGAGCCGGAATTACCGAAAAAATTACTAAGGCATTAGGTGTCGATGAAATTTCATTCAAGCAAGCGGGAATTGGCAGTTCACTGAGCGGGCAAATCGGTGTGGTCGGAAAACGTATTTCATCCCGTGTTTATTTGAGTTATGAACGCAGTCTGGCGACAACCACCATGGGAATCACGAAACTGACTTACAATTTGACCCCAAAAATAACTGTTGTGACACAAGCGGGCGAAGACAGCGCGATTGATCTATTTTATACATTTCAATTTGATTAGAACTAATTTTCTGTACTGATAAGATTGCGATATATGCCAGAAAGTGACCCTGACGCCTCTCTTCGATGATCAGATCGATCATTCTTCTTTCCAGCCTATCATTGCGATTTTCAGCGAGCGTGATGTATCAGGCGGGGGAATTCCGGCAGGATAAAGATCCATTTTGATTCTAAGTTGTTACCGTTCTAACTCTATAGGAAGATCGATCATGTCGAAAACTTTTTGAAAGAGAGTTTCATAACCGACACTGTCAAATATTTTATTTTGATATTGAGATAAATACTGATATTCCTCTGCATTTCTCGGCTTTGTAGTATTTGCATAATATAGGTGGAGCTCTTGAATCACTCTGAAAAAAATTATAGGCCATTCTTTTTCCTTTAGTTTCTCTAAATCAATCCAACTATCTAAGCGTTTTGCTGCATCTTGATGAGCCTGGGACTCATTGCGCAACAATCTGGCATACAAATCTACCTCTTTGATTTTCATTGATATTAAATAAGCGATAAAGCCAGTTTGCTCGTTTATAACATTAGCCATTACAAAAAGAGCGCATGCATGTTCTATATCGCGTAGTGACATGTCCATTTTTATAGCGCAAAAAGTAAGATATTTTTTAAAATTATTGGCATAGTTGTCTTTAAAATAATCAAATTCAGTTACACCATGATTTCCCATTCCTTCTGCTACGCTTGTTTCAAATTTATAGCATTTGAGTACATTTGCAATATATTTTGTTGTTGGATGATTTTCCGAGTAAAAATCAAATGAATAAAGTTTTGGCAATCTAAGAAATAGATTAACAAATTTCCTTAGATATGTTGCTGCATCTGTGTTGGGGCCATATACACCTTGAATTGCATTCTCTAGCTGTGTTCTGTTTAATAGCAACACAAAAACTAGATTGGGAACATCAAATAAATGTTTTATTCGTTCTATGATTTGCACAGCGAAAGTAGGTCGGCAGCGGTCAAGCTCATCAATAAAGATGACAACTGGCCTATCCTGTTTTTTACAAAACTGCCCTAATTTAGTTTTAAAATTTTGAAAAGAATTTTTTTCTTTTGCGAAATCTTTTAGTTTCTTTTCAATCAATTTCTCTGCCATAATCTTTGTTATATCCTCAACATCTTCTAACAGATCCTTATTACATTCAAATACTGTTCGTTTGATATAGTTGATCGCTATTTGGGGTAAGTTTGGAGCCAAAGTCTTACCAACTTCGATAATATTTTCTTTGAATGCTTTTTTAGTTTCGCCTTCTTCTATAATGTTGGTTATTTCTGCTGCAATCAATAAAAACGGATCTTCTACATAATCTTGTTCAAATGCGTTAATAAAAATCACCTTATGATCGTAATCAGTTTGCAGATATTTTGCCCAATGACGACCAAACCAACTTTTACCTTCTCCCCAAGGAGCATCTATAGCTACAACAGCACCATCTTTAAGACGTTCTAAATATCCAGTTATTTGCTTAGCTAATTTTAATCTACCTAAAAGATCACCTTCAAAAGCTTCATTAATAACATCATTTCGAGATAAAGCTAATGGGCGTACATTATTCATTGAATCTGACCCCTTTAATTGTTTTCTAAAAAACCAATATAATTTACTTTTGAGATATCTGCTTCGTTTATCGAAATTACTCTCTTTTAATACACTATTCAAAAAACTATACAAATTTGTGAAACAGCACGAAGAAGCAATCAAGGAGTACTTAAAATGAAATTCGATCCGGGATCTTATTCAATCACGATTCGTAAAGAAGAAATCGACGATGAAATTTTATATGTGGGTAGGGTAGCTGAGTTTCCTAACATCAGCGTATATGAAGAAGATTTTGAAACTGCGCGTAATTTAATTATTGATGCGATTCAAACACTGAAAAGAATTGCTGATGAAACCCACACAGACTTTCCGCTCCCATACCTTGCATCCTCGAGTGAATTTCGTGAGCGCGTTTCATCTTTTAGCTAAAGAAGTTAAATAAAGCATTTCTGCAAAATCATACCAAACCGGCTCTCAAGTACTAACTAGCGCCTATAAAAATCAGCCATAACCTCAAGATTATCAAATTCTTCATTACGTCTTGCCAATTCTCGTTTTAACAACTCAATTTCCCGCTCTAAGCTCCAAACCTGTTGACATTTCCAGAATAACGCCCTGATTTAATGTGGTGGAAAACCATTTTCCCACTCAGGAACATAAAACAAATTACCCGAGAAACGATATCCTTTCCATTCCTCGCCCAGTAAAGCACTCGCACCGCCCTTAAGATTTAAGATATAACCTTAAAAGCCTGAGTGCTGATTCTGGAATTTCCTTAGTTCCTTTTTTCCATTTCTTAAGGAAGCTCTGATTAAGTCCTTCGACAGGCTCAGGACGAACGGTAATATATTGATTACGTTCGTGGTGAGCTTGTCGAACCAATGAATGTAATCAACTTAATCAGAGATTCCTTAATGACTTTTTGATCTTCACCAGTGATTCTTTCGATTTCTTCTATGTTGATGCCAAGCAAATGCCAATCCCCGGTCAGAGATTCGCGATTCGATATGAATAAAACATCCCGTTGTAAACCACAACGGGATGCCAAAATCGAGAGAAAACCAGAACTAAAGGATAAAGTCGCTAGCGTTGATTCCGGTTGTGGCTGCTCCTGTTAATTGGATTTCCATATCAGCCGTCAAATTACCATCATTATCCAGTTCCACCTGGATAATGATGTCACTGCCTGAAGTGAAATATCTGACTTCACCCGCAGTTCCGGTGAAAGCAACATTGCCTATGAAAGTAAAAGCTTGATTTCCCGCCGTGACAACATTCGCATCAATCGTTGACAAGTCAATTTTGTCGACTAAATGCGTAAAATCGGTACAAACATCGCGATTCGCTCCGACTACACTTTCACTGGTTGCGTTGAAATCATAGGTATCATTTCCGCCACCATCGGTCATGGTGTCTTTGCCGGACCCGCCGACAATGGTGTCGTTACCGCCGCCAGCACTAATGGTATCGTTACCCCCTAAGCCAGTGAGAATATTGGCGTTGCTATTGCCCGTGATAACGTTTGCTGCACTGTTACCCGTCCCGTTAAGTGCCTTGAGAAAGCCTGCAGTATTATCTAACGTTAGATTTTCGAAGTTAGTTTTCAACGTAGTGAAGGCATTGCGTGTGATCACGGTATCTGTACCATTGGCGAAGGCTTCGAATATTTGATCGGTGATTGAGTTGATCCTATAAATGTCATTGCCTGCTCCGCCATACATCGTGTCATTGCCAGCAGACCAATTAGCATTCAGGTCATCATTACCGACAGTCCCAAGTAAGGGAAAACCCGTGCCCGTGCTGCCGTCATCACTGCTCGCTGTTCCATTAATAATAGCCATAATAAGATCTCCTTGTTATTTAGAAATACATTCCTAAACTACGCCACAAAAAACTAAAGATTATTCTTGATGAGATTCTTCATCTCTTTGAAAGAATGAAACACTTTCCGATTCGGATTAAAGTGGACCCCGCAGTCAAGACAATAATAGATTGAATTTAAGAGGGCACCCTATTCATGCAGCGGAACGGCGCTGCCCCGATTTTTTGTTTTT
>NZ_JAYUWI010000021.1:0-7310 GCF_043753625.1 Nitrosomonas sp.
TCTAAGGGTTCTATATCCAAAAATCCAAAATTTTCCCTTTACTCACAACGATTAATTGAATAAATACCTTCCTCAAATATTTTATAAAATTTTCTGCTGATAGATTGGGAATAATATCCCTAGCCTTGCACAATTTTTACCACTCTCGCCAACCACCTATTAATGGAAAATAAATTCCTAATCTAATTGGACGCGAGTCTATCTGTTGCATGATTTTTGCATAACTATTGAGTTGACTCTGATAGCGCATCTGCTCTCGGTCTAAGAAATCTTGAATATCGGAGCCCTCGTGACTACTTGTTTTATAATCTATAATCCATCGGATTCCATTTGAATCACAGAAAGTTCTGTCGATCACCCAAGTCATTGGTACATTATCATCGATACCAGTGATCTTTAATTCATTTTGTGCAAATTGCTGCGAACCCAGGATCCATTGCCCGCGTTTATCGTTAATCGCATACGTCAACGCTAGCATGATGCGTTCGACTGCATAACCGACCTCCTTATTATTCCCACTCAGACCGTCTGCTAACAAATTCTGTTTAAACTGATCTCTCAGCATTTGTATGCGCACAGTATTCCAGCCATGCATTTCATCCTCTGCAATTTTTTGCAACCATCGATGCACTACATTCCCCACATGACGAGCCATTTCACTCGCCCATGAAAATTCTATTTCTACTTGTATTTGCTTACCACCATATGACTCTTGCCAAGTTACTGATTCTGGAGCATCCGGCAAAACCCATTCCGACCTCAATCGATAGATACTTTGATTACCTATACTATCTATATTTATTTCGCTATCTCTACCAATCAACTGACTGTACCCAGATGCGATATTTCTTTCTAATACATTAATATAAATTGAATGCACAGTTAACCATAACCTGTTTAGCAATGCCCCGGCGACTGGTTTCTTGAGCACTGTTTTTCCATCAGTATTTAAAGCCAAACTAACATGGCCCAATAAGTGCAAAAAATTTTTTGCACGTGTCGCAGCAACATAAAGCAAGCGATCGGCTTCAAGCTGTTCCTTGTCTCGATCCAGTTTTTCCATCCATAAGTAGATTGAATCAGCTTCTGCCCCTGTTTCCTGAATCGGTGCAAGTAATAAATCTAAAACCGACACTCCTCTTACATCCATAACTTCGTTGTGCGGTTGCTCGGTCCATTTCAGCAACCGCTTATCATTATTACGCGGCGCTCGACCAAGTCCGGGTACGATCACTGTATCAAATTCAAGTCCTTTGGCTTTATGGATCGTCATGATCTGCAAGGTGTCATCAGCATCCAGATCTGGTGAGGCATATAATACATTTAGTCCCTTTTCAAAGCTTGCCAAATCTTGAATAGCACCAGCTTCTTCTTGTTCCTCAACATAATCCAAATAAATCATGGCATCATCCAGGTTATTTGCCATGCAATCCCCGTTTTTTTCAACTGGATTTATGCAACCTGGGCCGCCTAGCGCTTGCCAAAGTGCTTCAACCGTCATGCGTAATGATTGGCGCTGCCGATGATCCATACAAGGTTTCAATATCTCCCGTATCCGGCGTATGCGCATCATTGCATCGGTTGAAATACCATGCCAGTGATTCTCATCGCACATCAAACCCCACACAGTCATTTCTTTGACAATCACACCATGATCATTTTCATTCCTTTTTATACTCGCTAACGCAGCAATATCCTGGAGCAAAAGACCACACCAAGGTGCCCTTAACAATGCAAACCAGGCAAGGCGATCGGCCGGATTTATTAACGCACGGGTAAGTGTCAGCAAATCCTGTACCACAGACTTGTTATACAACAATTCAATGTCAATAGCGCGAAACCGTAATCCGGCTTTTTTTATTTGTCCGACAATTTCACGTAAATGACTACGATTACGGACTAAAATTGCAATCGTTCCGGTTGGATTATCACTCCACGTTTGCGTGATAATTTCTACAACTTGCTGGGCTTCTGCAACATGATTTCTTTCAAAAAATGGATATAGCTTCACTGCAGTACCAGGCAACCGAGAATGTGTCGCAATCGAAGTGCTATAAGCCACTGCACCTGTTGCAATATCTTCACAATCAGGCATGATTTGTGTAAAAACAGTATTAATCCAATCAATAATACCTTGCTGTGAACGGAAATTAGCTCTGAGCGTGAGCGGCTGTAAAACCAGATGACCAATCCCTGCGCTTCGCGCTTGTAAAAAAAGCCCCACTTCTGCTTCACGAAACCGGTAAATGGATTGCATGGGATCACCCACTGCAAATAGGCTACGCCCGTCCCCAGCTTCCCAGCCAGCAACAAGCTTCTCGATCAACTTAAACTGACTAATTGAAGTATCCTGAAATTCATCAATCATCAAATGCTTAATGCGATAATCCAATGCTAATGCCAGATCTGTCGGTGATTCAGAATCACCAAGTGCGAGCAATGCACGCTGCGCGACTTCTGAGAAATCCACATAACCGCTAGCTTGAAAAATAATATTGAGTTGTGCAACGGCATATGGCAGCAGTCTGGTTATTGCCCCTAATATTTCCCATTGTTTATCGGAATAACAAGACGGCGGCAGTTGGCGCATATCGTGCAGCGCTTGCCGGAATGTATCCTCCAGATTAAGTGACTCAATCAAAATTTCTAGTCGATTCTTCCACGCCTTCGCCTTATCTTTTTCAGTCTTGGTGTTACCAGGTGGAAATCCTTCGTTGATAGAAAATCTTTTTCTCCAGTCTCCCTCTTTTGTCAGCAACAATTCAGCAATACCACACCAGTGCTCAACATCCGCCGTCGATAATGTTTCTAGTCGATCACAGAAACTAATCATTGATGGCTTGCTTGCAGAGGAAAGCAGATTCGCAGCAGCATAACGCAGCAATTCCAGCAGTTCATTGTGCATTGTCTTTGGAAATAGCTGAAAAACATAGCGCAATGCATTACGGCGTGAATTTTGCAGTGATGTTTCCAGCTCCTGTCTGGTTCTGCCATGGATATGGCGCAACCAATGATCGCGTCGCGACAACATCTCAGCAAGCAATGCTTCGATGCGCGCCATATCGTTATCCAGATGTTCGAGTAACCGCTTCACATCATGGGCAATCACATGGTTTTTCCCCACCAGCTCCAATGTAGCCCGCGCTGCTTCGAGATAAAAATCTGAAGCATCCTCGATTGTTTCCGGCTGCGCACCGAATTTTGACAGCATTGGCATCTGCCGTGTCAATGAAGCACATAATGAATCAATCGTTTGTATCCGTAACCGCTCCGGATTCTCGGCGATATGCCAGCCAGCCTGACGATCTTGTCGTAAAACAGCGGTCGACAGCTCACGATTCAGCTTTTCATAAGCAGTTTCGTCATCGGTAGGTTTCTTTTCAACTTCGAGCGCCGCCAGAACGCGTGCACGCATTTCTGCTGCAGCTTTTCTGGTAAACGTAATCGCCACAATCTCTTCCGGCGCATCCACACAGGCCAACAATCGGAGATAGCGCTGAATCAGCAACGCAGTCTTCCCCGATCCTGCCGGTGCCTGCACGATAAATGATTGCGCAGGATCCAATGCACGGTAACGCTCATCTGCATCAGGAATGCACGCAGTATCAATCATTTTCACTATCCTGTTCCATCCGCTTCTCGCTAATCCGCTCATGAATCCGGCAAAACAATTGCATATCGCAATGTTCACAGGTTACCGGGAAATTCTTGGGATTTACTCTGGCATCACCACTGCAAAAGCCCTCCGCAAGTTCCGTCAAGTGTTGCCGCCATGTCGCAATCAAATCCTCCCAAGAGTTGAATTGTTTACAAGCATTTAATTGCGAAAATACTTTCACGCCCGGCAATAAATCCGGATCTCGCATGATCGCCGAAAATCCCATCTCACCTCGTTTAATAGCAGCAAACGCAACTCCTGCACCCTGCTGCTGTGCCTCGGTCATTACCAGATACAATGGAAGTTGCGGTTCATCCGGACGCTCTCCGAGCATAGTCTGAACGGATTGTTTCCGGGTTTTGTAATCAATCACAATGTGCTGTCCGTCCTCCAACTCATCGACTCGATCCAGACGCGCATTCAATACCAGATTACCTATCCGGATGGTGCGTTTCTCTTCGGTTGCAATGACAGTAAAATGACCCCGCTTCTTTTCCTCATCCAACCATTCACGTACCAAGCACACAAGACGCCAATGTTCAATCTGCGCAAATCGCCCAGAAAGCGCAGTCGGTCTATACTGCTGCATCTGTAAAATTGCGTTGTCGGCCGCACTTGCCAGCATTTTTTCCAAGTCAGAATCACTGATGATATCGAGCGCATCTTTTGTTTTCAGTTGATTCCATAACTGTGCCAATACCTGATGCACCAACGCGCCACGTTCCATCGCATTTAAACCGGTATGTGGCACATCCAGGCTTCCTATTAGCAATCGGTGCTTAGCCCAGGCGCGAAATGGACATGCGGCATAATCCTTGATTACTGCCGTACCACCCCTAGTGCCTTGATTGGCGATTTCCTGTTCTACGGGCAGCACTTGGCCGTCTTCTATCTGCTCCAGCTCGCAGGATTGGATAATGAGATCCCGATGCTGCGAAACAACAGAAAAATCTCGTTTAGTTTCCGGTATCGATCGAAGCAATGGACTGGGCTTTAATTCATGTCCATCACGATCGTCACTATATTTGGGGTAGCTTAGGATTACTTCTTCCGCGCTGGATAACCAGCCATCCATCAATCTTCGGCAGTAAGCCAGTGATTCCAGGGTAGACCCCAGGGGCAACTTTTCCCGGCGCTGCAATTCAAGTGGCAGAAATGGATTTGGGTTGGCACGCATAGGCCATTGTTCATCCGACAAACCCATGACCCAGAGGTGATCAAACACCATTCCTGCCGCTTCCAATACCCCGAGGATCTGAATGGGCACTTCGGGTGTTTCGGGTTGAAACAATGTATTGCTCGCCATGCGCCTAAGGCGACTGATCACTTCACGATAACTGGCATTTGTGCTGACATGATCGAGTGTCGCAAAATCTGCGACTAACGCTTGCCATTTTTTTAATGTTTGGTATTCAATGGAATCCAGACCACGCTCTCCAGGAAAACCGAAATGCTGCAGTACTTCAGAAATAATTTTGGCAAAAGCGGCATGGCTTTCTGATCTAGGAATTTTTGTTTGACGGAATGTGACTAATGCCGACAAGCGTTGTAGCAGGACCGGACAATTTGCTTGACCATCAGCTTGCTGTACGAGTGTTATCAATCGATCCAGGGTGATCAAAGGCTCGGCATATCGGCGTATATGTGCATCCAGCAATGCGCGCGGCATCATCTCCGTCTCTCCACCAGCAAAAAATGGAGACCTTAGCCAATGACTTACACGGCTAAATTCTATTTCCTGATCCAGCAATTCCAGACTGGTAAAAGCTACATCAATCAGTGGATAAGACGTTAGCGCCAAACCCAACGAAACATTAAATGGCGCAACTGGCCGCGTAGCACCCGGCAATGCAAATCTTATATCCGGATGCATGACCACATTAAAAATACGGATCAGCTTGCTGCGGCAACTGGACAGTGCAGGTACCACGACACCAACACGAACTGCATGATCCGCTTCTTCTATTTTGGATCGCGCCCAGACCGCTGCCTGGAAGATCTCTTCACGACTGCTAACATATTCAATGCGCCGGGCACCACCCAGCGCTAATGGACGCTTATCTGCCAGATTGGCAATTACGACCTTGCATCCAGTAGCGATCAGCTTCTTTAAGAAAGTGATTTGCTGCGGCGTAAAAACATCAAAACCATAACAAACCAGAGCGGATGGCTTTTTTATATCCAGGTATTCGTATTGCTCTGTGATCAGATCACAAATACGGGCTTGGTCTGTTTGCCGGTTACGTGCTGTTTGCTCCTGATAGGATCTTGTCCAATCCAGAAACGCTTTACCATCCTCATTCGGATAAAAATCTTTCAGTTTCGGGATAAGCTGCCATGCATGCGCCAGTTGCCATGCTCCCTGAACGCATTGTGCAGTCTGTGAAATCCTCAGTAGTGTTTTTCCCGCTGCGGAAGATTGAATAATTGATTCCCACAGAACTTGCTCCTGTGCTGCGGACAGCAACAACGGCAAAGTGGATGTTTGCTTGGCATACAGCGTATCGAGGTAAATACGCTCAATTAAGGCTATAAATGGCAGTACATCAGCTGAGTACCAAACCGCCAATTTTAGGCTGATTTGATTTTGATTGAATTCTTCTTTAAGTGCCAATGCAAGTCTTCGGTTCGGTGTTACAACCGTAGTATCGGCATTTATATGCTCAAAAACCTCACTAAAGGAGATTTGAGGGAATAGTGAAGAGTCAAACATGCGGCATCTGAATTACCGCAATTTCTTATTAGCGTTGCAAATATTTTAGTTTATCCGTCACACTTGCCCAGTCATCCGCATCAGAGGGTGCATCTTTTTTCTCAATGATTGGTCGCCATTTTTTAGACAACTCAGCATTCAGCTTGATAAAATTAAGCTGTTGATCGGGCACATCATCTTCAGCATAAATCGCTTCCACCGGGCATTCTGCAACACATAATGTGCAATCAATACACTCATCGGGATCAATGACTAAACAATTGGGGCCTTCACGGAAACAATCTACCGGACATACATCCACGCAATCTGTATATTTACATTTAATACAATTTTCAGTTACTACATAAGCCATGACAACTTTTCCTTGCTTGACACTTTTATAGAATCTCTTATTTTAGCAGAATTCTAATAAACAACGCCATCACCAAAACTACTGAAACTACATATATTGACACATAAGTATCCGGCAATTTAGTTGAATAAATCCTGTTGATTATAATTTTTGAGTGTATTCATTCGTACCACAGTATTTTTAACCAATTGATCAATAAGTTTTTTATTGATAATAGTCAGACTAAAGATCTGTAGAATTATGTAAGTAAAGTCTCGATATTGGGCCATTTTTTACGATGGCAACCAAGACACAAACTGTGATGGCGATCTCAATCTGCGTACTAACTGTGTTCCCAGTAACTCCATAGAACCGTTTGATACGGAGATTATAGATCCGGAACGATTTATCCATGAATCTTTTTGCAGGTAAACACTTGTTCTGCATGTATATAGAAAACACAAAAAATCATGAATAATTCGTTCCGAAGCAATAGGTAATTCCAATTCTACTTAGGAACAGCATTAATAATCCAATCCCATCCGGTAATGCTGCGCATAGTTTCCTGGCTTGATTCAAGGTTTTTTAGCGCGCTTTCCAGATGAATC
>NZ_JAYUWI010000022.1:0-7284 GCF_043753625.1 Nitrosomonas sp.
AACCGCCTTAAATGTGTCTTTTTTTGGATCCTTGAATTCTCTGGTATAGCAGACCGCTGTTTCGAAACCGTAAGTTGACCATGCGGCCACAAACATTCCACCTATTGCCAAAGTCCAGCCTGCCGCATTCCAAGATCCCTGAATAATTTGACCTGCGGCATCATGAGCTAATGGTAAAAGTGGAAAGAAGCGATCAGACGGGGCATCTCCTGTAACTAAAGGAACTATGCCTATAACAAGCAGAGGAAGCAAAGATGCTATGCCCATTATTTTCTGTAATTTTGCTGCTTTCAAAACTCCGCGATGCTGCATAGCAAAAGTCAGGAGGAGTAATGCTGCACCAATAACGAATGTAGCATTTAATCGCAGACTTAGTTTTTCCTTTATGAACCCAAGATCAACAATAGTCATCGACCAGGTATTAACTACTGCATCAGCGGGGAAGAGGCTTAAGAGAATATATGCTCCGGCGAGGCCTGAAGCAATAGCCAATACTGGAGACCAGGCAATCCAATTACACCATACCGTAACAGGTGCAATAAATTTACTGTAGCGAACCCAACCGATAGCTCCATAAATTGAAGCTCCACCGGATTTATGTGGAAATAATCCGGAAATTTCTGCATACGTGAAGCACTGAATGAACCCCATAAGAATGGATAGAATCCAAATGATCCATGCTGGCTGACCTACTGTTGCAGCAATTGCACCTACTGTAAAAAGCACTAACGGAGGAACTCCGCTAACTACCCAGAATGCGTGTTTCCAATCTATTTTACGGTGAAGGGTTCCTTCTCCAATATGGAGAGTCCTTTCATCGGCTGTGACTTTATCAAACGCTTCTGCACTCGTGTTCATTCTTTATCCCCCTAAATTATTGTGCCCCAAAAAAAATTTACAGCTGTTTTTGCTCACTTAAAACGCCAATAATTTCGCTTTCCTTTGCTAAAGAGTCTGCCAGGGTTTATTTCTGTTCAAATACTTTATCCACTCACCTTGATAACACTTCGGACAAATTACGCGATACTTTTTGGCGAAATAATCAAATAAATCCACCAAACTTTAACTGTGGTTTTCTGTAACATCTTTGCCTTTCGTCGCTAATCATCATGCTGATGAACTGTAATTTTGCTTAATGAAACTACAATCAAAAAATAGATATTAACCCCCATTTATGGGATATTCCCTAACCATATTCTGAAGGTTGGTTGATCGGAAATACTCATACCCTACAAAAATCAAAATCTGTTATTTATCGTGATAATAGACTAGTAACCTCTTTTGGAAGAGTTACTTCTAGTCCATTCAAGGCTTCATTACATATGATCTGACAGCTAAGACGAGTAGTTGGAGTAAGTTGGGGAATCATATCCAATACATCTTCTTCGTCTTCTGTTGGTGCTGGTATATGATCATACCAATGAGCGTCTATTATTACTTGGCAAGTTGAACACGCCATGGATCCACCACAAGAAGCAGGAACATAGAATCCCCGTTTTTTTAGAACTTCCATTAATGAAAGGCCAATTTCAGCATCAACTTCACGCTTAGTGTCATTATGCAAAACAATAATCTTCATAGTCTGCCTCTCTTTACTTTTAGTCTTTAATCACTCTGGTTAATAAACGGAGTTTTTAAAACAATTAATGCTGTTGCAATTGAAACAATTTTTTAACATGCACAGCTTACTAAGTATTCCCTGCCAAGTTTCAATGACAGGGAATACTTAAGGCCAACAAGAATTTATGTTGCTTTAGCAGCTGCTTGTCCAGCCGATTCTTTCAACTGGATATATTCTTTAGCATGATGTGCCTTATAAACCAGTGATTGGAAATGGTGTACCGCATGCTCGCTGATTCCGGAACGTTTGTGATCAACTAATAAGCGTCCAATATCATAGCTACGAGACTTCAGCCCCTTTTGCACCTTTTCACAAAGATCAACATCTTCTGGTTGGAGTACTTCACGTAAGTATTCAATCGAAGCCATTTCTTCTTCAGTTGGTTTCTCATCTAAGAAATAGAAATCCATATTCTCCCGAGTAGTCTCTGGGCCTGTAGGTAACATATAAAGCAATCCGATATTGCCCGCGCCAGGCATGATCCACATAGTCATGTTCGGCCATAGGTAAATGGCCACATACTCTAGTCGCTTTCCAACGGCAGCAGCCACTTTTAAGGGTCCATTTGGATTTTCGGGGACGGGTGAAACGTGAGCATTCCAAATGCCATGTGTAGTAACTGTGTAGTCAGGCATGCTAACTAAATCGACAAAGCCGGGATGTGCTGTGGCGCAGTGGTAGCACTCGCTGAAATTATCAATTGCAGTTTTCCAGTTTGCTTTAATATCCCATGTTTCGCGATGGGCAAATTTTAGATTGTGAATATCGGGACAGTGCTCAAGCAATTTAGCCTCAAGATCCGGCGCCTGCTTTATAAGCGGCTCAGCATCGGCATTTAGATTAACCCATACAAATCCGGCTAACTCTTCTACGCGGGCTTCTTCTAGGCTAAACTCTTCCTTGCAAAATCCTTCAACATTTTCGCAATTACGAACAGTACGAGCTGTACCATCCAAATTATAAGTCCATGCGTGGTATGGACATGTAATAAAATTCACTTTGCCAAAGTCATTTTGAATCAGAGTATGGGCGCGATGCCTACAGACATTGTAGTATGAGTGCAATTTATTTTCTTTATCACGGGTAATTACAATTTCTTCGTCGCCAACTTTACATCTTATGTATTTTCCTGGTTCGTTAACCTGGCTAAGATGACAACCAAAATTCCACGAATTTGCGAAAATCACCTCCAACTCATTTTCGTAGATCACAGGTGAAGTGTAGTATTCGCTCGCCAGTGTGTAGGAAAATCCAGCATCATCTGGATTAAATTTTCTCAAAGGTTCTTTCTTCATCATTCTCTCCGTAAACGTTTTATATTACATTGAATAATCATTCAATCTATATTGATATTAAATTCCATTCGATATGCTTGGTCAATACTTCTTTTGGAGTACTCATTCTAGATTCATATATATGTAAATAATTATATATTTCATATAGTTAAATCATAATAATTTATCCATAACTTAAATTTAGAAAGTAATAATATTATTTTTAATAATTGAATTATAGTTTAATAATATAAATTTAATTTTATTTGATTGAATTTATATTTAATATTACTGAACAATATTATTGTTCAGTATCAAAGTTCATTCCAACATGGAGATTCACAACTCGCCCTGCACGGGTCTTAAAGGAGCTTTTATATGGTATGGATTTAAATTCTGACTGAAGTGTTTTGTAAAGTTATTTAACAATGTTTCTTAGGCACATAAATACAAAAGAAAACCTACAATTCATCTAATACATAATTACCTTAGCTTTAAATCAAAGCGAGAGAAAACTTAATGTCTTCGTATGCTGGAAATCAGGAAAAGTCATACCAAATAGACATAAAAATTGCTACAATACTTAATTTTGATTATCTTCTTAAAATTCAGAAGTAACTATTGGCAATATACTTAGGAAAGAAATCCACAATAATGGCAAGACCTGGTTTGGAAGTAATCCGAAAAAAAGAATTAATCCACGCTACGATTTCAGTAATATATGAAACCGGATTGGCAGAACCCACACTTGCAGCAATAAGTGCTCGAGCCGGACTCTCGTCTGGTGGCATGATTAATCATTACTTTAAAAACAAGCAAGATTTGATGGAAAGTACCATGCGTGAGTTAGCAGGAAGCTTTTTAGGAGAAGTAGCATTCAACGTCAGTTCTGCAAAAACTCCGATTGACAAAATAAATGCTGTAATTGATGCTAACTTTGCATCTTCTCAATGCACGCCTGAAGCAGTAACAGCTTGGTTATGGTTTTGGGCACGAATACCCACCAATACTGCTTATGCAGACATTGAATCCGCTACGGAAAATCATGTGATTAACGAGTTAAAAAGAGCACTAGAAGACATAGTATCGGAGCATGAAGTGGATGATTTGGCTGAAGGAATCATGGCAATCATGTACGGGCTATGGTTGCGCTTTGCTTTTGATTCCAAGAAAATCAATGTTGAAGTTGCCCGTAGAATTACAAAAGATCTTACTCACTCGCGTTTACGGACATATATCTAGTGGACTTCCTGAGCTTTCACCAATATCATAGACAAATCTCATTGTCCGATTTGTTGTTGTTGAAATTGAGTTGGGCTTAAACAATTCAAATAACTATACCTGCGTACACGTTTATAAAACACTTCGATGCAATCAAATACTTCTGCTTTTAGCTCCTCTCTTATGATGTAAATTTTACCCTGAGTTTTTTCTTTCTTTAGGCTGTTGAAGAATGAGTCCATGGCAGAGTTATCGTAGCATTTGCCACAACGGCTCATGCCGGTCACGAAGTTATTCTCCTTGCACCATCGATTAAAGTCATCACTGCCAAACTAACTGCCTTGATGAGATTGAAACAGCACCGTCTGTTTAGGTTGCTTTCGCCATTTTGGACTTCCCACACTCTGTAAGACACCGTTATAGTTTAATTAAACTTTACGGAAGTAGTTATGGCAAGGGAACGTTTTGCAAAGGAATTTAGATCCGAGGCAGTCAGGCAAGTAGTTGAACGTGGCTATACTGTTGCGGATGTTGCTAAGCGATTAGGGGTGTCGGCACAAAGTCTTTACAAGTGGTTCAAAGCAGCTGGTCCTACCGATGAACAAAAAGATAAAGCAGAGCTCATTGAGGTGAAGCGTGAGAACCTTAGGTTACGTGCGGAACTTGCGCGCGCACAAGAAGAGTGAGACATACTAAAAAAAGCCGCCGCGTACTTTGCAAGGCAGTCCGAGTAAAGTACGCTTTTATTGAAGATATACGACACCAACATCCTGTGACGTTGCTCTGCCGTCTGCTTAATGTTGCTCGAAGTGGCTTTTATAAATGGCGTGATCATCCTGAATCCAACCGAAGCAAAGAAGACCGTCGCTTGTTAGGGCTAATCAAGGAATCATTTGAAGCTAGTCAGGGCATTTATGGCAGCCCACGTGTATTCTGCGACTTGAGAGAGGTTGGTGAGACTTGTGGCTTACACCGCGTAGCTAGAATCATGCAGCAGAATAAGATTGCAGTTTATCGTGGCTACAAGACACTTAAATTTCGTTACAGCAAGCCTGCTAAGGCAGCGCCTAATCGTTTAGCGCAGCAGTTTGTGATGGATGAGCCTGATCAGGCCTAGGTGACCGACATTACCTACATTCGCACATTTCAAGGATGGTTGTATCTTGCGGTTGTATTAGATCTGTATTCACGCAAGGTGATTGGTTGGTCGATGAAGTCAATATTAGCCAAAGAAATAGTACTGGATGCTATTTTAATGGCGGTATGGCGGCGCAAACCGAGTAAACCCGTCATTATTCATTCAGACTAGGGTTCTCAGTATAGTAGTGATGAGTTGAGTCGATTTTGTGAACAACATCAGCTACAAGCTAGTATGAGCAGGCGCGGTAATTGCTATGAAAATGCTGTGGCTGAATCTTTTTTAGCAGCTTAAAAAATAAAAGGATTTGCAACATGTATAATATACGAGAGATAAAGCAAGGGCAGATATATTTGATTATATCGAGGTGTTTTATAATAGGGCTAGACGTCACTCCCACCTAAATGGGATGAGCCCCGAAGCATTTGAAGAGGTCTGGCGCAAGCAAGGTTAGGTGTCCCATCGTAGTGTGGGAAGTCCAACAGACATTATCATTCAAAAAAAAGACTCTGCGATCAAATATGACTTACTACTAATATAAATGCCAAAGCACTAAACAAAAAGCTGACAGCAGTAGCGCTTAAAAGAGAAACTCCAGGAACATAAAAATGAAAGAAAATAATTAGTTAAAAAAAAACAACACAGCTGCTACCTGGCCAGCGGTGTTCTTAAAAAGCTTTTTTCTCTTCAAAGTTTTTCTTGAATCTCACACAAGAAATCCATTTTAATACCAAACAGTAGTATTAGGAAGCGACAGCAGAGTGAATCTGCCTAAAGATATTTTAAAGTTTTGCTAATAGTCTTCATGATTTAAGAATATTATCAAAAAGCAGTCCATAGAAATTTCCCAGCATTTATTGGTATGAAAATACCAATATTCATGGAAAATTCTGGAATTTAAAAGGCTTTATCGGGATTTTGTTTGACATAAAAGGATGTCAAAAAGGCTGCTAGTCCTTGATATTACTTGGTGCGAAAGGAGAGACTCGAACTCTCACGCCTTACGGCGCTGGAACCTAAATCCAGTGCGTCTACCAATTCCGCCACTCTCGCAGGTAAATAAACAATAGCTCGTTTAAACAGGCAACCATTGTATATCAACAATTTGTTATCAGAAAAAAATTAAACTGCAAAAGCTAAATATATATTCAATAAAAGTGTTTTCCAGCTTAATCATGTAAATTAATCCGCATATTAAAGTTAATTTAGCTCAGCCTGCAACGATTGTGCGAGAATACTAATTAATGCTATTGAATAATAATTAGTAGGTTTACTGAGAGTTAAAGGCTATGCAAAACACAATCAATTTAAACGAGATTAATATGCTGCGTACAGAAGTAGAACTTTTGATGCGTGAGCGCCAGTCATTATTAAAAGTAACCGGTGCAGCAGCAGGGCTTATAGCAGAAATGGATAGCCATAATCTGCCACTTACAACGGTTGAAGCGGCAGATTTGCTGGCCACTTCAATCAACAGCTTGACTGAAGAAACATTGCAGGATGCATTAGGCGCTGTAAATGCTGAAATAGTCGATTAAATTAGTATGTTCCAGGGTATATCGCCATTGATTTCAAAGTGATCGGCCTATTATTTGAATCAACTATTACTTGAATCAAAGTAACAGGCTACTTTTTTCCAATAGAAAAATTGATTAAATATACATTATCCACGCATAAGTTTTTACATGCCCTCCTGCTGACCATATTCCTCCCTATATTTTTTGAAGCTTGTAGTTTCTCAAAATATAGCCCCAAGCCTCTTGATCTCCATGTAATTGCCACTGCATTCGAGGCTAAAGACCCATTTAACGCAAAGTTTAATCATTATTTACAAAATAATGGGTATTCTGCAGACACTTTACCAATAAAAATATGGGGCACTGAAGAGCTTATTTTATGCGCTTTATACTTTCATCCAGATTTAGATATCGCCCGCGAAAAATGGCGCACAGCTACATTAAATGAAGTTGGTGTAGCTCAAAAACCTTGGCCAATGATAGACGGTAACATTGCGCATAGTAATCGTGCTA
>NZ_JAYUWI010000023.1:0-57677 GCF_043753625.1 Nitrosomonas sp.
ATGATGCGATTCAGGTCAAAATTGGGCAAATTGTCGCAATATTACATAATCACTCGGCTTGATCTCTACTGCGCGATGAGTCATTCAGCGTTTCCTTAGGACATAATCTATGGTCAGTAGTCACTCGTTATTGATTACATCAAGGGTGCGAGAAAGCTTGAATGGTGGAATGAATAAGTTAGCTGTCAAGCTGTGATCCTTGGATCTGTTGTTTAACCAATATGCTGGTTCGAGAAAATCTGGAAATCGACCTCACTGCATTTTAGTCTTCTTTCTGTGATGAGTATATTGGGAAAACCCTGTTCTTTGTCTCACGGTTTCCATTAAATGAATGTGATTTGTTTGAGTTAAATTAGTTGGAGACTGTCTTTTATATAAAATCTTAACAAAAATAAGTGGAAAATTAGAGTTAGAAATTAAACGTAGAAAAATGATAAATAATTGTGAGTAGGGGTTAATTTTTTGATATCTGTCACTTTTAACGTTTTTTACGTTTTCGTAGATTATTTTTCAATATAACTGTTTGATTAATCGATAAAATTAACACGGTTATTCCCGCCAAAATCATTGGAATGGACAACCATTGTCCCATCGTGATTCCCAGTGTTAGTACCCCCATAAAGCCATCTTCCGGTTCGCGATAGAATTCTGCAAATGAACGTAAAACACCGTAGCCGATCATGAACATACCGGTGACTGCGCCTACTGCGCGGGGTTTGGAAGAATAAATCCAAATGAATATAAAAAGTACTACACCTTCGAGTGCAAATTGATAGAGTTGAGAAGGATGGCGGGGGAGTTCGTCGACATAGGGAAAAACCATCCCCCATGGGATATCGGTAGGGCGCCCCCATAATTCGGCGTTGATAAAATTGCCGATACGGCCCGCTCCCAATCCTGGAGGAATCAGTGGGATGACGAAATCGGTTATTGCTAGCCATGGTAGATTGTGTTTACGAGCCAACAGGATCATAGCGACTAAAACGCCAAGAAACCCGCCATGAAAAGACATGCCGCCTTCCCAAATAGCAAAAATTTGTAGAGGGTGCTCCAGGTAATAGCCGAATTGATAGAACAACACATGCCCCAGGCGCCCACCGAGGATCACGCCCAACATCCCGTAAAACAGGGCATCATCGAGCATTTCATTGGTAAATACGGAATGCGGATTGTGTTTAATGCGATAACGGCCTAACAGGATGAACAGCACAAAGCCGATCAAATACATCAATCCATACCAATGGATGGAAAGTGGTCCCAGTGAGATGGCAACGGGATCAATTTGAGGATTAACGAGCATAGTTTCGGCCTTATTTACGGTAAAATACGCATCATTATACCAAGTGCGTTTGTGATAATCGTACGCCTTGTCATAAATTGTATTTTTATATCATTCAGGAGCAAGCATGCCAGATAATAAACGTAGCCAAGTCATCACCCAAGGCGCTCAACACGCACCCAGCCGCGCTATGTTGCGCGCCGTTGGTTTTAATGATGGGGATTTCAACAAACCAATCGTGGGGGTTGCCAATGGCTATTCCACCATTACACCGTGTAACAAAGGTTTGAATGAGCTGGCGTTAAAAGCGGAATCGGCATTGAGGCAAGCAGGTGCCATGCCGCAAATGTTCGGCACCATCACGGTGTCGGATGGGATCTCGATGGGTACGGAAGGCATGAAATACTCTCTGGTTTCGCGCGAAGTGATTGCCGATTCCATTGAAACCTGCGTACAGGCGGAAAGCATGGATGGTGTGATTGCCATTGGCGGCTGTGACAAGAATATGCCAGGTGCGATGATCGCTATTGCGCGCATGAACGTACCGGCAATTTTTGTTTATGGTGGAACGATTAAACCGGGTCATTATAAAGGTCAGGACCTGACCATTGTCAGCGCATTTGAAGCGGTGGGTCAACACAGTGCGCATAAAATAGATGACGCGGAATTGTTGCAGATTGAGCGCCATGCTTGCCCCGGTGCCGGTTCTTGTGGCGGCATGTTCACTGCTAATACCATGTCATCTGCTTTTGAAGCGATGGGAATGAGTTTGCCGTATTCATCAACAATGTCCGCCGAGGACGATGAAAAACTAGTCAGTGCCGGGCAATCTGCCGAGGTATTGGTCAATGCCATCAAACAACAGATTTTGCCACGCGACATTATTACCCGTAAATCGGTTGAGAATGCTATTGCCGTGATTATGGCGGTGGGCGGATCTACCAATGCGATTTTACATTTTCTAGCTATTACACATGCGGCTGAAGTTGAATGGAACATTGATGATTTCGAACGGATACGCGGCAAAGTGCCAGTACTGTGTGATTTAAAACCTTCCGGACGTTATGTCACGGCCGATTTGCACCGCGCAGGCGGTATTCCTCAGGTGATGAAAATGTTGCTGGTGCATGGTCTGCTGCATGGAGATTGCATCACCATCAGCGGACAAACCATTGCAGAAATCTTGAAAGATATTCCGGATGCGCCGCGTGCCGATCAGAATGTAATTCGCCAATGGAGCAATCCGATGTATGCCCAGGGGCATCTGGCGATTCTGAAAGGCAATTTATCCACAGAAGGTTGTGTCGCAAAAATTTCCGGAATCAAAAATCCTAAAATTACCGGACCTGCACGCGTGTTTGAATCGGAAGAGACTTGCATGGCGGCGATTCTTGCCCGCAAAATCCAGCCCGGCGATGTTGTGGTAATTCGGTATGAAGGCCCTAAAGGCGGGCCCGGTATGCGGGAAATGTTGTCACCGACTTCGGCCTTGATAGGTGAGGGACTGGGAGATTCTGTTGGACTGATTACCGATGGGCGTTTCTCGGGTGGCACCTATGGGATGGTGGTCGGGCATGTGGCGCCAGAAGCCTTTTCCGGAGGTACTATCGCACTGGTACAGGAAGGCGATTCGATTACTATTGACGCCGAACAGCGGCTATTACAATTGAATGTGCCGGATGCTGTTTTGGTGCAGCGGCGCGCGGCATGGCAGCCACCGCAACCACGTTATTCGCGTGGGGTGCTGGCTAAATATGCGAAGCAGGTATCTAGTGCCAGTGCCGGAGCTATAACGGATTAGTATGTCGTTTAGTACACGATTTCTGGCTATGGCTAATCCTGTAAAGCATCTTACAATGCCGGTTTCCATAGCTGATAATTTCAACGTTTCCGCTGGAACTAATTAATTTACCATTAAGTCTCAGCAAAGCAGTATCATTATAAATTGCAGCTGATTCGGTAAGTACGTGGTTATACGGCAATAGGCTGTATGCTGAAATAACAAACTGACAGGATTTGCTGCAGATCCGTGAAGTTCAGGGTAGAATAAAAACCCTTTTATAATTTTAATAAGGAAAAAATATGAGAAAAGTGTTAATAGGAGCAGTTGCTGCATCAGCTTTATTGTTAGCCAGCGTTGCGCAAGCTAATGCAGATCTGGCAAAAAGCAGTGGCTGTTTGAATTGCCATAATGTTGATACCAAACTGGTTGGCCCAAGTTTGAAAGATATCGCTGGAAAATACGCAGCCCAAGCTGACGCTTCTGCATACTTGACAGACAAAATACTAAAAGGAAGTAATGGGGTTTGGGGTCCAATTCCAATGCCACCAAATGCTGCCGTTAAACCAGATGATGCTAAAACGCTAGCTGATTTTATTTTGACCCTGAAATAAGTCATTCCGGTTACATAAAAGCCGACGCGTCATAACGTCGGCTTTTTATTTGCAGCATCAAAAAATATTTACAGGAATTTCTGTTCTGACAACCGGGGGAGCAATGGAAACGCGTATCAAATGGCAAGGAAATGTTAGTTTTCTGGCTGAATCAGGCAGTGGTCATTCGGTATTGATGGATGGTGCACCGGATGCGGGCGGTCAGAACCTCGGACCGCGTCCGATGGAAATGCTGCTGATGGGGCTAGGCGGTTGCACCACTTTTGACGTAGTGTTGATTCTAAAAAAAAGCCGTCAGGATATCACCGATTGTGTGGTAGAAATTGAAGCCGAGCGTGCCGACGTTGATCCTAAAGTATTTACCCATATCCATTTGCATTTCATTATCACAGGAAATAATTTGAATCCGCAGCAGGTCGAGCGCGCTATTAATCTATCCGCAGAAAAGTATTGCTCGGCCTCGATTATGCTCAAGAACACCGTAAAAATAACGCATGATTTTGAGATTAATAACGCATGACAACGAAATAAACTCTGTGAGCAATGCGTTCTGTTTCTTGTTCCTTATCCGTCTACATACTGATGAATGGTATGTGCTGATCTGCTAACAGCCAACGAATCAGTGCAAAATAAGGAAATTTTGCACTGAAGCTGTGCCGGAATTGCTCAAGAACCGAGCATTCTTATAAAAACAGATCCGGGAAATTTATTCAGTTGCTAAAAATAATATTTCTTCTATTTTGCTATTAAAGGATGTTCGTCTTTCTTTTCTGCTTTCTCTGCTACTGCTTTTTCAGTTTCTCCATCATCGGCCAATTTGCTGCCGATATAACTTCCAACTGCACCGCCGACCAACGCTGGCATAACTGATTGAAGGAGTGATGGATTCTGAGCTGGTGCACTAGCTGCCGCGTTAGAATTGGTGGCCGGCGCTTGCGCGGCGGGTGCCTGATTCGGTGCGTCAGTTTTCTTTTGTGGTGCAACTGTAGATTTGGAGCTAAGTGTGCCTTTTGATCCACTGCTCTTAGCTTTTTTTGCATAGAGATTATTAGAAAACATCATAGAAACCAGAACAACAAAAAGTAATTTTTTCATATATATAAAACCAATCCAATAAAAAGTTATAGAACCATTGTTAATAAATTAAATTTCTAAATCTTGTTACAAACTTTATCTTTTCAATCGAAAAGATCATCACTATAGTTTTTCCATCTGACCTCGACTCAATAACCACGATTAACACTACACGAGAATATTTCTAATGTACTGCTGCTTCAGAAGGTAAGCCACAGAACGCGCCGCAATTTTAAAATATTTTCAGATTGTGTCAATCAGTGAGTGGATTCAATTTTATTGAATCTAGCGTGCCGTACGACAGCTTATCGTTATAATAAGCCGGATTCATGCGCTTGCTGGTCGGCATGGTAGCTGGAACGCACCATTGGTCCGCAGGCCGCGTGACTAAAACCCATTGCAAACGCCGCTTCCTCGAATACTTTGAAGTCTTCGGGGGTGACATAGCGCATCACCGGAAGATGACCGATACTGGGCTGTAAATATTGGCCAATGGTCAGCATTTCCACATTGTGTTCACGCAAATCCCGCAATACATCCATAATTTCTTCATCCGTTTCACCCAAACCCAGCATCAAACCTGATTTGGTCGGAATATGAGGGAAATCCGCTTTAAAGTCTTTCAAGAGCTTCAATGAGTTTGCGTAATCCGCGCCAGGCCGGCATTGCTTATACAATCTGGGTACGGTTTCGAGATTATGGTTGAGAACATCGGGCGGACAAGCGGCGAGTTTTTCCAGAGCAATTTCCAATCGGCCACGAAAGTCCGGCACTAGCGTTTCTATTTTTGTATTTGGCGAATGGGTGCGTATCTCACGGATGCAATCGGCAAAGTGTTGCGCGCCGCCATCCCGTAAATCATCACGATCCACGCTGGTAATCACGACATATTTTAATTTCATGGCGGCAATGGATTGCGCCAAATGAAGTGGTTCATCGACATCCGGTGGTTTCGGTCTGCCATGTGCGACATCACAGAAGGGGCAACGGCGCGTGCATAAATCACCCAGAATCATAAAAGTAGCGGTGCCTTTGCCAAAACATTCACCGATGTTCGGACAAGAAGCTTCCTCACAGACTGTATGCAATTTATGTTCGCGTAGCAGTCGTTTGACTTCGTAGAAGTTTTCACTGTTGGACGAACGGACACGGATCCAGGAGGGTTTGCGCAGTAGATCACTGCGGGATTGCGGGGTAATTTTAATCGGATTGCGTGCCGTTTTGTCAGCACCCTTTTGGCGGGTATCAGTGGTCATGGTGGTAAATACTTATTCCTTTAAGAAATTTTTCTTGTAATCGGTTTATCAGCTTATTGCTTAGAATTTCCAAACCATCGGTTATGCCCAGGTCTTTGGTTTGCGTCACTTGCAGCCCTTGATAACCGCATGGATTAATGTAAGAAAAAGGCGTTAAATCCATATCCACATTGAGTGCGATACCGTGGTAGCAATAATTTTTCTTTATTTTTAAACCCAGCGCAGCGATTTTTGCATGATTAACATAGACACCTGGCGCATCAACTCGCGCAACCGCTTTTATATGATAGTCTTTTAGCACATCTATCACGGCATTTTCCATACTTCTGACCAATTCACGCACACCAAGTTTTAACCGACGGATGTCCAGTAGTAAATAAGCGACGATTTGCCCTGGTCCATGATAGGTGATTTGACCGCCGCGATCTGTGTTGATTAAATCAATTCCAGTGTTATACAGCAGGTGCTCGGGTTTTCCAGCAATGCCTTGCGTGAAAACGGCCGGGTGTTGTAATAACCAGATTTCATCGCAGGTTTGTTCAGTCCGGGCATTGGTAAAATCTTTCATTGCCTGCCAAGTCGTCTGGTAATCGGATAGGCCCATTTTTCTGACGATAAAACGCTGTCGCTCAGAAACCGGTGAAAATGCTGTTGCGGCATGATCATTCACAGTACCACGGCTACCATGGGGTGCTCCGATAATGCTTGATACAGCGCATCCAGTTGCGATCGGGAAGTGGCGTGAATGGTGCAAGTAATGCTTAAATACGTGCCGCTCTTGCTGGCTCTGACGGCCATGGTTGTGGTATCAAAATCAGGCGCATGGTATTTGACAATCGCCAACGCTACTTGCGTAAAATCCTGCTGTGCTTTACCCATGATTTTGATGGGAAAGTCACAGGGATATTCGATTAAAGAAAGCTGTTCTGTCATGTGCGCAACGGCTACTGCTTGAATATTTCAGGTGTGCTTTTTACAAATCTCTTGTACCAACGGAGACATTGCCGCGCATGTGCGTCGCTTTATACTGTTGATAGAGTGCGTGCAATTGGGCAAACATCGCTCCCGGTTTTCCATTCCCCACTGAATTGTTGTCCAGTGATGTGATCGGCATAATTTCTTTTGTGGATGATGTCAGTAAGATCTCATCAGCCTTACGTACTTCTATTTCTGAAATTTCACGGACTTCATGTGCGATTTGGTTTGCTGCCGCCAATTCAAGAATTACGTCATAAGTGATTCCGGGTAACATCAAATGGCTCTTCGGAGGTGCCAGCAGCACTTTGTCTTTAACAACAAAAATATTACTGGCGGCCCCTTCGGTCAGGAACCCGTCTCTGATCAGGATGGTTTCAATCGCATGCACATCCACAGCCAATTGACGCAGCAGTACATTGGGTAGCAATGAAATCGCTTTGACATCGCAGCGTATCCAGCGATTATCAATGGCGGTGATGGCGGATGCGCCACTGACCAGCAGTTCTGCGGGCGGTGGCAGCAGCGGATTGCTCATGACAAAAATGGTAGGCGGAACGTTAGCAGGAAAAGCATGATCCCGTTTGGCTACACCCCGCGTGATGTGCAGATAAAGATATTGATCTTCGCCTTCATTTTTTGCGATGACTTGTTCCAGCAGATTTTTCCAGTCCGTATCACTGAATGGATTTTTTAAACGAATGCCATCCAGGCTATGTTGCAGCCGGTTGAGATGTTCAGCGAGACGGAATGGTTTGCGGGAATAAACCGGAATTACTTCATAGATGCCATCACCAAATATAAAACCGCGATCCAAAACAGGAACACAAGCTTCCTCAATGAGCATAAACTTACCGTTCAGATATATCATGTGAACCTTTTGCGATGTGTTGAGGCAGGATTAGTTAAAAAGCAATTTTACACTATCCCACGCACGACCGAAGATATTGGTTGTTTCAACTTTTTCCAAAGCAACCAATGGGTAAGTTTCTACAGTTTTGTCATCCAGCGTGAATTTTACCGTACCGACCTCTTGTCCCAGTTGAACCGGAGCTATCAGGGGTTGTTTATATTCCATGGTAGCTTTCAGTTTGTCAGCCTGGCCTTTGGGCAACGTAAAATAAACATCCCGATCAAATCCGGCTTTCAGTTCATTCTGAGTGCCTTTCCATAAATGGATGGTGGTGAGCGAGTCGTTTTTTTTGTATAAATGCAGGGTGTCATAGAATTGGAAGCCATAATTGAGTAACCGCTGACTTTCCATGCTGCGCGCATTGGCTGATTGGGCGCCGATTACCACCGATATGAGCCGGCGTTTATCCCGTATCGCCGATGTAATCAGACAATAACCGGCAGTTTTGGTCCATCCGGTTTTCATGCCGTCTACATGCGGATCTAGCCATAGAAGACGATTTCTGTTTGGCTGAGTGATATTGTTATACGTGTATTCTTTTTGTGAATAAAGCGGATAAAACTCGGGAAAATCACGGATGATAGCGGCTGCCAATAAAGTCAAATCGTGCGCCGTTGTATAGAGATTGGGATCGGGTAATCCGGTCGAGTTCGTAAAATGCGTATTTTTCATTCCCAAACGTCCGGCTTCTTTATTCATCAAGTTTGAGAAGTTGGCTTCCGAGCCTGCAACCGCTTCTGCCAGAGCAATACAAGCATCATTTCCCGATTGAACAATCATTCCCCGGAGTAGTTCATCGACCGTAACTTGTTTAGTGGGCTCGATAAACATGCGCGAACCGATCATTTTCCAGGCGCTTTCAGACACGGGAATATTTTGATTCAACGATAATTGATTCTGTTTGAGAGCGGAAAAAACCACGTAAGCAGTCATCAGTTTTGTCAGAGATGCGGGTTCTATACGATCATGTACATTCTGACCAGCCAATGCTTGCCCGGTTTGAAAATCTGAGAGCATGTAAGCTTTTGCCGCTATGGAGATGTCTTGTTGTTGGGCAGATACTGACGAGACAGCGAGGCACATTAGTAATAATACGAATAGATGCTTCATAGGAATCTGCAAAAAATAAACATTATATCCTGCCATTAGAGAATCTAAAACCTTCGATTTTTAGGAGAAAAAACAATAATATTACTCAGGGGTTGCTGTGAGGCCGGTCAATGACACCCCTATGAAACCCCAATTTTCCCAGTTTTCGTTCCTTAAAGTATTGCTTTAAGGGATCATGGATAACACGAAAAGCCATTTCTTCCCAAGGAATTTCATTCTCGGCTAATAGCTTGACTTCCAGACTTTCAATACCGGGTTTGAAATCAAGATCCAGCAGTCGTGCGCGAAATAACACATAAACCTGACTAATGTAAGGGAGGCTGTAAACCGCGTACAGATCGCCGATTTCTACTCTGGCATTGGCTTCTTCCAAAGTTTCACGCGCGGCAGCTTGTTCCAATGTCTCGTTATTTTCCATGAAGCCAGCCGGTAAAGTCCACCAGCCCTGGCGCGGTTCAATGGCACGGCGGCACAATAAAATTTTATCTTCCCATTCCGGAATACACCCGACAACCATTTTGGGATTCTGATAATGAATAATGTTACAGGTAGTGCAGACATAACGCGGCAAAGAATCGCCTTCGGGTATCAACAATTCCACGGTGGCGCTACAATTACTGCAGTATTTCATAGTGAATCCTCAAATTCAGTATCGATAGTGTGAACGGGCTTCAGTGTTGGGTGACGGTAAAATTCTTCATCGCCAGAAGATTTCCGGATGCATCGATTAATTCAACGCGCCATGGACCCAATCGTCGATGATCCAGTTGTTTGCTGGCATGCGTGCGCCAATTGTTATTATGCACTTGCAACGCCAATTGGGAATCCAGTTTGTCGTCGTTATACCAGTTGATGCGGATATTCTTGCCCTGCAGATTCTTTAAATGCAGATAGAAATGAATGGATTTGGATTCTCCGGGGCGTAATTGTATCGCATCAATAGAATCAACTGGTTCCCGTTCTTCTATGGCATGGCTTAATTGTGCTCTGACAACCTCCGGGTGGTCCGATATTTTTTGGGGTTTCGGCTGTCGTGCAGTCTTAGGTATTTTTATCCCGGTTATAGCCGGTTGATTAATGACTGCTGCCGACTCCGGTTTTTTGATGGGTGTGGCAATCGCTTTGCTTGCAACCGCAGTCTCTCTAGAGCCAACCGGATCAACCTGCGTATTCGACTGGATTATCAATTGATCGGGAAGCGTTTCTGATGCTTTATCGCTTGAACCGGTTGGCGGTTCGGTTTTATCCAGAGAAGTTGTGTTTTCAGGCACAGAAATAATTGAATCTATCGGGGGTGGCTCATTCCGCGATTTTTCATTGTCTTTATCAGCGAATAGGAGATAACCGATCAGAATCAATATGGGTAAAAGTATCAACGCCGCGATTGAAATTTTTCTCCAATCCAACACCTCTTCATAAGTGACTTCAGGTTCGGGCAGGTCAGGATAAATTTCATCAATGGTTTGCGGTGGTTGTTGCTGGATTTGAATGCGTATTTTTAATTTATTATTTTCCATATCGCGTTTTTCAAGACATCATGATGTCGAAAGTTTGGTTTTCTGATTGAATGCGCAGTATAAAGGATTTTTCAGAAATAACTGAAACCGCGTCTTACCGGTATTCGCTATACTTGTTAGCTATGAATGACCAAATTGAGAAAATAAACCAGCATGTGCAGGATTTGCGTGCTGAAATCGAATTACATAACTACCGGTATTTTGTGCTGGATAATCCGAGTATTCCCGATGCGGAATACGATAAGTTGTTACGCGAATTACAGCAAGTCGAACAAGATTATCCGCAATTGATCACCGCCGATTCCCCGACGCAACGCGTTGGTGCCGCGCCGCTCAAGGCCTTTTCGCAGATCACGCATCGTATCCCGATGCTGTCATTGAATAATGCGTTTGACGATACAGAAGTCGAAGCATTTAACCGGCGAATCTGCGAAGGATTATCGGTTGATCATGTGGAATATACGGTAGAGCCAAAATTTGACGGATTGGCAGTCAGCTTATGCTATGAAAATGGTATTTTTAAAACCGGTGCGACGCGCGGCGATGGTAATACCGGTGAAGACATTACGCTGAATTTGAAGACGATCAAATCGATTCCATTATCACTGCCGGTCAAGAGTCCTCCGCCGCTGCTGGAAGTACGAGGCGAAGTGCTGATGCTGAAAGCAGATTTTTTGGCACTGAATCAACGGCAGTTGACCAAAGGTGAAAAGGAATTTGCCAATCCGCGTAATGCGGCGGCAGGATCGCTGCGTCAACTCGATCCTGCTATCACCACGACCCGGCGCCTTACATTTTTTTCTTATGGCGTTGGGCAATATGAAGATGCGCACATGCCGCGCGATACGCACAGCAACATACTGAACTATCTCTCCAGTTTGCATTTTCCGGTGGCCAAAGAATGCCAGGTAGTCACGGGATTGCCGGGATTGCTGGATTATTATCAAGCGATTGGTGCGCAGCGCGAGAATCTGCCGTATGCGATCGACGGTGTGGTGTATAAAGTCAATTCTCTATCGCAGCAGGAGAAGCTGGGTTTTGTATCGCGCGCGCCACGGTTTGCGATTGCGCATAAGTTTCCCGCACAGGAAGCGGTCACAGAATTGCTGGCTATTGATGTGCAGGTCGGCAGAACCGGCGCGTTGACGCCGGTTGCGCGCTTAAAGCCGGTATTTGTCGGTGGGGTGACGGTGACTAATGCGACATTGCATAATGCGGATGAAATCGAACGCAAGGATGTGCGCATTGGAGATGCCGTCATCGTGCGCCGCGCTGGCGATGTGATTCCGGAAATCGTATCGGTGATTCTGGAAAAACGCCCGGTTGATTCGCAAATGTTCAACATGCCGGTGCATTGTCCGGTGTGCGGCGCCAAGGCTGTGCGGCTTCCGGATGAGGCAGCATCGCGCTGTACCGGCGGATTATTTTGCCCGGCGCAGCGCAAACAGGCCATTTTGCATTTTGCTTCGCGCCGCGCGTTGGATATTGAAGGGTTGGGAGATAAGCTGGTCGATCAAATGGTGGACAATGCCATCGTGCGCACACCGGCGGATCTGTATAAGTTGGGGATAACGGCGCTGGCGAATCTGGAACGCATGGCGGATAAGTCGGCGAATAACATTTTGCAGGCGATTGAAAAAAGCAAACACACTACGTTAGCGAGATTTATTTATGCGCTGGGTATCCGCAATGTCGGGGAAGCGACTGCCAAGGATCTAGCCGCGCATTTGGGCAGTCTGGACCGGTTGATAGAAGCGGATACTGAGCGCTTACAGCAAATTCCGGATATTGGCCCGGTGGTGGCGCAAAGCCTTGTGGATTTTTTTGCTGAAGCACATAACTGTGAAGTGATTGAACAGCTTCGTGCCAGCGGTGTGCACTGGGACGAGCACGAAGGAAAATCCGAATTAATCCAAGCGGCGGCGCCACTGAGTGGAAAAACCTTTGTGCTGACCGGAACATTGCCGACAATGAGCCGCGAAGAAGCCAAAGAAAAAATTGAAGCGCTAGGCGGTAAAGTGAGCGGCAGTGTTTCCAAAAAAACGGATTATGTCGTCGTGGGTGCCGATCCGGGTAGTAAACATGATAAGGCGTTGAGTCTCGGCATTCCGGTGCTCGACGAAGCAGGACTGCTGGAATTACTGCAATAACATTTGGAATTTTTATGCTGACCTACCAACAAACGCAACAGATTCTGCATACTGCTGAATTGATTTACTCGGAGCAAGTGGTATCGCAAACGGTGCACCACCTGGCCGAAGCGATCACGCAAACTTTATCGCAGCAACAGCCTTTGGTCTTATGCGTGATGGGCGGGGCTGTGGTGTTTACCGGACAATTGCTGCCGCAACTTCGATTTCCGCTGGATTTTGATTATTTGCACCTGACACGCTATAACAAAAAAATGCGTGGCGGGGAAATTCACTGGTTGGCCGAACCTACGGAAACGATGAAAAATCGAGTGGTTTTGGTGCTGGATGACATTCTCGACGAAGGGATTACGCTGGCCGCAATTCGTGACAAAGTGTTGGAAAATGGTGCTAAGGCATTTTATAGTGCGGTACTGACAGAAAAAGAAACGGGCAAACTCAAACCATTTAAAGCCGATTTTGTCGGATTGACGGTGCCGGATCGTTATGTGTTCGGCTTTGGCATGGATATTCACGGCGCGTGGCGGAATTTGCCTGCGATCTATGCAGTAAAAGTTTGAAACGGGAGAATCATGTTTGCAATTATTGGCGGCAGCGGAATGACGCAATTATCCTGCCTCGAAATATCGCACCGGCAAATCATACGCACACCGTATGGCGAACCTTCGGGGCCATTGACGTTTGGTAAGATGAAAAATGAGGACATCGTTTTTCTGGCGCGGCATGGGCATGGCCACACGATACCGCCGCATGCGGTCAATTATCGTGCGAATCTATGGGCGTTGCACTCATTGAAACCGTCACATGTCATCGCTGTGGCCTCGGTGGGCGGCATCCGCGCCGATTTGACGCCGGGCCGGTTGGTGGTTCCGGATCAGATCATTGATTATACCCATGGGCGTAAATTTACCTATTTTGATAGAACGGATCAACGCGTGACCCATATTGACTTTACCCTGCCGTATTGCCAGAAAACCCGGGCATTGCTGCTAAAAGCGGCGAGTAATGCCAATGAAACAATTATTGATGGAGGAGTTTATGCAGCGACACAGGGACCTCGGCTTGAAACGGCAGCCGAAATCAACCGCTTGGAACGCGATGGAGCGGATATGGTCGGCATGACCGGCATGCCGGAAACTGCGCTGGCACGGGAACTGGGATTGAATTACGCTACCATTGCCGTGGTGGCGAATTATGCCGCCGGACGCGGCACTAACGTCAATGCAATCCCGCTTACGGAGATCTATGCCGTGTTGGAACAAGCGATGGTGGGTGTCAGAAACATATTGGAACATGTGGTGAGTTGTCATGGCGATTAAACCGGTACTAAAAATGGGCGAGCCCATATTGCTCGAAGTGGCCAAACCCATCGATCAATTTGATACCCCTGAACTGCACGCACTGATTCAGGACATGCAGGACACGATGGCGCATTTGAACGGCGCAGGATTGGCTGCGCCGCAGATCGGCGTGAGCTTGCAGGTGGTGATTTTTGGGTTTGAAAAGAACCAACGCTATCCCGATGCCGACGAAGTTCCGTTTACGGTTCTGCTTAATCCGCAGTTGATGCCGTTATCCGATGAGCAAGAAGACGGCTGGGAAGGTTGCCTCAGCGTACCCGGCATGCGCGGCATGGTGCCGCGCTACGCGCAACTGCGCTACCAAGGTGTGGATCAATATGGCGCGGCGATAGATCGCACCGTCAGCGGTTTTTATGCGCGCGTGGTGCAGCACGAATGCGACCATTTGCAGGGGATTTTGTATCCGATGCGGATTAAGGATTTTCGTTTGTTTGGATTTACGGATGTGCTGTTTCCGGGGCAAGTGGTTATCGATGATTAGATGGTTAGTTTAAAAAATACGGAAACCACAGAGAGTGATCCGCATTTCATGCGAGTATCATTGAATGATTGTCATCCGTGAAATAATAGGGGTTGATAATGACGGTATTAATAGTAGTGTATTGATATAAAATGAATAATCTAATCACAAATAGATAGATGCAGGCATTTGAGTTTTTTTGCTGTCTGGCTAATTTTAGTTATGCCAACAAAACCTAATAGGGACCCCTGAAGATGCCTCATTTCTACGACGTTGCGATTTCCTTCTCGGGCGAAGACAGACCGATTGCGCGTCAGATCGCCGAATCCCTCCGGAAGAGAGGGATCCATGTCTTCTTTGATGAGTACGCGCAGTCAGAGCTGTGGGGACGCAATCTCTACGATTACCTAACCAAAATATACGAGGAATCTAAGCTCTGCATCGTCATAGTCTCAGAAAGCTACACGCACAGCCAGTGGGCGTCATCCGAGCTTCGCAATCTCGTGGCGCACTCTCGATTGCGAGACTCCTTTGCCATACTCCCCATCATCGTCGGCGCAGCAAGCACCGGCCTTCTCGGCAACCTCGCCTCCCTTAACTGGTCAGAGACAAACGCCGACGACGTTGCGGCTCTGGTAGAGGAGCGCCTGCAATCTCTTCCGCGGCCTTCAAAGACGCAGGAGCATGAGAACTACCATGTCATCATGCGCGAGTCGGGATGGTCTGTTAAGCGTGCCGGGGCTTCGCGCGCCACAAGCGTTCATAAGACCCAGGAAGAGGCGATTGCCGCAGCTAGAAGAATCGCCGGCAAGCACCGGCTATCGGAATTGGTGATCCACCGAGAGGATGGGACGATAGCATCACGAGAAGTCATCAAGTCGGAGGAGTCTCATGCCGCTTCCGACGACTGACTTTGACAAATGCGTCTTCATTAACTGCCCTTTTGACGAGGACTACTTGCCGTTGCTTCGTGTCTTGATATTCACGGTGATACAGTGCGGATTCAGGCCTAGAATCGCCACGGAGCGGTCTGACAGCGGAGAGGTAAGGATCAAGAAAATTTCCGGAATCATTGGCCAATGCAAGTACAGCATTCATGACATCTCCCGCATTGAGCCGCTTGCTGAAGGTGCATTGCCTCGATTCAATATGCCATTTGAACTTGGCATAGATATCGGGTGCCGCGAGCACGGTCCGGACGATCTCAAGACTAAGATCTGCTTGGTCCTTGAGAAGGAGCGCCACCGTTACCAGAAAGTCCTCTCCGACATAGCTGGGAATGACATCAAGGCGCATGAGAATGAGCCGCTCTCACTGGTGCGCGCCGTTCGGTCTTGGTTTGCTGAGAATGGCGTTTTTGGCTTGGCATCCCATAATCGTATCTGGGATGCATACAACGAGTTTCTGCTCAAGCTCTCAGAGGAAGCCAAGAAATTAGGGTATCACGATGGGGACTATAGCCAGTTGTCTATTGCTGAATACATATATTTAGCAACTCGGCTGTCTCCGCCGACGAAGGCTGACCTGGTCAAGTAAAACCGGACACCCCAGTTAAGCTGCTTTTATTGATTTTGCTGCTTCTGCTTCATATTGGTTTGGGCTTTTGTAATCCAGGTATGAATGCAGCGCGGTAGGGTGGATAAGCGTGCGCCATCCACCATCAATTCTGAGTGGAATGTGATTTAGAAGTAAAAATTTTATTCATACCATCGTTTCATTAGATTTACCAACAATGGAGGCGAGTATTGGCTAAAGGCTAGCTTATGCCACTATTCAATTAACTCAGAAACCACCGCAACCAAATCCGGTTTAACTACCACCAATATCACAACCGCAAACAAAACCAGCACCGGAAATTCATTAAACCAGCGGTAAAATACATGGCCATGCTGATTGGCGTCGTTTTTGAATGCTTTAACAAATTTTCCACAATAATAATGGTAGTAAATCAATATCAAAACCAAAGCCAGTTTGGCATGTAACCAACTTCCAGAAAAACCGTAACCCAGCCACAGCCACACGCCGAAAACCACCGTTAGCACCGCGCCTGGGGTCATGATGCCATAATAGAGTTTGCGCTCCATGATTTTGAAGCGCTCCTTGCCGGGTTGATCGTCGCATTGGGCGTGATAGACAAACAGACGCGGCAGGTAGAATAGCCCCGCGAACCAAGTGACCATAAAAATGATGTGCAGTGATTTTATCCAGAGCATGGCAGTGTGAATGGTTGGTGTTAAAGTTGGTATGATACTGGGCTTGTGATTTTAGCGCTATCCCCTAGAATCAGGCGGATCGTGAGCAGGGCTTTGTTTCGATTAAATAACGGGATGATTATGAATCAGCATTATCAAAATTTAGTCCAGAAATTGGAAGAAATCACCCATTTAAGCGGTGTGATGAGTACGTTGGGATGGGATCAGGAAGTGATGATGCCGGCAGGTGCCGGTGAGGCGCGTGCCAAGCAGATTGCGGCATTGGCTGGCGTTATTCATGAGCGCATGACTGATCCTGCGCTGGGGGAGTGTCTGAGCGAATTAAAGGAAAAGGATTTTAATGCTTTGAGTGAGCTGGAGCGCTGCAATATCCGTGAAGCGCTGCATAGTTATGAGTTAGAAACCAAAGTATCGAAGCGGCTGGTGCAGGAGCTGGCGGAGTTAAGCTCGCGCGGGCATGGCATTTGGGTGATGGCACGCCAGGAGAATAAATTTTCTGATTTTGCGCCGGTGCTGAAACGTTTTTTGGAGCTTAAGCAAGAATGGGCGCAGTGTGTGTCGCCGGATTTGAAACCCTATGATGCGAACATTGATCTGTTTGAGCGCGGCACGACAATGGACATGATCACGCCGATATTCGAGCGCTTGAAGCAGGAATTGATCCCGCTGATTCACGCCATTCAAGCACATTCTTATCAGCCGGATACTGCTTTTTTGCAGGGTAGGTTTGCGCTGGATAAGCAGGAAGCTTTGGCGCGCAAAATCAGTCAGGATATTGGCTTTAATTTCGAGCAAGGCCGTATGGATGTGTCGGTGCATCCCTTTTGCGGCGGTAGTCATCCGACCGATGTGCGCATTACGACGCGTTACAAGGACAGTAATTTTGTCGAATCGCTGTATGCGGTGATCCATGAAACCGGCCATGCGCTCTACGAGCAAGGCCGCCCGCATGAGCTGGGCGATTTGCCGGCTTCGGAATCCTTGACGATGGGAATCCATGAATCCCAGTCGTTATTCTGGGAACGCATGATCGCGCAGAGTAAACCGTTTTGCCTGCATTATTTCGAGACGATCCGTGCGGCATTTCCGGATAACCTGAAATCAGCTACCGTCGATTCGTTTTATCGGGCGATTAATACGTGTAAGCCGGATTTTATCCGGGTAGAGGCGGATGAGGTAACTTATCCGTTGCATATTATTTTGCGCTATGAAATCGAGAAAGGGCTGTTTGATGGTTCGATACAGGTTGATGATTTGCCGCACATCTGGAATAAACTGATGCAGAAGTATCTGGGAATTCAGCCGCCTACCGATGCGCTCGGCGTATTGCAGGATTCACATTGGAGCGGGGGAGCGTTTGGGTATTTTCCTTCGTATACACTGGGTGCGATGTATGCGTGTCAGTTTTACCAAACGCTACTGCGCGAACAATCCGATATTGAGCGAAATATTGCTAAAGGTAATTTTGTACCGATTAAGAGCTGGCTCAATGAGAAGATTCACAGTCAGGGCAGACTGTACTCGCCACAAGAACTTGTTCAGCGCGTTACCGGTGAAGCTTTGAATCCGGATTATTTCGTTGATTATCTCAAGCGCAAGTACAGCGAAGTTTATAACCTGACCTAGAATCTGGCATTGTTATACTTGTCTGCGGCCCTGGTTACTCTCTATCCATTTTTTTACGCGATTTGCGTCGCCAATACGGGTGTTTTTGCCCCAGGAGTTCAGCAGAACAATCACAACGGGTTGGCCTGAAATTTTTGCTTGCATCACCAAACAGCGGCCCGCATCACTGAGATAGCCGGTTTTAGAAACACCGATATCCCAACCTTGATTGCGTACCAGACTATTGGAATTGACATACTGTAAATGAGCACGCTTATTGCCTGGCGATACAGAATGCTGTGATGTAGTTGAAAATTCACGGATAGCGGCATAATTATTTGAGGCGGAAACCAGTTTTGCTAGGTCACGTGCTGTCGCTACATTGCTGCTATTCAAACCGGTAGAGTCGACAAAGCGACTGTTGGTCATGCCAATTTTCTTAGCCTTTAGATTCATGGCATGTACGAACGCTTTCGCGCCACCGGGATAGGTACGAGCCAGCGCTGCTGCGGCGCGATTTTCCGATGACATCAGTGCTAAACGTAATAATTCATTGCGAGGATAGCTGCTGCCAACGGGCAATCGAGAAGATGAGTGCTTCAGTTTGTCGACATCTGCATTCGTAATCGTGATTTTCTCATTCGGGGACAAACGCGCATCAAGTGTGACCATGGCGGTCATTAGTTTAGTGATAGAAGCAATAGGCATTACCTTGTCTGCATTCTTATCATAAATGACATGCTCATTTTGAGCATTAAAAACCAGCGCAGCTTGAGACTTAATATCTAGGTTGTTTTTCTGTGCTTGGGTGTTACTGGTAAAAAAAAATATGACGCAAAATAATAAAAATACCTGTTTCATTCTTTCTTCTCTCCAATTGACCGAAATTGCAAATCATTTTTAATCTACTTAAATATTTTCGTTATGAGCGAGGAAAGTGTCAGTTAAGAGTATTTAATCTATGTGTGATTATTTTTAGTATTTCAAATAAATAATCTTAACTTGCCGGTATTTAATTTTTTAAATTAAAAATAATTCAAAAGAAACAGATTGCATACCTGAATATTATTTGGTGCGTATTGTACTATATCTTTGTAACTATTTTTATATAGCTAAATAATAATTCTTTATTTGTATAAAGTTAAAGAGTCTTTCTAAGATTTAGTATCAGGAGACTATAAGTAATATACTAATAATAAATGGTAATTTATTATTTCCTGCCGGTTGCGGTGATGCAACATAAAGATTGCTACAGCATTCAAAACAGAAAATACTATGCCGGCGTGAGGGAGATGACGCTATGAAAAGGTTTTTAACATTCTAAAGGCTAGAGAATCATTCAGCTTATTTCTCAAGAAAAATGGAGCAAGCGCTCCATTCTTTAGATTTATTCTTTGGGTTCACAGCAGAAAAATAGGCCAAGCCGATAGCATCGAAATATTTACTTCTACTACTCAATTCATTAAAACCAACTTTGAGCGGAAGAAGAAAATAGCCTTAACCTACCTCACTTGACCTATCAATCCACTTGCGTGTAATTACTATTATTTGCCAAAATTAGGTTGTTTAATCTTAGCTGGGCAAGTAACCATTTCACCGTCAACACGATCTTTGATTTTATCGCCGGCTTTTTTTCCGTCACATGCCATTTGATTCAAAATATCCTGTGCAGCCATTGGAGGCAGTGCGGATTCTTTGTTTCCACTGGCCATAGTGGCAGAAGAACCCAATAAAAAGACTAAACCGATTGCAGCGATAAGAAATTTATTCATTTTTAACTCCTATATTAATATTATGAAGGAAGCCAATTCTACTATACCTGACTTTCCAACCATGAATTTATCACAATCATAATTGTCATGGCCATTTCTTTTTTTAAATTTGTAATTTAATTGAAGCGAATTATTGCATTATTTACGACGGATCTGTTTAGTTTAGACAATACAACGAAATAAAGCCTGAGTTTCTTTTATATTGCTAGAGAACTAGATCAACAACGCTGCAGCAATACGCCGTCCTTCTTCAACCAGAATATTATAAGTACGGCAGCAGGCTTTTGTATCCATTACTTCGATTCCAATTCCCATTTTGGTTAACTGGCTTAAAACGGATTGACTAGGGAATTTATGTGTAATGCCTGTGCCGAGAATTATAATCTCTGGCTTATAGGGTATCAGCATTTCGAAATGCCGAACTTCCAGTTGTGAAACTGCCAATGCTGACCAGTCTTCGATTAAGCGGTCGGGCATAACGATCAGGTTCTTTTCGTAACGAATCTGATTAATCGAAATGTATCCGTCCCCATAGCCGGTGAAAATATATTGATGAGCAAAACTTGCAGGATGTAATTTCAATGCTTTGTCCCATATTATTCAGAATTAGATATGGTAATTATGCAGTATTCAAATCAAAATACAATCTGCATTATTCAAGTATTGATTGATGGGTGATCTGAATCGGCTAGTTTATTTTGGTTTTGTAGCAATCAATTGTTGAATTGAAAGTAAAATTTTAATTTCCTCCATACTTTGACTTAGCATCAATAGGATTTTCTGTTTCAGATCTACTCCACAAACAATTATCATTACTCTCACGAGAAATATTTTCTAATATCATCAGGTGTTGTACGTATTCCTCAGCCGTTGCTTCAATGATTCTTATGTTGACATTTTCCAATTTGCTCAGAGCCAGCTGAATCGGTTCAACATATTCCAATTCGATAAGTAAACTTTCTTGCCCGCGCGTCATAGCCAGATAAACTTCAGCTAATAATTCTGCATCCAGCAATGCACCATGCAGCGTGCGTTTTGAATTGTCTATATTGTAACGTTCACACAATGCATCTAGGTTATTCCGTTTACCGGGATGAAATTCCTTCGCTAATTTCAATGTATCGGTTATCGAAAAACAGTAGTTATCCAGTTTTTCTAAATTGACCAAACCTAATTCATGATTGAGAAACCCGACATCGAAGGGTGCATTATGGATAATAAGCTCGGCATCACTAATAAAATTCAATAATTCTTTGGATATTTCATGGAATCTCGGCTTATCTTTAAGAAATTCTGTCGTTAGACCATGTACTTGCAAGGCTCCTTCATCACTCGCCCGTTCGGGATTAAGGTAATGGTGAAAATGATTACCAGTGAATTGCCTGTTACATAACTCAACTGCCGCTATTTCTACAATACGATGCCCAAGTTTATGTTCCAACCCCGTTGTTTCGGTATCCAACACAATTTGACGCATATTAAAGTCTCTAACTAGTCTGTAATTTTTCGGAAGCAATCATTTCGACTCCACGGTTAGCCAGTTGATCAGCTCGCTCATTGTCAACATGACCCGAGTGACCGCGCACCCAACACCACTCTATCTCATGTTGTTGCGCTAAGGAATCAAGCAATCTCCAAAGATCCTCATTTTTAACAGGCTTTCTACCCAATGTACGCCAGCTCCGCATTTTCCACGAATCCAACCATTGACTGATGCCTTTCTGAACATATTGCGAATCCGTATGCAAATGTACTTTACAAGGGCGTTTTAAAGATTCTAAAGCGCGTATCGCAGCGAGCAATTCCATACGATTATTGGTAGTTAATCTTTCTCCACCAAAAATTTCACGTTCATGACCGGCGTATCTCAGCAAAGCTCCCCAGCCTCCAACGCCAGGATTTCCTTTGCACGCACCATCCGTATAAATCTCAACAACTTTTGAATCTGCCATCATCATCTTATCGCTGATTTAAATCATCGATCTGATTCAGGTTGTTTGGTGGTCGCTCATCGTTAGAGATTTCTTTAATTTTTTGGGTAGCCGGGACCATTCTTTTCTTGGCATCAAGACAATTTTTCCAGCCAGGTTTGATAATCCGCATACCGTGCATATGCTTAATCGCATGCAAGAAATACACCCCCCCTGAGATTGGCCACCAGCGATCCCCTGCTGCTTCCATAAAACCAAATCTCCGGCGCCATCTTTCTTGCTTAAATGGCGGTGCGTAACAACTTAATCGGCCACTCGCCATCTCGAAATCAAGTAATTTCAACCAATCCTTAAGTCTTGATAACCCAATAAAACTTCCATTCCAGGGAAACTCATGACGTGTTGATTTTAAATAATGACAGGCTCCCCATAAGCTTAAGGGATTAAAACCTGATATAACAATATGGCCCTCAGGAATTAATATTCGGTGTACTTCACGTAGAATTTGATGGGGATTGGTATTAAACTCAAGAATATGTGGCAAAATCACAAGATCCATACTATTACTTTGAATCGGAAGATAATCAGCAGCAGCACGCAAGGAAACCTGACTCTCAAGTCCCACAGAGAAATGCAAAGGCATTCTATTCAGACGTAAAAAATTAAATTGAGGCCAGCCTATCTGCACAGCATTATAGCCAAAAATATTTACAACCACTTGATCAAAATAACGTTGCTCGTGTTCTATCAAATATTGACCGAGAGATGAATCAAACCATTGTTGAACATTTTGCTCAGATATCATTATCTAATTATTCTCACCTGAATTTATAGCTTACTTTCTCAATCGCTTATAGATCAGGAACGATTTATCCATGAATCTTTTTGCAGGTAACCACTTGTTCTGTATGTATATAGAAAACACACAGAATTATGAATAATTCGCTCCGAAGCAATAGGCACATCAACTTCATAAAATATAACACATGGAAATTGCATGCTGAACGTTCATCCGATTCACGCTTTTAGCGATAATTATATCTGGGTAATTCACAATCAGACTCATGCTGCTGTGATTGATCCCGGTATCGCATCTCCTGTTATTGAGTATCTTCAGTCTAAAAAATTGCAATTAAGTGCAATTCTAATTACCCACCATCATCATGATCATACCGGGGGTAATGCTGAGTTGCTTCAATCATTCGATGTTCCCGTATACGGACCTCACAATGAATCAATTGCAACAGTATCACACCCCTTACGTGAGGGAGATCAAGTCAATCTAAAAGAAATGTCGCTTAATCTCGCGGTATTAGACACCCCCGGACACACTCATGGACATGTCGCCTATTATGGGTCCAATCCATTCAATATGGTATTTTGCGGTGATACACTTTTTGCTTGTGGCTGTGGACGAGTATTTGAAGGAACAGCACACCAAATGTATCAATCGTTACAAAAACTCTCTCAACTACCTAGCGATACATTAATTTTCTGTACCCATGAATACACTTTAGGAAATATTCAGTTTGCAAGAACTGTCGACCCGGAGAATGCAAGGCTCATCGATTTTGAAATTTCGGCACTGGAATTACGCAGCCGTAACGTTCCAACCATCCCTACAACGCTTACTCTAGAAAGAAAGATTAATCCTTTTATACGTTGTGAGCAACAGGAGATTATTAATAGCGCACAAAATTATTCTGGAAAATCACTTCCAGACCCTACAGAGGTTTTCACAGTATTACGTGAATGGAAGAATAACTTCTGAAAGAAAGTTCGAAATAAACTTGAAGTAAATTTTGTTGATATTTGGGACAGGAGGCTGCAAAGGAAATTTTCTGAGTCAATAGCGACAAAAACTCTTTGTGTGTGCGGCAAGCAATTCGGCGCACTCAGATTGATAATTAGTACGCCAAATTGCCCGATTTCAGAAAGCTTACTACTGGCAAATTAAGCCATTAACCATCTATTTTTTACTTGGTTTAGCAGCACGTAACACTGGGTAATATTGGGTAAAGACCATATCTTGCGCAGCATTTGCTTTGTGACAAGCTGCGCATGCGTCATCAGCTTGGAGTATGCCTTGTTTAGCATCATAAGATTCAAAACCAAAAAATGCCCAATTTCCAGGCTTATCAGTAAAACGTTTGGAATCTTTCACCATCGCAGCAATCCCGTTAAATTCACCTGGGAAATATCCATTCCCACTGGCGGCTTCTTTTGAACCCACGCTAGTTAATTCTTTAACGATAACAGTCCCATCACGGAATTCACCTGTTTTTTTCCAATGATTCCAACTCGTTGGATCGATGTACACATTATGAAACTCAGGAAATGCAGGTTTTCCATCATTCATATCTTTTGGTGTAACGGGTGCTCCTACAAAAATCCATTCGCGGTAATCTTTTGGAGTAAGCAACAAATTGTCTTTAGTGAAATGGCCAAAATTATGATCTTTGCCATGTGCATGATGTGCGTCGGAAGCAATTACGGGGCTTGCCAGAACAATGGATAACAGTACTGGTGCAATACCACCTAATAACGTTTTTTTAAACTGTAACATAAAATAAGCCCTTAAAATAGTTAAAGAAATGCAAAGAAAACAGTAATATCATCTGTTGTCCTCTTCTTTATAGTAGTCAGACATATTACCTTCGTCAAGCGATAATCATCTCTTTGTGAAAGCAGCAATTGTAGCAATTAAATTATCCGCGTTTCTAGGCAATAAATTGCCATCATGATTTATGCGTATCATGATGGCAGAGATTAAGACAATGCCTTGAATACTCTTTCTTTGTGACGTGATGTGGTGCAAGTCATACAATTAACCTACACCACTGGTGGTTCCTTTGCTCGTTTTGAATGCAATCCCTATCAACTGATAGTTATCAACACGCCAAGTCCACGAACTTGTAGTTGAAAAAATACCTCGTTCAGGAGCGACGACTCAATGGCAGGATCAAGCTTATATTCAGAATCTTAGAATCCTATACCAACATAGCCACCGGCTGTCAGACCGTCAACATTAACACCGTCTTTCTTTCCACCAGTCACATGGTAACGTGCATCAAGACCTACATAAAAGTCTTTCCATATTCTATAATCGACACCACCACCAAATACCACCCCTGGGATAACCCAAGGTCTGAGGCGAGAGCCTTCCATGAATTTGATTTTCGGCGCTGCTGAGATAGATAACTGGCTTACTATTATATTCTGAGGATTTAATGCACCACCAACCAATTGCGTGGGCACATTGGCAAGTGCATTGCCTTGCACGTGAGAGCCGAATTGTTTGTATTCGAACATTAATTCAGCAAAAACATTGGTCTTTGGCGCAAGCCCCCAAGCATCTTTGGTTAGATTAAAGTCAAAGCCTGCGCCAACATACCATGCATTCTTATCAGGTTGCTCCTGAGCTCCGGCTGAAACTACGGTACTTTGGAAAGTCATTCCATTGCGATGTTGCGAACTGTGCGGAAAAATACCATATGACAATGCCATGGCCGAGACCATCAATGGTTTGTACAAGACCGAAGTCATACGGCATCGCGGTCCTTGGCGCAGTATCGAAGAAGTGGAATTTGCTACATTGGAATGGGTGGATTGGTTCAACAATCGAAGACTGCTGGATGCAATCGGATATGTCCCACCGGCAGAATTTGAAAAGGCGTAATATCGCCAACAGGGAGAGTCAGCTGGTGCAGCTTGACTCAAGAAAATATGTCTCCGGAAAATCCGGGGCGATTCATTAACAACCGGCCCAGTTTTGCGGTACCACTTCAGAGATTCAAAGTACGATAACCCATAAGAACGTTTTTTGATGAGTATTAAAGATGGGATAAATTTCTTTATAAATATTAAATCAATATTTATAAAATTTTCTTAATAAATTCTAACTTCCCGTAACACAGGAAAGACCAATCGCAATAAAAAATATTAACTTAATCGCAAAGTTACATGCCTCATATTATTGAAATATTTTCAAGATTAAATCTAAACTTTCATGATCGTCTGTCGTAAAAACAACAGCAAGATAAAAACCATACAAGAAAATTGATTATCAAATCATAAATTAAAGCAATCCTGGTAATACAAAAAAATATAGTTTATACGGAGAAAAGAATGGCTGACAAAAATATGAAAATCTTGGTAGTGGATGATTTCTCTACTATGCGTAGAATCGTTCGCAACCTTCTAAAAGAACTTGGTTTTGTCAATGTCGATGAAGCTGAAGATGGCGCAGTTGCACTTCGTAAGCTGCAAGATGGTAATTTTGACTTTATTGTATCGGATTGGAATATGCCCAATATGGACGGATTAACCATGCTTCAGAATATACGCGCCAATGAAGCATTGAAAAAGATTCCCGTACTCATGGTAACTGCCGAAGCAAAAAGAGAGAATATCGTAGCTGCAGCTCAAGCTGGAGCAAGTGGCTATATCGTAAAGCCTTTCACCGCAGCGACACTTGAAGAGAAATTAAATAAAATTATCCAGAATATGGAAAGTAAAGCATCTGTTTAAATGTACATGATCTCTTCTCATTACAAACTACCGAATCCAAGATGAATACAAAACGTTTTATGAAAACAAAAGCTGATGATACTTCTCCAGAAACAATCAATTCAAAATCTAAAAAATCTATACAATTAGCTGATACATCACCCACACCCTCTATGCAAGCGATTGATGAAAATAAATTAATAACAACTGATAAGAAAGTTATTGATCAGATCGGGCAAATGACCCGAAATTTACACGACAGTTTACGTGAACTGGGGTATGACAAACGCCTGGAATTGTTTGCAGCTGAAGCACCCGAAGCACAAGATAAGCTATCCTATATTGCCACCAAAACTGAACAAGCGGCTGAGCGCACGCTTAATGCTACCGAGATTGCAATGCCGATCCAAGAAAAACTCTCTGCAGGTGCAATTAATTTATCTGAACAATGGAAACAAGCTCTTGAGATGCATCAATCTAATCCGGATACAGAAAAATTCAAAACATTACTAATCGATACACTTCAGTACCTCGATAAGGTTCCGGAACAAACAAATGCAACGAATACGCAATTGCTAGAAATCATGATGGCACAAGACTTTCAAGATCTGACAGGCCAGGTAATCAAAAAGGTTACGCACATGGTACAGAGTCTAGAGAAGGATCTCCTTGATTTATTACTTGCAAATGTGCCCTCCAAGAAAAACATTGCTGTAGATGAAGGACTTCTCAATGGACCGGTCACTAACCCAGAGAAAAGAACCGATGTTGTATGCGACCAAGACCAGGTTGATGACTTGCTTGCGAGCCTTGGGTTTTAAGTTGTGCACCACTTCGATTAGTTTCATTCAAGAACAGTATCCTCTTGCTAGAGTTTTGCCGACGATGTCGCGCAAAACTCTAGGGCCTGTTGACATTTCACATGGATAACCACAAATATCCACAAGCCATGGCAACCATACTTTCGTAATTTCTCTTCTCGGTGCCAGCACCTTTGTGCCGATGTCACATATCTCATCAGCAATCAGATACCCGCCTTGCTCCTGGATATGGAGCATGAACTGGTTGTGCATACTGTCATCACCGGCAGTCAGGCTTTGTTGGACACATTGAACGGTTTTGTACATCTGATTAAACAGTTTCCGAAAGAAGCACTGTTTGTTGTCTGGTTAAATCCCTACTGGGGAGAAATCAGCATGAATAGCAAACAGTTTGAGGAAATGAAAGCTTATGTGGATAACAAAGCGCGAGTATCCGCCATTATCCGAATTCCACACTACAAGCCTGAGACTTTTGGCAAGGATTTAAGTGAAATCCTGCAATCAAAATTTACCTTTGATGAAGCGCTTAAAAATAGTGTTTTGCCGGTGATGGTACGTCAACGATTAACGATTATCCGCAGGCAGCTCTTCGCCAACATTGAAAATGTAGCTGCGGTTTTAACATGAGCAATGACAAATTAGATGCACTCATTGAAAGAATAGCGACAGAGCACGGCATTGTTCTGTCACAGGATGATCCGGTATTGATGATGCACACCTTAAACGAAGTATTGCTGGAACAAAATAAAGAAGCCCATGCTGAGTTGTTAAGTAAGACTAAGTCATAAATCATGGTGAAGAAATGGCGGAATTAATCAAAATCTCCTGTTATAAGATATTTTTTATCCTTACTGCGCTCTGGCAGATTGTTTGCTAATTTACGATCAACTTGTTCCTTCGTGTAAGCCCCTTTATTGACAAGCCATTCTGCAATTTTTGCCGGATTGTACTTGCCATTAGTTTCTCGAATGTCCTTCAATCCGTTGCGTTTAGCTCTATTAAAGAATTCCTTCCACCTTAATTCAGTAACTCTATCAAACAGAAGTGTTATTGCTTTTTTGTGCATTGGATCAAACAAGGTATGTATTTCTGGCTCTAATTGCTTTGATTCTCGTGTATTAATATTTGCTACCACTAATTCTTCAAGCTTTAAAGAATTATGCTCCTTGTTCTTTGCTTCAAATCTCTCTAATAATTCACATAATGCGTTTTTAGACATCCTTAGATTCTCAAGTTCGGCTTTAATACCTGGTTCAAATTTATACAAATTATCCTTATACCGTACAATTTGTATCAATCCTTCGCCACCCAAGAAACGTAAAAGATCAATATTAAATGGAAGCTCGACTATTTCATTTTCTTTCATCCATTTCGGCACATCATCCCGATCTGTATTTATTTGCGCATGCAGGAATATTCCAAAATCCAGACTAGCTTGTATTACTTCGCGCTCATTCCATTTTCTACCAGTATTGCTCGAAAGATAATTCACACTCTCGGTTAATGTATTCCAAGCTAATAGCATATTACGCGCCCCCAAAAATCTTATCATTCATGGATTGAACAACGCGGGCGGTATGCCCTTCGCTTAGGTGCGCGTAACGCTTCACCATTTGCAAAGTCTTATGCCCCAGCACTTCGGCAATTTCGGCTAGGCTTGCGCCATTCATAGCCAAGTAGCTTGCAGCACTATGACGTAAATCATGGAATTTGAAATCTTGAAGCTCTGCTTTTTTAACCGCGGTCTCCCATGGCGTGCGTAAATCCATAGGCTTCTGTGGCTTTTGTGGTGCGTTTTCCTTAGCTGGAAAAAGTAAATTGCTATCAATCCGGCGTACTTTGGAAAGTTCTTTTAGTAGTTCTAAAGCATGGCCAGTAATCGCCACGGCGCGGCGTTCGCCGTTTTTGGTTTCATGTAGTATTGCGCGGCCTTGGTTTAAATCTACTACGTCCCAAGTCAAGCCCATGATTTCGCCTTGACGCATTCCGGTAGACAATGCCAACACAACAACGGTATATAAATAAGGGTTGCTTGATTCTTTGCAGACTTTTAATAAGCGTATACGTTCTTCATCGGACAAGAAACGAACGCGCCCGCGTGATTCTTTTGGCTTAGTTACTTTACGCATTGGGCTATCTTCTAACCAGCCCCATTCTTTTACAGCGATAGTGAAAGCATGAGATAGTGCGGCTATATATCGCACTACGCTTGCAGGTGAGCGGGGTTTATTGCGTACAGTGATTTCACGGCCTAGTTTATCTCTGCATTCTGCCAATAGTGAGGGTGTTACATCAGCAAGGGCATAGCTTCCTATTTCAGCTTTCCACCATGTTAATTGTTGCGCTTGGTCTTTTGCACTCTTTTTGGCTGGCAATACGTCCCGGCAATATCGATCTATCAAATCGGCCAGGGTATGGCGTTTAGCTTCCGTTGTTTTGAAGTGACGGCCTTCACGAATAGCTGATTCTGTTTGCTGCGCCCATTTCTTGGCATCGGTCAGGCGCTCAAATGTCGCAGATTGGGAAGGAAATCCTTTTAATCTTATTTTTACCCGATAACTGTTTTTCCCATCATTGGAAACACGTTTTTCAATATTTGCCATATTTTCCTCTTCAAGTGATTAATCACTGTAAGTAGATTACAACATAGGGCAATAAATTACAACATCTGATATACATTCATAAGAATATTAGATATACATTCTTGATATACATCAAGTTAATTTTGATTATTTCATTAACGGGGCATTTATGGGTCAGTTAAAAATAAAATAGGGTACTTTTGTGGTTTTTGTGGTGGGTTTCGCAAGAAAGATAAAAATAAAAATTGGGCACCAGTATTGCACTTTGTTATTTATAAGTGCCCCACTGCTGCCCCAATATTTGATACTACTAGGATATTCTTTTGCTAACTTATTGTTTTTATGGTGCCGACACCAAGAATCGAACTCGGGACCTTCTGATTACAAATCAGCTGCTCTACCATCTGAGCTATGTCGGCAACTTAATATGACCAAACCAAATGCTAAAGTCATTTGATTATGCGAAGATTGGATCTGAGTGATTTTTTTGTTTGATAAGTTAAAGAATTTTGGATCGTACTATTCTGTTGTTCGTTATCTGGCGTTCTTTGATTCTCCACTTCTTTATTATCAGAGGAGAATGCTATTCCTTGATTTACTTCTTTCGCAAAAATTCCCTTAACCGCGGCAAGCGGTATTTCCAGCTTTCTTGATACACCATTGAATCGTGCAATAAAGCTAATAGAATCATTATTAATTATAAGCTCATGCACGGCCTTTGCACTTATATTAAAAACTATCTCGCCATTATTTATATACTCTATTGGAATATCTAAATCCAGATAGGTTTTTACAGATACATATGGTGTAAAACTACTGTCAATGCACCAATCATAAATTGAGCGAATTAAATAGGGTTTCGTTGAATTAGTGCTCATTTCCGCATTATCTTTTCTGAAGCTGATAAGGCGTCAATAAACAACGGCCGACTAAACAATCTTTCCGAATACTTTAGTAACGGTGCCGCTTGTTTAGGGAGGCGAATTCCAAAATGTTCCAGTCGCCATAGCAGAGGCGCTATCGCAACATCAAGCATTGAAAATTCATCACCAAGCATAAATCTCTGTTTTTCAAAGATTGGAGATATAATCGTCAGATTATCTGCTATCACAGTACGAGCTTTATCAATTGCTTTTTGATCTGAACCATCAAACGTATCGATATAACAAAATAATTCTTGTTCAAAACGGAACAATAATAAGCGTGCACGAGCTCGCATTACGGGATCTGCTGGCATTAATTGCGGGTGTGGAAAACGATCATCGATATATTCATTAATGATATTTGATTCATATAACACAAGATCGCGTTCCACAAGTACCGGCGCTTTTCCATAGGGACTCATTACAGCTAAGTCTTCTGATTTATTATTTGGATCGACGTCAATTACCTGAAAATCCATATCCTTCTCGTGCAGAACAATCCGGCAACGATGGCTGTATGGGCATGTAATTGTTGAATATAGTGTCATCATAACTTCTATTCCCAGACTTCGTTACAATATATTCAGCAAGTTTGATGTCAATGAATATCTTTCCAATACTCTCTTTTTAGCGCATAGGATAAAATCAGCATACCTAAAAGAAAAGCCATGACTGTCAGCCCTAATTCCTTACGGGCATTTGCGTGAGGCTCACCTAAATAAACCAGATAGTTAACCAAATCACCGACAAAGCTATCAAACTCTGCCTTAGTCATTTCACCTTGTTTATCAAGTACCAGGGCTTTTTGCTCACCTTTATCACTTGTTTTAACAATCAATTTCTGCTCACCCTGCAATTGATAAAAAATATGCGGCATCGCTGCACGATCAAAAACAAGATTGTTCCATCCAGTCGCAGTGGAGTCGTCACGATAAAAAGCCCGTAGATAAGTATATAACCAATCTGCTCCTCGCGAGCGAGCTATTACTGATAAGTCAGGTGGCGCAACACCAAACCATACCTCACCTTCTTTCTTCCGCATTGCAGATTCCATCAGACCGCCGACTTTCTGACCTGTAAATACCAGCTTGGCAAGTATTTCTTCATTAGTGAATCCAATATCACGGTGACGGTTATAGCGCATATAGCTTGCGCCATGACAAGTTAGGCAATAGTTAACAAAACTCTCTGCACCACGTTGTAACGAATCATTGTCCGTTGTACTGACTGGAGCACTATCTAACACCATACCAGACTCAGCAGCGAACAATCCACTAAATGGAGCCATGTATAAGATAAATATAACAATTGTTATTTTCTTCATTTTTTTTACTCTTTTACTCTTTTGGGCTCAGGTTTCGTTTTATCTATCTTGCTATACCACGGCATTAAAATAAAGAAAGCAAAATAGATGACTGTAAAGATTTGCGCTAATAAAGTATATAAAGGAGTCGGAGATTTTGTTCCGAGCCAACCCAATACGAAAAAGCTAATCACAAAAAGCGTTAAGGCTGTCTTGAAATATTTACCTTTATAGCGTATCGATTTAACTGGACTTCTATCTAGCCAAGGTAAGAAAGCAAAGATAACCACAGAAGCAGCCATCAATATCACACCCCACAACTTTGCATCTACCCATAGAAAATTGACAGTCACTGCCCTAAGCATGGAGTAATAAGGTGTAAAATACCATACCGGCGCTATATGATCTGGCGTTTGCAATGTGTTTGCAGGTATAAAATTATTGTATTCTAAGAAATACCCGCCCATTTCCGGAGCAAAGAAGACAATTCCACAAAATACCATTAAAAACACCACAACACCGACTATATCCTTTACAGAGTAATAAGGATGAAATGGTATTCCATCGACAGGAACACCCGTTTTTGGGTTTTTATTTGCTTTTATTTCAATGCCATCTGGATTATTTGATCCAACTTCATGCAACGCTAGAATATGTGCGAACACTAGAACTAACATTATCAAAGGCAATGTTACAACGTGATACGCAAAGAAACGATTCAGCGCAACATCCGAAAGTGTAAAATCACCCAGCACCCATTGCTGGAGAGATTCTCCAATAGTTGGAATTGCTCCAAACATACTCACAATCACTTGTGCACCCCAGTAAGACATTTGTCCCCAAGGTAAGATATATCCAGTAAAAGCTAAACTCATCAACACAAGGAATATTGCCATACCAACTAGCCACAAGAGCTCCCGTGGTTTCTGGTAAGAACCGTACATCATTCCGCGAAACATATGCAGATAAACCACGACAAAAAACATGGAAGCACCTGTTGAATGCATATAGCGAATTAACCAACCATAATCCACATCACGCATGATATATTCAACAGAAGCAAATGCCATACCGGCATCCGGCTTATAATTCATAGTGAGGAAAATTCCGGTAAGTATCTGGTTAACCAGAACCAACAAGGCTAATGAGCCAAAAAAATACCAGAAATTAAAGTTCTTAGGGGCATAATATTCGGAAAGATGTGCTTTCCAATTTGACGTTAATGGAAATCGTTTATCGATCCATTCAATTATCTTATTCATTTACACAGATCCCTCGCTTGTAGCTCCAATTAAAAGACGGCTATCGCTCAAATATACATGAGGAGGAACAACCATATTAGTTGGAGCCGGTACACTTTTATACACGCGGCCAGCCAAATCAAATTTTGATCCATGACAAGGACAGAAAAATCCGCCTAACCAATCTGGACCCAAATCCGCAGGAGCAATCTCCTTCCTAAATACAGGAGAACACCCTAAGTGTGTGCACACACCTTCAGTAACGAGAATTTCCGGTTTGATTGATCGCGTACGATTTTGAGCATATTCCGGTTGCTGCGGTTTTTCTGAATTCGGGTCGGCTAGCTCATCTTCTACTTTCACAAGCGTCTCAAGCATTTCCGGAGTACGGTTTAAAACCCATACGACTTTTCCGCGCCATTCGACCATCAGAAGCATGCCAGGCTCAAGCTTTGATATATCAACCTCTACTGGCGCCCCAGCCGCTTTAGCCCTTTCACTAGGCATCATACTCATCACAAAGGGGGTTGCAATTGCAACTCCCGCAATACCGCCTGCTACGGATGTTACTGCGACCAAGAATTTTCTTCTGCCGCTCATTTGATCAGGGATGCTAAAACTATCAGCCATATTCGACTATTCCATCAGTTATATTTTCATGTAAGGCTATCGATAAAAAGGAAAATTTACCTACTTCCCACCACTTTCACGAGCAAATTTACAAACTATAAACTACAAAAGCGCGCAGTATACCATAACCATATTAAGGATTATAGAGGACTTAAAAGTATTTCAATGGAGCAGGACCAACAAAACACACACATAACAGATTGCTTTATTGAGTAATTATTTAACCTTTCCATGGCACTGCTTATATTTTTTACCGGAACCACAAGGACACAATTGGTTGCGGCCAACTTTTTCGTTTTGGCGTACAAAAGGTTGCACTTTCTCATCTTGAGCTCTCTCGTACTCAGTTTCCTCGACCAGGGATTCCTCATAGGAATCATGATGAAATTGTATATTTTCTGGTGATCTTAGCGATTCCGACACGGCTTCTACCTGCTGCTCATTCTTAATTTGCACAGTTAAAAGTATTTTCGAAACCTCGTGCTTGATCTCTTCGAGCATATTGGTAAAAAGCTCAAAAGCTTCACGTTTATATTCTTGCTTTGGATTCTTCTGCGCATAACCACGCAAGTGTATACCTTGGCGCAAATGATCCAATGCCGCCAGATGTTCCCGCCAATGCGAATCCAAACTTTGCAACATTACAGCACGCTCATAATGGTGCATTGGCTCAGCACCCACCGTTTCCACTTTTGCTTGATATTGCTCATTAGCAAGCTCAACAATACGCTCATACAAATTTTCTTCATGTAACTCTGGCTCTTTCTCGAGCCATTCCTGCAAAGGAAAATGTAACTGATATTCCGCTGCAAGCGCTTTTTCCAAACCCAGCACATCCCATTGCTCTTCAACACTTTGGGGGGAAATATATAAGCTGAACAAATTACTTAAAACATTCTCACGTATTGCCGTGATTGTTTCTGATATACCATGATCTTCTTCTAATAATCCATTGCGCTGTTGATAAATCACATTACGCTGATCATTAGCCACATCATCGAACTCCAGTAGTTGTTTGCGCATATCAAAATTTCTCGCTTCTACTTTACGCTGAGCATTTTCAATAGCACGAGTAACCCACGGATGTTCAATAGCTTCTCCCTCGGGCATTTTGAGACGTGTCATGATGTTGGCAACACGATCTGACGCAAATATACGTAGCAAAGGATCCTCAAGCGAAAGATAAAAACGACTGGACCCTGGATCCCCTTGCCTGCCTGAACGCCCACGCAACTGATTATCCACGCGGCGAGACTCATGTCGCTCAGTACCAATAATGTGCAAACCACCTTTACTCAAAACATCTTCATGAGCTACCTTCCACCTCGCATAAGCTTCATTGATATATTTTTCTTTTTCCTCTTCACTTAATTTCTCATCATGCCGTATCCGTTCTATTTCCGGCTCCGGATTACCACCCAACACAATATCCGTACCACGACCTGCCATATTCGTTGCTATGGTAATCATTTTAGGCCGACCAGCTTGCACAACAATACCTGCTTCACTCGCATGCTGTTTGGCATTCAAAACCTGATGCGGCAGTTTTTCCCGTTCCAGTAGCTTGGACAACAACTCATTATTCTCAATGGATGTTGTACCCACCAGAACTGGTTGTCCATGCTCATAACATTCCTTGATTCCTTGAATAATTGCTTCATTTTTTTCTTTTGTTGTACGAAATACCTGATCCATACGATCATCACGAATCATCGGACGATGCGTCGGAATGATAACCGTCTCCAACCCATAGATTTGCTGGAACTCAGCAGCCTCGGTATCGGCAGTACCGGTCATACCGGATAATTTCTGATACATGCGAAAATAATTCTGGAAAGTTATTGAAGCCAGCGTCTGATTCTCTTTCTGAATTGCAACACCTTCTTTCGCTTCCACAGCCTGATGCAACCCATCAGACCAGCGGCGACCAGCCATCAGACGTCCAGTAAACTCATCGACGATAATTACTTCACCATTCTGCACGACATAATTTTGATCGAGAAAATATAAGTTATGTGCACGTAAGCCCGCATTCAGATGATGAATTAAATTGATATTAGCTGGATCATAAAGACTGCTGCCTGACTTTAGTAAACCAGCTGTTGCCAGCAGTCGCTCGGAATGTTCAAAACCAGCTTCGCTAAGCGTAACCTGGTGAGTTTTTTCATCCACACTATAATCGCCTGGACTTTCTTCTGTTTCCTGGCGCGTCAGCTTAGGAATCAGGACATTAATACGCACATATATTTCTGTATCGCCTTCTGCCTGCCCCGAAATAATTAATGGCGTGCGCGCTTCATCAATCAAGATGGAATCCACTTCATCCACAATTGCAAAATTGAGCAAACGTTGCACACGCTCATACTCATGCGTCACCATATTGTCACGCAAATAATCAAAGCCATATTCGTTGTTAGTGCCATAAGTAATATCTGCAGCATAAGCAGCCTGCTTATCACTATGCGGCATTTGTGCATAAATCACACCCACGCTCATTCCGAGAAACTGATAGATCTTCCCCATCCAATCCGCATCACGCTTTGCCAAATAATCATTCACAGTGACGATATGCACACCCTTACCCGCCAGCGCATTCAGATATGCGGGTAAAGTTGCCATGAGGGTTTTACCCTCACCAGTACGCATCTCAGAAATCTTGCCCTCATGCAATACCATGCCGCCAATGAGCTGCACATCAAAATGGCGCATTTCCAGAACCCGCTTACCAACTTCACGCACCACGGCAAATGCTTCTGGTAATAACACATCCAAAGATTCCCCATTATGAATGCGTTTCTTGAATTCATCTGTTTTTGTACGTAATTCAGTATCCGATAAACCCGCGATGGCTGATTCCAGCTCGTTAATAATACGCACGGCTTGAAAATATTGCTTAACCATCCGGTCATTACGACTACCAAAAATCTTCTTAAGTAGATTACTTAGCATAATGTCTCTAGAAATTCTATTTAAACAATTAGTTTAAAAAACAAAGGGTGAGATTTTACCTCACCCACAGAAATACTTTAATGAATTATCAACTAAATTTAAAACATTTATAGGGTGAACTAAAATCTCTTGGCATAAAAAGAAACTCACCGCCGAAGGCTACTCAATATTTAAGATGTGCAACGATGAACTGAAGATTACTCAACAATAAAGATTCATGCACGAATAATCAGCATTTCCTTAAATTCGGTTTAGCTATTTTTTTTCAGAAACTTGGATGGATTAAGCGGTTTGTCTCTATGTCTAATCTCGAAATGCAGATGCGCGCCTGTAGAGCGCCCGGTATTGCCCACTTCAGCTATCTTCTGCCCCTGCAATACGACTTGTCCCAGTTCTACCAAACGTTTCGACGCGTGTGCATAACGACTCACCAAATTATCTCCATGATCAATCTCAATCATATTACCATATTCCGGATGTCGATCTGAAAAGACCACCACGCCACCGGCTGCTGCTTTTATCGGCGTGCCTATCTCAGCAGAAAAATCCACGCCTTCGTGAAACGCTCTCTTTCCCGTAAATGGATCAATTCGGTATCCATAGCCAGAAGAATACCAATCTGTTTCAACTGGCATTTCAGAGGGCAGAACATATTTTGTTAATCGGTCATGCCGCAATAAAGAGTCTAATGCACCCAGTTTATCTGTCCTTTCATCCAACATATCCGATAATTCCTGGAGCTTATGATTAAATTCAGTAAACGTTAATTCTTCAGACGAATGATCAGTCCGTGCGCCACCTTGCCCCGGCACTGCATTAAATAAGAAATCTCGCGACTTGATACCGGAAGATTCTGCCAAACGCTCACCCAGTGCGTCTAAACTTAATAATTGCGCCTGCATTTGGCCCAACTTAATGGCCATTATATTTAAATTATCTTGCAAATGGGTTTGAATTTTTTGATGTCTTTCCTCTTGAGGATTGACTAATACCGCTCTTAAAACTGGCGTATCGATCCGATCAGCGTAGCGCAGTGAAACAAAGTTTAAACTCAGTGCTAAAGTTACGATAACAAATAGAAAAGCACTTATTAATAATGTAATGTGTAGCCTAGTTAATGTTATCTTTCTCGCTCGTTCTGATTTATCAGAAATAAAAATAATATTCATATTTTTTATTCATTGGATATTTTTTAAATAACCACATGACCTCTTATAAAGTTAATTCTTATCTTAATCTTCTGGGCAAGACACCTGAATATGAAAACTTATTCTCTTTAGCTCATCGATTATATGCAGATCAATTAATCTTCTCCAAACTTGTTCCCGTGCAACTAGCGCAGCATTGCACCCTGAGTCGAACATCGAATGGCAAGCTGACAATAATGGCTGAAAATGGTGCTATTGCTTCAAAACTAAAGCAAATTTCACCTTCGATGTTGCTCAAGCTACAGGAACTAGGATGGGAAGTTACTTCAATTCAAATTTTGGTGCAAGCACATAACTTTGGGAAAAACACCGAAACACTCGCAGATAAAGGATATACCAAGGAAAAATTAAAATTGAGTCAGACCGGAAAAGATTGTTTAAGTCAATTAGCCACCACACTGCCTGATTCCGAGCTAAAAAACACTATCCAATCATTTATAAAAAAACACAAAAACGATTAAATCTCATCACTTCCTCTTTTTAAATAACCGCAGCACTCTGAAGTCCTGTCAGCAGTTCCAGCCGGTTCCTTGAAATAAGCTGGCACTATTTTTGGCAACAATTGTCTACTGCTTTTTATCTTTAGCAAGCGTCTCGTATATAATGCAGAATTGTTGATCAGGTTTATACATTACAAAAAACTTTTATGAATTGTATGTCAAAACCTTTAATTTTCCGATGATGGCTCAATCTCTCCCGATACAGTCCTGCTCTAATTGCCCTACCGTAATGATAAAAGCAATCTTATGAATGTTTTTTACGAAGAAACTGGAACCTTTAAGGTAGGCACGATACTGGCTGACAACAATACCTCGTTACAAATAGAGGCTGTGCATGGCAAACGTTCAAAGATTAAAGCAACGTCAGTGCTATTTCGATTTGATGCGCCGCCGTTATCCGAATTCATGAATCATGTGCAAAAAATAGCCGATGAATTGGATCCGGATTTTCTCTGGGAATGCTGCACACAGGATACAGAGTTTTCCAGCGATACCCTGGCAGCCGATTACTTTGGCCATACACCCAGCCCGATTGAAGCTGCTGCCACTTTGCTCCTGCTGCAGAACGCGCCGATGTATTTCTATAAAAAAGGGCATGGACGCTACAAAGCTGCGCCACCGGATGCACTTAAAGCGGCTTTAGCTGGTCAGGAAAAAAAACGCCTGCAAGCAGCGCAGCAAGCCTGTTATGTGGAACAATTAAATCAGTTTTTGCTACCAGAGGAATTTAAACCGCGTACACCTAATTTACTCTACAAACCCGATAAAAACTCGGTTGAGTGGAAAGCACTCGAAACAGTCTGTACAGAAAAAAAACTCACCGTTGTGAAATTGATGGAAAAGTGTGGCGCCATTCCATCCTCACACGATTACCATTTCAATCAATTTATCTGGGAATATTTTCCTGAAGGCATCGACTTTGGTGAACTCGAGTCGCATCAAGCATCTAACGATTTTTCCGATTTACCCATCGCAGATGTGACTGCATTCAGTATCGACGATGCCTCAACAACAGAAATTGATGATGCTTTTTCTGTCACACCCTTAGCATTTGGCAGTTTCCGCATCGGTATCCATATTGCGGCGCCAGCGCTGGGAATCGTTCCCGAGTCAACACTCGATAAAGCCGCTTCATCGCGCCTATCGACGGTTTATCTGCCCGGAAACAAAATCACCATGCTGCCGGATGTCACCATCAATCACTTCACATTAGCAGAAAACCGGTTGTGCCCTGTGCTTTCCTTATATCTTGATGTATCGGATGATTTTACCGTCAAAAGCACAGAAAGCCGGATTGAGAAAATAAAAATTGCAGCAAATTTACGTCACAATTCACTCGAACCGTATTTCAATGAAGCCACATTAAGCAAAGGCGATTTTGAACACACCTTTAGCAAGGAATTGAGCCTGCTGTGGAAATTTTCCTGCAAGATGGAAAATCAACGCGGCAAAGCAAGTGATACGAATAATGACAAAATTGATTATAGTTTTGAAATCAACAATGACCACATCACAATCAGCGAACGCCGGCGCGGATCACCCATTGATAAAGTCGTGTCTGAGCTGATGATTTATGTCAATACGGAGTGGGGAAAACAATTGACCGACGCGGGCATTACCGGCATCTTCCGCAGTCAAGCCAATGGCAAGGTCAAGATGAGCACATCTCCAGCCCCTCACCAAGGACTAGGTGTCTCGCAATACGCATGGAGCAGCTCCCCCATGCGACGTTATGTTGATCTGATTAATCAGCGGCAACTCATTGCCATGCTGCGCGCTAAGCCACCACACTATACCAAAGAGAGCACTAGTCTTTTAATCGCGATGCGAGACTTTGAAACAGCCTATGGGATTTATAGCGAATTCCAGCGTGCGATGGAACGTTATTGGTGTTTACGCTGGTTACTACAGGAAAAAATTCAAATCATTAACGCACAGGTCATTAAAGAAAATTTAGTGAAATTTGATCATATTCCATTCGTCACACGAGTACCTTCGCTACCTGAAATGGCGCCTAATACTTACGTCAAACTTAAATTATCTGAGGTAGATCTGCTTGAGCGTAACTTGCACGCAGAATTCCTGCAAAAACAGGATGCATAAGCTATTCTCCAAATTTATGATGAATCTGTTTCCTAAAATAATATAATTGCATGAGCTAGGAGTCTGTCGGACTTAATTTTCAAGGTTTAACCCTTTGGCTGTTACTATTCAAATACACAAAACCATACCAGCAACGCTGGGCGGTTATCTATCTTCCCCAACCAATCGCATGGTTGCAGCGATGGTTGCTTCCATGTTACTGCATGTCATCATTCTTTTGGGAGTGACTTTTCAGTTCCCGCAACCGAAATTCGACAAAATTGCGTCATCCCTGGAAGTTGTTCTGGTTAACAACAAGACACTGACCAAACCGAAAGAAACCGAATTGCTTGCGCAAGATAATCTGGACGGTGGTGGCAATACGGACGCCGATCGACGGGCAAAAACACCCTTTCCGGTACTGCCTAAAAGCAAGCCAGTGACCAATAACAACGTAGCGCAACAAAAAGTTAAGCAACTGGAACAGGAAGCCAAGAAGCTGATGGCTGCGGTCAGCGATATCCCGCAAATCGAACAACCCAGCGAACACAAGAACGAAGCCGAAAGCAAACAAGTCACAACAGATCCGGCTGAGTTATTGCTCCGTAGTCTTGATATCGTCCGTCTCCGAGCGCAAATTGATCAAGATCATGATAGCTATCAAAAGCGCCCGAAACGCAAATTTGTCGGCGCGCGCACCAAAGAATACCGATTTGCACGCTATGTCGAGGATTGGCGCATGAAAGTCGAGCGCATCGGCAATTTGAATTACCCCGAAGCCGCCAGAAAAGATAAACTCTATGGCAACTTACAGCTTACCGTCAGTATCCGGTCGGATGGCAGCGTGGAGTCGATTGAAATCAATCGCTCATCCGGAGAGAAAATCCTGGATGATGCCGCCATCAATATTGTAAAACTTGCCGGACAAAATGGATTTTCCCCTTTTCCACCGGATATCAGTCAGGATACGGATATCCTGCATATTACCCGCACCTGGGTCTTTGCCGCTTCGGATATGCTGCTGAGTCAATAGTTATTCATGGGCAACCGGAAACGGTTCTTAATTCCAACTTAACCAAGTACTTCTCCGTCCATGCTCGATTCTTATGCCGTGATTGGCAACCCCATTTCACATAGCAAATCACCCCTGATCCACAAAACCTTTGCGCAACAAACAGAACAATCCATGCAGTATGACGCACTGCTGGCGCCACTGGATGGTTTCGAGGCAACTGTAGAAAACTTCCGCCAGCACGGCGGCAAAGGCATGAATGTTACTGTGCCATTCAAGCTCGAAGCTTACCGGCTGGCCACCCGTTTAACGGAACGGGCAACCATCGCGCAGGCGGTCAATACACTTAAATTCGAAAACGATAAAATTCTCGGTGATAACACCGATGGCGCGGGATTAGTCCGTGACATCGAATGCAATCTGGGAATTCCCATCGCAGAAAAACGTATATTACTGCTAGGTGCTGGCGGCGCCGCACGGGGCGTCATCCTGCCGCTGCTGCAACAAAACCCCTCGCTGCTGGCAATTGCTAACCGCACTCCCGCAAAAGCAGCGGCACTGCAGGAACAGTTTAGTGCTTATGGCAATAGCGTCGCGGTCGATTTTATGCATTTTGCCGATGGGCACTTTGACATCATCATCAATGCCACTTCCGCCAGCCTGCACGATGCGCTACCCGAATTACCCGCCGGTGTTTTTGCGCAGGCTATCCTCGCCTACGATATGATGTATCGCCAGGAGCCCACGCGCTTTCTCAAATTCGCACAACAAAATGGCACGCACCAGATAGCCGACGGTATCGGCATGCTGGTGGAACAAGCGGCAGAATCTTTCTTTTTATGGCGCGGCATCCGGCCCCAGACAAAACCGGTGATTGCCATGCTGAAATCTCACATCTGAATATATTTTGCACGGGCAGATGCTTCTCCAATTAAAAGCAATTCTGTAGAAATTCCATCAAACTACTTGAAGCAGTCTCTGAATAACCCGCCTTTGTCATTCCGAACGTAGTGAGGAATCTTTGGGAATTTACAGTATAGATTTCTCGCTATGCTCGAAATGACAGTTATTCAGACACTCCCTAAATGATTTCTCCATTCATCGGATAATTTAATGGTATTGGTATCGTACTGAGGGTTATACTTTCCGGTCATCAAACTGCAAACTGTTCAGCGTATAAACGCGCTGGACTTACTCACTAATACAAACTGCCTTGCAAGCGACAATCCGTTATGACCGAAAACGACACCAACGACCCGGAAAATTCACCAACCCCCCAACAACAGGCAACTTACCTGCTGCGCAAATACAAACTGGTCGAAGGATTGGTGAATTTGCAGGATGCGCCGGAAGAATCGCTGGCTGAATCCACGGTACAAAAACAAAATCTGTCCGAGTTGCAGGCCTTTTTGGATCAGCTCCATCCCGCTGACATCGCGCTGATCCTCGAAGCGCTGCCGCTGGAAGACCGGTTGTTAATCTGGAGCATGGTCAAATCGGACCGGGACGGAGAAGTCTTGCTGGAAACTTCCGATGCCGTGCGTGCCACACTGATCACCGACATGCACAATCAGGAATTGGTCGCGGCGACGGAATATCTGGATGCCGACGAGATCGCCGATCTTGCGCCCGATTTGCCGCAGGAAGTGATGGATGATGTTTTCCGCTCGCTCCCCGTGGAAGAGCGCGAACAACTGCGTTCCGCCATGTCGTACCCGGAGGATTCCGTCGGTGCCTTAATGGATTTCGATGTCATCACGATTCGTGAAGATATCCGGCTGGAAGTGGTTTTGCGTTATTTACGCATGTGGGACGAAATGCCGGATCATACCGACCAACTCTTCGTGGTCGACAGAGATGAACAGTTAAAAGGCGTATTACTGATTAACCGCTTGCTGGTCAGCGATCCGGATACCTTGGTTGCCGATGTCATGACCAACGAAATAATCAAATTGCAACCGGATGATGTCGCGCAACAAGCCGCCAATGCGTTCGAGCGTTACGATCTGGTTTCCGCTTCCGTGGTGGATGAAAACGAAAAACTGCTGGGCCGCGTCACCGTCAACACCGTCATCGATTTCATCCGCGACAAAGCCGAAAACGAGGCATTGAACCTGGCCGGTTTGAGCGAAGAGGAAGATCTTTTTGCGCCGATCTTAAAGAGCGTTAAAAACCGCTGGGTCTGGCTGGCCGTCAACCTGGTCACCGCTTTCATCGCTTCCCGCGTCATCGGCCTGTTTGAAGACTCCATCGAGAAACTGGTCGCACTCGCCGCGCTGATGCCGATTATCGCCGGCATTGGCGGCAACTCAGGCAATCAAACCATCACCATGATCGTGCGCGCGCTAGCGCTGGATCAAATCAGCACCAGCAGCGCCTGGAAATTAATCACCAAAGAAGTCGGCGTCAGTATCGTCAACGGCCTGCTCTGGGGAACCATCGTCGGCCTGTTTACCTTCGCCATTTACCAGAACGCCGAACTCGGTCTGGTCATGACCTTGGCGCTGGTGCTGAATCTGCTGCTGGCAGCGCTGCTCGGTGTGCTGATCCCGCTGACCCTACGCAAATTCGGCCGCGACCCAGCCATCGGCTCCAGCGTGATGATTACTGCGGTCACAGATAGTGGCGGATTCTTTATTTTTCTGAGTCTGGCTACTATCTTTTTGCTGTAAGCTGGCAGTGATGACGTATTTGCTGAAACAATTTGTCTGATTACGATAAACTTTAATAAGTTTTAACAACAAGATATCGATTATTAACCATGACCGCACGGTACCTGCTAAGTATTATTGGACAAATCGTGTCGTATACATCACGTTAGGCATTTAAAATTACTTTCATTTCTTGAGGAAAAAGTAATGATTCAAACTTGGATGAGTGGGAAAGATGCTGATGCAACATGCGAAAATTGCGGTTCTGTTTATTCCATGAAAATTTATCGACTACCTGCAAAAGACAGTGACTTTTTTAATTGCGCAGTTTGTGGCCACTTAATGCGTAAATGGAACGACACCCGCGTACCCGAATTCACTCTTAAAACTACAGGCGCAATACCAAGTGAGAATACCTAACCCGTCGTTCGAGACGGGACGCCGCAAACTATGAAAAATCGACACGATTTTGCCGATGACTGGCCTTCCCCAAACCCTTTCATGCTGGAGTTAGGGCGAATGACATGCGTATGGGGGGCGCTTGAGTCGGCAGTGAACATCGCGATCAGCAAGCTGGCTGGCTACAAGGGGGCACTTGACTATCGAGCTGTAATCCTTGTCGCACATTCAAACTTTCAGCAGCGCATAGATATCATCAATTCGTTGTGTGAGCAGCTTCTGCCAAGCAACCCGGCGCTAGCCGGGTACAAGAAGGTTATTGCGAGTATCGAGACCGCACAGAAAGCGAGAAACAAGTATGCACACAATGGCTTGGTCATGAACCCAGAGAAAGGCGAAGTAACAATTGGCTTTGCCTCTGCCCGAGGTTCACTTAAAACAAAAGTCGAAGTTGTTCGAGTTCAAGACATACTCGAAGCCACTGCTAAGATTCACGAGGCTATGTGCAATCTTCACACCTTGGTTATGGGCAAAGAACTCAAGCCAATGTGGGAGCGAGGCACTTAACTCGGTGTTCAACAGGGACATCAATGCTTCGCATTGCCACCCGTTAACTAGGGTGTTATTCCAATTTTTCATAGAATATCGATGAAATTCCTAATCTTCCTTGGAACAGTGCGGGACAGCTCACCCTCCAACCCTCCCCGGCTGGGCCTTAGAGTCGCAAGAGCCTGTTTGGCGCAAATGCATCAAGACGACGTTTCAGCAGAACTGATTGATCCGCTGGATTTCGATCTTGAACCCATATTCAAACCGCATTTTGCTTACGCGCAAGGCAAAGCGCCCGCTCAGCTCCAATCCTTAGCGGAAAAGATCGCAGCAGCGGATGGTTATGTCATGGTGAGTCCCGAATACAATCATTCAGTGAGCCCGGCTTTGGCGCATTTGCTCAACCACTTCGGCAGCTCGTTGTTTTCGTATAAACCCAGCGCGATTGTCACTTACTCGGCGGGGCAATGGGGTGGTGTCAGAGCAGCGGTAGGCATGCGGTCTTTTCTATCGGAGCTGGGTTGCTTGCCGGTTTCAGCGATGATTCATATTCCCAAAGCGCATGAAGTGCTCGCGGAAGACGGAAATTCTCTCGAACAGATCGATGCGGAAAAATGGATGAGCTATTTTTCCAGAACCTTCACGCAACTTACCTGGTGGGCATCCGCCGCCAAAAATCAGCGGAACGAAGTCGACCCGCACAAACTGGCGCCAGCATTCAAAAGAGATCCCTCGCAAAGAAATTCCCCCTCAGAAAACTCTGAGTAACTCATTTTAATCATTCCGAGCAACATGAGTAATCTTGGTAATACAATAGATTTCTCGCTATGCTCAAAATGACAGTTGATTAGAGATTCTTTAAAGAGGAAAAAATGAAACCTGGGCGCAACGATCCCTGCCTTTGTGGCAGCGGGAAAAAATACAAACAGTGTTGTTTACAGGCACAAGAAGTGCCACAAGCTGAAGATTTCTTGTGGCATCAACTACGCCATGTAATTAAAGGATTGCCTGAGAAATTACTCAAATTCTCTGCGAAACATTTCGGACCGGAAGCCGTGTTGGAAGCCTGGGAGGATTTCACTTTATGGAGCGAGGAGGAATTTGATCCGCATACACCGCACATGCAGTTATTCATGCCCTGGTTCTTCTATAACTGGCATCCTGAATTCTCCGGCATTGATGAAAATGATCAGGATGAACGCACAACGGGCCAAGCGTTTCTTGATAAATATGCCAAGCAACTCGAACCGCTATTAAAACGCTATATCGAGCAATGCTGTGTGGCGCCATTCAGTTTCTACGATATCGTCTCCGTGCGTCCTGGTGATGGGTTTGTTTTGCGCGATATTTTGACGGATACAGAATGTTATGTCACCGAACATTCCGGTTCGGTACACGCGCAAGCCGGACAGATTGTATTTGGCAAACTGGTAAAAGTGGATCATGTCGCGATACTGGAAGCCAGCGCACCGACTTTTCTCCCGCCCATCGAGAAATTTTCCATCCTTGAGCTGCGGCAGGAGATCTATGAGCTGGAAAATCCGCCAACACAAGCATTGCTCAATGAATATGAATTTGAAATGCTCGCGATTTATCACGAAGTCTACGACGAGCTGCATAACCCACCCATGCCGGAATTAAGCAATACCGACGGCGACCCAATGGTATTTCAAAAACTCATTTATGACATTCCATCCCCGCAGGCAACTTTCGCGGCGCTTAAACCACTCTGCACCAACAGCACGGAAGACGAATTGCTGGAAGATGCCAGGTTTGACGCGAACGGTGAACTCTATAGCATCGAGTTTCCGTGGTTGAAAAAGAGCAATGCAAGGCACAAATCCTGGGACAATACGGTACTAGGTCAAATCAAAATCAAAAATCATCAGCTTACGGTTGAAGTCAATTCAGAAGAACGCGCGCATAAATTCCAACAACTAATCAAAAAATTACATCCGGAAGCGCGCTACAAAACCAGTGTGATCGAATCGCCACAGTCCATGCTCGCACAGGCAGAGAATGAAGGCGAAACGGCGCGTTCCCGGCAGCACAGGGAGGAACTGGAAGAACTGAACAACAGCCCGGAAATGCAGGAACAGGTCATGGAATTCATACGGGAGCATTACCACCAATGGCCGAAAGAAAAACTTCCCATCCTGGGTGGCAAGACGCCTTTACAAGCCATAAAAACCAAGAATGGCCGGGAAATGGTCGAGGCGCTAGTCCGGGATTTTGAACTGAGAAGTTTAAATTCCAATCCACCGGTTGACCCATCCATCTTCGCCGAACTGCGCAAGCGGTTAGGGTTGCAGGCAACTGATTGATCACAGAAAAACTAATTGTAAAAATTTAGCCCGGATATTGCATGAATTCACACGATGATCACGCATAATATTGGTTTCACAAGGGATTTTTCGAAGAAGCGATGTAGTTATTCATATCAAAACGAGGCACGAGAAAAAAATGGTTACACAGCATAGGTATGATATGTAAGGAAACATTTCTTTCGAGCAACAAAGTGTTGTGACGAAATTTGGATTTTTAGAGATGCCCTGTAAATTGTTTCTATAAGGAGGCATGATGTCACGACGCGTATTCCTGAAATCACTCACAGCATTGCTCAGCGGATTCTCCCTGCCCGCAATTGCACATACCAAGCCGGACCCGGTGAGATGGAAAACCTTGCAAATCTCACCGGGTCCAGATTCCAGCATTACCAGGGCGAAACGCTTTGGCCGCAACTGGATGCCGGTCAGTTTGTCACGCTCGTGCGCGAACCCGGCAATCCCTACGATGACCGCGCAGTCCGCATAGACTGGCAAGGCCATCAGCTCGGCTATATTCCCCGGATGGACAATGCCGCTGTTTCGCAACTGCTGGATCGTGGAGAAAAATTATCGGCTTTGATTGTGGGGCTGAAAAAAAGTAATAATCCTTGGGATCGAATCATGGTGGAAGTGCAATGGCGGGCGTAAACGGGTAGTGTTGTAGGAAGGCCCATGTTTTTATCAAAATGGATATGCCTGCGGCTTTGGCGTTTGTTACTGATGTTGTGCGAAATGAAGGAATTGTTGTGAATATGGAAACGAAAGATAACAAAACTACTATTCTTGCTCACGTTCGTCAGGATAAAAACGGTAACTGGGAGGAACATGCGCTGAATGAGCACTTAAATGAAGTAGCCAGGCGCGCAGGAGAAGCTGCAGAAACATTCGATAGCGCAGACTGGGCAAGGATAGCCGGTCTTTGGCACGATTTAGGCAAGTATAGTGCTGAATTTCAGGAATACATCAAAAAAGCCAGTGGTTACGATGCTGAGGCCCATATTGAAGGGGCTCCAGGAAGAGTGGATCACTCTACAGCCGGAGCCATTCATGCAATTCGGCACCTCGGTGTGCATGGGCGCATTCTTGCATACCTGATTGCCGGACATCATGCCGGATTGGCTGACTGGTATTCGGCAGAAACAGGAGGTAAGGCCCTTTCGATTCGATTGGGAGCAGAACAGAATTACCTACTTGATCGCATACCAACACAAGTCATTCCGCAGGAAATTCTGACACAAGCGAGTCCTTCCACCAAACCGCGCGGTGGAGCGGATGGATTGCATCTATGGTTACGCATGTTGTTCTCCTGCCTGGTGGATGCGGATTTTTTGGATACCGAAGCTTTCATGGATGGCGATAAAGTAGCTACCCGTAGTGGTTATCGTGATTTGACCAGTTTGCTGACTGACTTCGATCGATACATGGCAAAAAAATCCGTAGCCGTAGCCGCTACGCCAGTCAACGTCATCCGTGCCGATATTCTGCGCCAGTGCAGTGAAAAATCTGCGCTGGATCCCGGATTGTTCTCGCTCACCGTACCTACTGGAGGCGGCAAAACTTTGTCTGGCATGGCTTTCGCTTTACGGCATGCTGTGCAACACAAAAAACAACGCATCATATACGTTATTCCCTACACCAGCATCATCGAACAAACAGCGGGTATATTCCGCGAGATATTCGACGACAATGTGGTTGAGCATCATGCTAATCTTGATCCAAACAAAGAAGATGCACGTTCCCGTCTGGCAACCGAGAACTGGGATGCACCCATCATCGTTACCACCAACGTGCAGTTTTTTGAATCCCTGTTTGCTGCTCGTACCAGTCGTTGCCGCAAGCTACATAATATCGTCAACAGTGTAGTGGTGTTGGATGAAGCACAGTTACTACCGCCGGAGTTTTTACAACCGATTGTCGATGTAATGAATCAATTAGCAAATCATTATGGAGTGACATTCGTGCTTTCCACCGCTACCCAGCCTGCGCTTGGCTCGTTCCAATCTTTTGGCAACAATCCATTTCGCGGATTGGATAATGTGCGCGAAATCATGGATGATCCAGATTCTCTGTATCAAAAACTGAAGCGTGTCGAAGTCAGTATACCTAACGACTTACAAACACCCCGCGATTGGGAAAGTGTCGCGGCAGAACTGCTTCAGTATCCATCTGTATTATGTATCGTCAGCCGCCGGGACGACGCACGCGAACTGCATCGCCTAATGACATCCAATGAGGAAGGAAAAGATACATTGCACCTTTCCGCACTAATGTGCGGCGAGCATCGCAGCGAAGTGATTGCCGATATCAAGGCACGTTTAAAGCGTAACGAACCCGTCCGCGTCATTAGTACCCAACTGGTGGAAGCCGGTGTAGATGTGGATTTTTCAGTGGTATATCGCGCGCTGGCCGGATTGGATTCGATTGCTCAGGCAGCGGGACGTTGCAATCGCGAAGGCAAACAAGATAACTTGGGGCGAGTCGTAGTTTTTGTGCCACCGAAACTAGCACCACCCGGCTTGTTGCGGCAAGCAGCACAAATCTCAGTGAGTCTACTGTCGAAAAATACAAGTAATATATTAGGACGTGATCTTGCCAAGCAGTTTTTCGAGCATCTCTATGTACGCGCACCCTCGCTTGATAAGCACGGCATTCACGAATTACTCACGCAAGACGCTCACGAATGCCAGATTCAATTTCGTACTGTCGCTGAAAAATTCAGATTGATAGATGACAGTGCTTATCAGACCATATTGGTGCGCTATGGTGACAGCCATGAATTGCTTGATAGATTGGAAATAGAAGGTCCGCATCGCCAATTGATGCGTGAGCTGCAACGTTACTCGGTAAATATACCCAAGCGTATATCTGCTCAACTCGAGAATCAGGGAGATGTCCAGGAATGTAAGAAACTTCCGGGCATTCTTGTACAAGTGGGCAACAAGCTTTACGATAAATCGCTGGGTGTAGTGATTGATAGCAACATAGCCCCAGATGAACTGATTGTATAAAGGAAAGCTGTGAAACTCCGTCATTCCCGCGAAGGCGGGAATCCAGCACTTTAATTGACTGGGTTCTCGTTTTCACGGGAACGACTAAACTGAAATGTTTGGAGTTAGGGAAGAAAAAAATGAAGACATTCTGCTTGGAAGTTACCGGCGATTTCGCCTGCTTCACTCGTCCAGAAATGAAAGTGGAACGTGTCAGCTATGACGTAATAACACCATCTGCTGCCCGCGCCGTGTTCGAAGCTATCCTGTGGAAACCTGCTATTCGCTGGCAAGTGACCAAAATCGAGGTGCTGAAGCCGATTAAATGGATTACTTTGCGGCGTAACGAGGTAGGAGCAGTGGTCTCATCGCGCAATGTGCAGGCTGCCATGAACAGCGGCAGTGGTGATTTGGGTCTTTATATTGAGGATGAACGCCAGCAACGCGCTGGATTGTTTCTACGCGATGTTGCCTATCGTATTCACGCAGGGTTTGAGCTATGCGGTAGCGCCCGGCCTCACGGTCGGGCGAGGATTGAAACAAATGCTTCATACCCGAGCGGATGCACCACGTATAATACAACCCAGTTAACAATTCACTCTGCAACTATGCCCGGCCCCGAAAGTAACAAGCACCCGCAAACCAAAAACCCCTTGCAAGGCGTTACCTTGGAAGCGCTGTTGACCGAGCTGCATGCGCAGTATGGCTGGGAGGGATTAGCCAAAAGGGTAGCTATCAATTGCTTCAAGCAAGATCCCAGCATCAAGTCCAGTTTAAAATTTCTGCGCAAGACGCCCTGGGCCAGAGAGAAAGTCGAAGCCCTCTACATCCAATTGAAACAAGGTAAATCATGAGTGAATTCAGTCTTAAAGGCCACGACACGATCGCATTGAATGATCTGCTGAAGATCACCGGCCTGTGCGGGAGCGGCGGCGCGGCCAAGGTGGTGATCGCCAAGGGTAAGGTCAAGGTGGACGGTCAGGTTGAGTTGCGCAAAACCTGCAAGATCCGCAATGGCCAAGTGGTGGAATATGCCCGAGAGCAAATCACCGTAACTCCCTGAGCCATCCGATTCAAAAAAGCCAGCGCGGTGGCAGCACATTCGAGTATCCTACGCCGTTATTCAAACCACGGCCGCGAATCATGACGCAATACCAACTCTTCGCCACCACGCCGAAAGCGATGGAAGGCATACTCGCCAATGAAATCCAAGCGCTCGGCGGGCAAAACGTGCAGCAAAAAATGGCCGGGGTGGCTTTTCAAGGCGATCTGGCGATGGCGTATCATGCCTGCTTATGGTTGCGCACTACCAGCCGCATTCTATTATTGCTCAGCAGCTTCGAGGTTAAATCCCAGCAAGATCTCTATGATGGCATTCAATGCATCGATTGGTCTGAGCATCTGAACGCTGACGACAGCCTGGCGGTATCGTTTAACAGCAAAAATAATCCAGCGATCAACAACACGCATTTCGGCGCGCTCAAAGTAAAAGATGCCATCGTCGATCAAATGCGCGCCAAGTTTGGCAGCCGCCCCAATGTCGATACCGAGCGCCCCAGCATCCGCGTCAACGTCTACCTGCACAACGACACCGCGCAGTTGAGCCTGGATTTATCCGGCGAGAGTTCGCATAAGCGTGGTTACCGGGAAATCAGCATTGACGCGCCGATCAAGGAGAATTTGGCAGCGGCCATTTTACTGCGTGCCGGTTGGCCGGAAATTGCCGCGCAAGGCGGCTCGCTGCTCGATCCGATGTGCGGCTCCGGTACGCTGCTGGTGGAAGGCGCGCTGATCGCCGGGGATATCGCGCCGGGATTGCAGCGCGATTATTTCGGTTTTCTCGGCTGGAAACAGCACGACGCCGCGCTCTGGCAAAGCGTTTGGGGCGATGCGCAGCAGCGCCGCGAGATTGGCTTGAGTAAATTGCCGGTGATCGTCGGTTTCGACCAGGATCGCCGTACTGTCGCCGCCGCGTTGCAGCATGTCGAAAACGCCGGGCTGTCAGGCAAAATCCACATCGAGAAACGTGACATTGCCGATGCTTCCGCAGCGGGAAGCTGGGCAAAAGGGCTGATTGTCTGCAATCCGCCGTATGGCGAGCGGCTTGGCGATGAAGAGCAAGCCGCATTACTCTACCGTCAGTTTGGTGAAGTATTGAAACAGCGTTTCGCCGGTTGGCAGGCGGCGATGATCATCGGCAATCCGGAACTGGGTTTCCGATTGGGCATCCGTTCGCAAAAGCCGATCACTCTGTTCAATGGCGCATTGGAGTGCAAATTATTGCGCTTCACCATCGAGGAAAAAGCTTTCTTTGAGCCAAAAGCCAAATCGCAACAGGAGCGCATCGAACACATCAGCCGCCGCGCGCAATCCGGGCAAGTTGACAGCCAAGCGGAAATGTTCGCCAACCGCTTGCGCAAGAATCTAAAAAAACTGACCAAGTGGGCCAAACAAAATCAGATTCATTGCTACCGCCTGTACGACGCCGACCTGCCCGAATATGCGGTGGCCGTGGATGTGTATCAAGGCGAGCAAACCTGGGTCAACGTGCAGGAATACGAGTCGCCAAAAACGATCGATCCCGCCAAGGCCAATCTGCGCCTGGCCGGAATCATGGCGGAGATACCCAAAGTGCTGGAAATTTCTCCCGATCAAGTTTTTCTAAAAATACGCCGCAAGCAGAAAAGCACCGACCAATACGAGAAACAAGGCGATTCCCGCCGCTTTCATGTCGTGGAAGAAGGCGGCTGCAAGTTCTGGGTAAATTTCGAAGACTATCTGGACACTGGCCTGTTTCTCGATCACCGGCCGTTGCGTTTGCTGATCCAGCAGCAAGTCAAAGGCAAGCGCTTCCTGAATTTATTCGCCTACACCGGAAGCGCCACGGTACATGCGGCGATCGGCGGTGCAACGGCGAGCGTCACAGTGGATATGTCCAACACGTATTTGGATTGGGCCAGACGAAATTTCGTCCTCAATGACATCCGCGGCGATCACAAGCTGGTGCGCGCCAATTGTGCGCAATGGCTGGTCGAGCAAGCCGGTGCAAAACCCAAGCCGCAGTTCGATTTGATCTTCCTCGACCCGCCTACTTTCTCGAACTCCAAGAAAATGGACGAAGCTTTCGACATCCAGAAAGATCACGTGCAATTAATCCGCAACGCCGCCACCTTGCTGGCACCGGGCGGAAACTTGTATTTCTCGACCAATTTCCGCCGTTTCAAAATGGACAAGGAGGCGCTCAGTGATTGGGTGATTGAAGACATCAGCGCAAAAATGATACCGGAGGATTTCGCCCGCGATGCCAAGATTCATTATTGCTGGAGAATTTCTCACTGAGCGATCATGGCGAATTTTGTAGCAGACTGCTACAATACGACGATTACTATTCCTCAATGAGGTAAAACCATGGCAAAGTCAGCTTCTCCGATCCGCTTGCAGGAAGATTTGATGCAGGCCGCAGCACTGACGGGAGAACGGTTTCATCGTAGCACGGCTGAGCAAATTGAATATTGGGCGGAAATTGGGTGCAATGTGTCCAAGCTATTGGACCCGGACGACCTGCTGTCGATTTCAGCAGGGTTGGCGAAAATCAGGATTGAACCCGTTCATAGTGAACCGATTGATCCCGGCGAAGTATTTCAGTCGCTGGAAGCTGAGCGTGCGAGCGGAATACTCCCGCAAACGGTGACAAGCAGCCCGTTAAAGTATCAAGCCTCAGTAACGCACCCCGGTTATCTGGAGCAAATTAATCCGGATAGCGCAATTAAAACTGGAAAATTTCAGGGTGGTGTATTTATCGAAATAAATGAAACAGCAGCTTGAGTACAAAAAAACAACTTTGGGTACTGTCCGGTGGAAATGGTGCGGGTAAAAGCACTTTCTATCGCACGCGGCTGGCACCAATGGGCATGCCGTTTGTTAATGCCGATATCGTGGCCAAACTGCTTTATCCGCATGCCCCGGAATCGCATAGTTATGATGCGGCAATTTTGGTGGGACAGATGCGATCACAATTATTGCGGGAAGGACGCAGCTTTTGTTTTGAAACCGTGTTCTCGCATCCCTCAAAAATAGATTTTGTCGCACAAGCAAAAACGCTCGGCTATGAAATCATTTTGGTGTTTATCCACTTGAGTGATGTTTCACTCAATCAGGCACGCGTAGCGCAACGCGTTAGCGAAGGCGGGCATTATGTTCCGGATGAAAAAGTGGTTAACCGGATTCCAAGAGTGCTAAAACTTATCAAACAAACACTGCCGTTATGCGATCGGGTTTATATTCTGGATAATTCACGCGCAGATGATCCTTTTCAGCAAGTTGCTGTTATCCGTAGCGATCAGATTAATGTTCTGCAACATGCCCTACCCGATTGGGCCAAAGAATTACTGGCAGATTATTTTGTGGAAAAATAAAATACGCGCGATGCTGCAGCTTCTAGGATAATGTATCTGGAATTCAAATAAATCGGACTTCTTCCGAAAGCAGCACAGAGTTGATACTTATCACTATACTTTAATGCTAATTTTAAGGAGGTAACATGAATCTTGATCGTGTTGGTTCGGGATCTGACATTCCCAATGACTTCAATGTCATCATTGAAATTCCAATGAATGCTGACCCCATCAAATATGAGGTCGATAAAGAAACAGGTGCAATGTTTGTTGATCGATTCATGTCAACTTGTATGCATTATCCCTGCAACTATGGGTATATTCCGCACACTTTATCCGACGATGGCGACCCTGTGGATGTTTTGGTGATATCGCCCGTACCGCTGATCACCGGTGTTGTCGTACGCTGCCGGCCGCTCGGGATGCTCCGGATGTCCGATGAGGCCGGAGAGGATGCTAAATTGCTAGCCGTGCCAATCAATAAATTATGTAATCTTTATCAAGACATCAACTCCAGCGAAGATTTACCAGAATTAGTTCGATCTCAAATTGCTCATTTTTTCGCGCACTATAAAGATTTGGAAGAAGGCAAATGGGTAAAAATCCAGGGATGGGATGGCGTTGAATCAGCAAAGTCAGAAATTCTTTCCGGGATACAGCGCTTTAATTCAACGATCAATAAACCCATGTTCTAGATCATGACTTTTGGTTGCGCCTTTCTGGTAAGTTATTTCTAGCAGGCCGTTGAAAAACTATGGGTAGAGTGACAAAAGTCACAAGGTAGTTTGGTCGGAGTATGTTTAAATAAAATTGTAAGAATCTTTACAACATAACATATGGAAGATACTCATTTTTGTGTATCCATGTGATCGAAGAATTCTAATAATTTTTTCTGGAGGTACCTTAAAATGACTACTGCTACAGGTAAATTACGCTTCTGGTGCGATATGAGTATGGAATGTATACGCCGAGACCATACATCGGCACTAAGTCCTGGGGATCAAAGAGGTCCGTTTTTATCCGCTCGGGCGATTGGTATGGCGTTGGCGGCACTCAACGATGCCAGAGCATATGTTTTCAGCCGCCCAGTGTTGCTAAGTATTCCCGCTCCTGCAACTCTACTGGCTATCAATCCAGCAGATGCGGATACTGCAGGTGCGGCCGCATGCGCACAAGTTCTCAGATTGCGATATCCGAACCAAGCACATCTTCTGGAACCAGCTTGGCTCCGTTGGCTCGATTACTTTGGATTGGGTTCGGCTGGCAGTCTTGCTGAACGGGCGGGGCGCGATTTTGGCACGTTAGTTCATCAAAGCGGGATGAACGATCCGGTTAATGCTGCGGCTGGTCAATACACTTCTACTGGAGCCGCATACTCCCATATGTTACCGCCAAAAGAATCTATGCAAGGCTATGCAGGCGGACACTGGGGAATGGCGACGCCCCTACTTGCCACGAGGGTTACTGGTTTTCCACCTCCCCCGGGACGTGTATCCGCGGCAACAGTGAACCCTACTGCGCATTACGCGGCCGATTTCGCGAAAGTTGTCGATAAAGGTGGCTCTAACTGGATGCCCGGCACTCGCACTCTCCCGGAAGAAATTACTGGTATCGCATGGGGCTATGATGGCCCAATGGAGCTTGGCACGCCACCTCGTCTATATCTTCAGGTTGTATTGACGGTATTAGACGCGATTGAAGCTAAGAATCCCGGCTCGTTAAACTCTGAAGATGAGTTGGCGATCATAGCAGGCATTGCCATCGCTATGGCTGATGCGGGAATAGATGCATGGCACTACAAATATGCACCAACACATATGATGTGGCGCCCAATTGTAGGAATTCGTAATGCAGTACCTGGGAATGGTGTTGCAGATCCGGACTGGGAGCCGCTCGGCCGTCCTGACACAAATGGAACTGGATACTCTTTAACTCCAAATTTTCCGGCATATCCTTCTGGGCATGCAACGTTTGGTGCCGCAGCGTTTCAGCTATTGCGGCTCTTTCTGGTAGAAAAAGGGGTCGCAACATTTGATCCAAGTGGCAATGGAGTTGACGATGTACGCTTTGATTTCGTATCGGATGAATTTGACGGTCGCAACAAAGATCCCATAACGCTGCAGCCGCGTGAACACATAACACTTGGTTATGATAGCCTGTGGCAGGCAATCATTGACAACTCGGTAAGTCGTGTGTACTTAGGCGTTCACTGGGAGTTCGATGGCATTACGAAACGTAATTTAGCAAATACGGGCGATGAATTTGGTGTTCCTTCGTCCCCCAGTGAGTTAGGTAAAACTGGTGGTGTTTGGTTAGGTGCAAAAATTGCCAATGAAATTGCACTTAAACTGGGTGTAAGTCCTGCAACGATTGCCGCTTCAAAAATATCGTAATCCCAAATCTTCGTGATTCGGCAACGAAACACGAAGATCTTTGCGGCATCTAAAAAATCCCTGCATATAATAGCGTTTAGGGCACTTCTAAAAATTCAAAGTTCTAAATAAAACGAGGCGCGAGCAAAAAATGGTGACGCAGCATATAATTGATATGTAAGGAAACATTTTTTGTGAGCAACAAAGTGTTGTGACGAAATTTGGATT
>NZ_JAYUWI010000024.1:0-21790 GCF_043753625.1 Nitrosomonas sp.
ATAAAAACAAAAAATCGGGGCAGCGCCGTTCCGCTGCATGAATAGGGTGCCCTCTTAAATTCAATCTATTATTGTCTTGACTGCGGGGTCCACTTTACCTTGTAGCTCGCAAATTAGCTTTGCGTTATGTGAATCAAGAAACAAGCACCGAATAAAATGAAAGCCACACTGAAGCCTCCAAGAGATCGTTACACGGGAAACCTGCTTTGGAATACTGAAGAAGCTCCGAATTTTTACTCTGAAATTATTCGCTCTTTAGAAGAGATAAGGAATCTCGGCTACTGGGCAAGCCCATTCCCAGAAGGAGATGGGGTAACTTTTATAGATGAATCAAAGAAAAAGAAAGATATCGAAATTCTAAATGACTTTCGGTCCTGCTTTGGATGGTTGGATGTCAGTTTGGATTTAACTTTTTCAAAAGAGAAAATCGAAAACAAGCCTGCTGAATCTAAGCTCAGCTTCGAAGAAAATGTAGCCTTAACGAAATCTGAAATTGCAATGCTTCAGCTTGAAGATGCCATCGATTTATTTATGTCTGGTAAACGAATTTCAGTCATTACATTAGCCGGTGCAGCAGATAGCATACTTGCTGGTTTACTGGACCAGCGAGGTGAGACTTCAGCCGCTGAAGATACATGGAAATACATTGAGGAAGTGCGCGCAAACACGGGTTGGGCATATGCTGGAGAGAGAACCAAAAAAGAAGCATTTAATGAATGGAATTACCATCGCAATAGATTGAAACATCACGATAAGCGAGATGGAGAAGTTCTCGAATTTAGTGCATTTGATCAAGCGTATTATGCTATTCAGCGAGCCAATGCAGATGCAGCAAAGCTAGGTCTTAAGGCGCGCAATCTTCAAGAATATGAATATTGGGTTATTGAAACAATATTCATGTAAAACACATACCAATAGCGTCAACTCGCTGAATGGGGGCGCATCTTGATATAACTGCTTTGGTCGTATGAAAGTAGAAATCAAATATCCGACCGAAAATTAAGAAAAACATCATCGTTATCAGATTTTAAAAATGCACCTACACAAGAGATTCAACGTCATTCATTAACAATACGGAAACCATAGAGCGAGCAGAGATTAGATTTTCTGTTCGCGCCGTTACAATTTCTAATCCCATGTTTGAAGATGCAAAACATTTTGCAGTAAGAGATGTCCTCGCTGTTGTTAACTTGCCTTTTGTTTTTGGCCTTGCATCGGCGTCCTCGAAAACGTGTTTCACACGGTCTATTAAGGTTTATCATACGATCTTTATCGATTGATCGCACACGAGATTTATGGAGCCAACCTACTTCGACCACAACGCCACCACGCGCGTCGACGATGCCGTGCTGGAAGCCATGTTGCCGTATTTTCAGCAGGAATACGGCAACGCCTCCAGCCGCCATGGTTATGGCATTACCGCCCGGCGGGCGATTGATAAGGCGCGCAAGCAGGTGGCGGATGCGGTGGGGGTGCAGCCGGTGCAGGTGATTTTTACCAGCGGCGGTTCGGAAGCCAATAACCTGTTTATTCGCGGCGCGGCGGATAGTTTGAAACCGGGGAATCTCTTCATTAGCGCCATCGAGCATCCTTGTGTGTTGAAACCGGCGCTTGCGCTGGCACGCCGCAATTGTGATCCGTGGGCGGTGCATCAATTAGCGGTGAATCCATCGGGGCAGGTTGATTTGGATGCTGCTGGTGCGGCAATGAATGAACATAAGCCGGGTCTGGTTTCGGTGATGCTGGCGAATAATGAAACCGGCGTGATTCAGGATGTCGAGGGTATTGCTGAGCTGGCACGCTCGCACGGAGCCAATGTTCATACCGATGCCATCCAGGGATTGGGAAAAATCCCGGTAGATTTTTCGGCGCTGAAAGTGCATGCGATGACGTTGTCGGCACACAAGATTTATGGCCCCAAAGGCGCGGCAGCTTTGATCGTGGATAAGCGGTTGTTATTAAAACCGCTGATTTATGGCGGCGGGCATGAAAACGGGTTGCGTTCCGGCACTGAGAATGTGCCCGCGATTGTGGGTTTTGGTGTGGCTTGTGAATTAGCCCGATCCCGCTTGGCAGAAACCGCGCAGCCTATTTCGCAGCTGCGGGATCATCTGGAAAAAGGGCTGGTTGGCATGGGAGCGGTGATTTTTGGCGCCGGGGCTGCGCGCATCCCGAACACGTGTTATTTTGCGTTGCCGGATATCGAAGGCGACACGCTGGTGGTTAAGCTGGATAAAGCTGGTTTTGCTGTTGCTGCGGGTGCGGCTTGTTCCAGCGTCAATCCGGGGCAGAGTCATGTACTGAGTGCGATGCAGATTGATCCGATGCTCGCGCGCTGTGCGGTGCGCATCAGCTTGGGAAGGAGCAACACCCGTGAGCAAGTCGAAGATTTTCTGCGCGCAATCCAACGCATTGTTGCAGAATTACGGCAGATCAGCAGTTTTTCCATCTAAAGTGCCCTATAATCAATCCATCTATGACGAATAATCCAATCACACGACCGGCCAGACACACCAAGGCCATCATTCTCAGCGCAGGGCAGGGACGGCGGTTGCTGCCGCTGACCGAAAGTACGCCGAAGTGCCTGTTGCCGGTTGCCGATAAACCCGTGCTGGCGTGGCAGATCGATGCGTTGCTGGCGGTGGGCATTGAAGAAATCACGATTGTCGCGGGTTTTCAGGTGGGTTTGATTGAAACGCTGTTACAACAGCGTTATGCGAGTCACCCTAAGATTAAAATACTGTTCAATCCGTTTTTTGAAGTGGCGGATAATCTGGCGAGTTGCTGGATTGCGCGCGGTGTGATGACGGGCGATTTTCTGATACTTAACGGTGATACCGTGATCGAAGCCGCGCTCATCGCGCAGGTCTTGAATTCAAAACCGGCGCCCATTACACTCAGCGTGGACTATAAAAACGCTTACGATGCCGACGATATGAAAGTGCAATTGGATCCGGACGGCTGGGTGAAACAGGTCAGCAAAATAATTCCCCCGCATCAGGTGGATGCGGAATCCATTGGCTTGATTTACTTTCGCGAACAGGGTCCAGAGCGCTTCAGTCAAGCCATCGAATCGGCATTGCGTCATCCGGCAGAATTGAAATCATGGTATTTGTCGATTATTGATCGGCTTGCCAAGCAGCATCTGGTGAATTCCTGTTCCGTCAAAGGCTTTCGCTGGTGTGAAATCGATTTTATTGAAGACTTGGCTAAAGCTGGCATCATCTTTGATGAAAGTCCATCATGAACAAACCAGCGACATCGGAATCCGCAAGCCTGAATGCCACCATGCGCAAGTTTGGCGCGCCGCAGACGATAATCCGGCAATATCAATATTGGTCGGTGATGCTGCGCCCGGCGCAGGCGACTCTCGGTGCGCTGGTTTTGGCGGCGCATGAACCTGCCGAAGCCTTCTCACAACTCAGTTCGGCGAGTTTTACCGAGCTCTATACCATCACCGGGCAGATTGAATCCGCGCTGGCAAAAGCCTTCCAGAATGACAAAATCAATTATTTGATGCTGATGATGGTCGATCCGGATGTTCATTTTCACGTTATTCCGCGTTATGCACAGCCCAGGCAGTTTGCGGATATGGAATTTATCGATGCAGGTTGGCCAGCCATACCGAACCTGGGGCAAATCAACAAAACCGATGCGGCGATCAATCAGCGTATTATGAATTACATTCAATCCTGCTGGTCTTAAGTGAAACAATACGAGACGCCAAGTGATCGAAGAAAAACCACCCTACATTAAAGAATTCCCGCTCCGTGAAGCCCACCATCTGGTGCGCGACCTGATGACGCCGAATCCATGGATTTATTGGACTGATTTTCTGTTTCATATCACCTTGGGCTGGACTGCTTTTTTCACCGCATTGTTGTCACCCGCGTTTTCGCTCTGGCAACTGGGCGGATTTGTGGTGGCGGTGCTGGCGTTGTATCGCTCGGCTGTTTTTGTGCATGAACTGGCGCATTTGAAGAAAAGCTCATTTAAGAACTTCCGTCTGGCGTGGAATATCCTCTGCGGCATTCCGTTCTTGATCCCGTCGTTTACCTATGACGGTGTGCATAATGATCATCATAAGCCGGATATCTATGGCACCAGCGCAGATGGCGAATACCTGCCCTTCGCAACGCACAAACCCGCGGAAATGGTTGCTTATGTCTTATTCTCCTTTTTATTGCCGATTTTTCTGTTATTGCGCTTCGTTTTGATGACACCCTTGTGCTACTTGATTCCACCATTGCGCAAGATCGTTTGGGAGCGCGCTTCGTCACTCACGATTGACCCCAACTACCGGCGCGCTGCAGATGCGATTCGCAATGATTTGAACTGGCGCCAGCAGGAAATCGCTGCCTGTCTGCTTGGTGCGGTTACCATTACGCTGGTTGTGCTGGGCATACTACCTTATTCGCTGTTGGTACTCTGGTATCTGATTTCTGTAACCGTTTACTTCCTCAATTCACTGCGTACGCTGGCTGCCCATGCCTATCGTAATCCCGGTGACCGCAAAATGACACTGGCGGAGCAGTATCTGGACTCAATCAACATACCCGGCAATTTTCTGATCACCCCGCTCTGGGCGCCCGTCGGGTTGCGTTACCATGCCACGCATCATCTATTCATGAGTATGCCCTATCATAATCTGGGCAAAGCACAACGCCGTTTGGTCAATGGTTTGACCGATAATTCGCAATACATTAAAACCATACGTAGCGGTTTATGGGATGCACTCAGGCGCATCTGGAATGAATCATCATCCGTGTCGGATACTACCCAACGCCAATAACCGTAATGCTTCGAGCCATTACTTCACCAGCAAATGCGCAGAAAAAGGTCACGCAACTTGTCCTGCTGCGCCATGGCCAAAGTGTCTGGAATCGCGATAAGATTTTTACCGGTTGGAGTGATGTCGCCTTGAGTCCCAAGGGTGAAAAAGAAGCTGAACAGGCCGCCTATTTGCTGAAGCAGGCAGACTTTACATTTGATCTGTGTTTTTCCTCTACATTGCAACGCGCGAGAACCACATCACAGATCGTTTTGGCTTCGATGCAGTTGAATGAAATACCGGTTCATGAAAGCTGGCGATTAAATGAGCGTCATTATGGCGCATTGGAAGGCATGGCGCGTTGGCAAGCCATCAAGAAATTTGGTATCTGGCCCATCCTGGGCTGCCAAATAAAATTTGATGCGACACCGCCGTATCTGGATTCTCAAGATCCGCGTTTCCCCGGGAATCAACCCGGTTACACCGGTATTAATAAAGATGAACTGCCTTTGGGAGAGAGCATGCAACAAACCCTCGCGCGCTTTCAGCCTTACTGGAAGGAGACCATCCAACCGGAAATACAACAAGGGAGGCGAATACTCATTGTTTCCCACAAAAATACCCTGCGCACGTTAATGATGCGATTGGATCACCTTACCCCCAGACAGGTTATGAAATTATCACTGGCCACCGGTCGGCCATTGGTTTATGAGCTGGATCAGCAATACAACGCCATTCGGCATTACTACGTGGATCATCTCAAATAATCTACCTGCAGCATGTCGATCCTCTATAGTTTTCAACCTATCGTCGACAACCATACGAAAATTCTGATACTTGGCAGCATGCCGGGACAGGCTTCATTAGCGGCGAATCAATATTATGCACATCCCCGCAACGCCTTCTGGCCGATCATGGCGCAATTGCTGCAATTCAATCCGGATATATCGTACGCAGAGAAAATTACGGCGCTAAAATCATCGCAGATAGCTTTATGGGATGTGCTCAGATCCTGTCATCGTATAGGAAGCCTGGATTCAAGTATTGAAGCAGATACGCAAACAATCAATGACTTTCAATCTTTTTTCCCTAAACACAGAGAAATTACCCATGTATTTTTTAACGGCGGGAAAGCGGAAGTTTGTTTTAAGCGCCATGTCTTACCAAAAAACAACTTGGACTCGCTGAGATTTACTCGTTTGCCTTCCACAAGCCCTGCCAATGCCCAATTGTCTTTCGAAGATAAATACAAAATATGGCATGAAATGATTCACTCCGCGCTTGAATTCGGTAACCCCTCCCCGATAAGACTGCACAAAGGCACTTGACGGCAACGCATTGGATGCGTTTTACTTAGGCTCCTTAGGAGTCTCTGAATAACTGTTATTTCGAGTATAACGAGAAATCTCTGTTTTAGATTCCATAAGATTCCTCACTTCGTTCGGAATGACAGAGGTGAGATTTTCAGAGGCTCTATTAAAACATCAATGACTAATTCGATACTTAACTGAAAGGGATTAATTCGATGAAGAAGCTTGTTATTATTGCTCTGGTTATTTTTGCCGCTGGGTATATCACCTTGATGGTTCAATATTTCTAGCAGACCATTGAAAAACTATCTACATTGCTACTTTGGCGTTAAAAACAGGCTAAAAATGCTCATTTATTAAGCATAAACTGCACTCTTTCGCCTATTTTTGTCTTGCATCGACTGTCTCGAATACGTTTTCAACAGCCTGCTAGGAAGATAGGAAAACGAGAAAACTTTGAAAATAACCTTGCCTTTGGGCGTAGAAATGAGGCATAAGAGTAAATGGAAAAGGGATTGATCCATACAGCGCACCAGTTGAAAATAGTGTTCATATCTCCTAACCTCGGACACTTCACTGAGGTTTTGATATTGCTACGCACCGGTATCTGATCATGCCTTTGTTTAAAATAAATTGCTTTCTTTTTATTTTGTTAGCCGCTGCAACCCTAATTTCCCATACAAGGATTAACCAGTACGAGCAGACTGGGCCTGACCTTTTAACTGCTCATTGGCAACTCAAAACATCAGAAAGCAACCGGGTCAACATCACGGAAAACGGATTGACCCTATTAGCCAATGATGCAAAAACAAGCGCCAGCACTCAGCAAGATCTTCCGCTGGTTAATTCGGGCACTACTTTACTGGTATCCGCTGATGTGAAATGTACGAATGTAGTGACAGGCGAGAAACCCTGGAACTTGGCCAGGATTATTCTGGCACAGAACGACGGGGAAAAAGACCAGTGGGATCTACCGCATACGGTTGTTGCTCTGGATGGAACCGCTGATTGGAAACATTATCGCACAGCTTTTACCATTTCCCCGGAAACCAAAAACATCCGATTGCTTGCACAATTAAATCAATCGACCGGATCATTTCAGATAAAAAATTTACAGGTCTATCCTGTCCATGTGAATCAGGCGTATATCGGGGCAAGAGATACTATTCTTTTTGCATGGGGTGCTTTTTTTCTGCTGCTGGCGGGCTCATGTCTTTTCATCCGCGGGAAAACTGTCTTCTTCCGCGCATTGTTACTAACTACCTTCATTGTCATTATCGTCGGGATATCTCTGCCAGGTGATTTGAAAAACCAGGTTTCCGACGAAATCAAAATTCAGATTGATGCAGAAAGCGAATCATTTAAAACCGCCATTCCATGGGATTTATCCAAGGTCTGGCATTTCTGCTTCTTTTTCTTATTTGGCTTGGTCCTGTGTTTAATGATGACAAAGGATCCTGCTATCCAGGTGGTGGCTATTATTCTGATGCTGGCTGGTGGCACTGAGATGGCACAACTCTATATTGACGGACGATCCCCACTTATCACCGATTTCTTTATTGATGCGGCAGGCGGGATTGCCGGTGTTATTCTGATCAGGTTTTTCGGAATGAATAAGAATATTGATCATTTTGAAAACAAGGCTACTTTGCGATGACGTCTCTTTGTTAAAGTGTTGTTTACTGTTCTCGTAAATTTCAAACAGTATAACCAAACTTCGGTAGCAATCAGTACTTCACCTGCACGCGATATTTGAGTGTGATGGAACCTTCGGCAGGTACGTCCACTTTCCACATAGCTGTGTTGCTGGTGGGTTTGCTGTGCGGCTGGCTTTCATCGACTATTTTCCAATCACCGGGTATCGGTTCTTGCACAACGACTGTGGTCATTTCCTTTTTGGCGTTTTTAAGTGTGATTTCATAGGCGCTTTCAAAGCGATTAATGCCATTGGCACCGCCGGTACTTAATTGTTTAAACTCGGTTTGTTTTTTATCCGCAGTCACATCAAACGATTTGCCCAGTTTCAGGCGCACAGTCTCGTTTTTAGCAGTGTGGTCTATGTGATCTTCACCGACAAACTGCGCATTGCCGGTTTTATCACGCTTGTACACGCGTATGATGCCTTTAGGCAACGGCATGCCTAATTGGGCCGATTCTTTATTATCAAACTGCACGAATACATCCACTTTCATTTTTTGCCCCAGATCACCATAGCTGGCTGCATAATAGTAATCACTACCTGCCAGCACAAGTTCTTTGTTTGCAGGCACACCGGAAGCATTGAGGAGTGCGACTTGTTTGTTTTGGTTTTCGGCGATGGTTGTTAATCGATCCAGACTATATAAATGATATTCCATCAACGCTTCTTCACGCATTGGCGCTGCAGCGGCATCAGCCATTATCTTGGCTCTCAGTGCTTTGGGTGGGGCAAATTCTCGCTGCACCCGATTAATATCGCCGGCCACTAGTTGTAGTTTTGCATTGGGATAACTGGTGCCGCTAGTGTTGGTCAATGTTACCCAGCCGGATAAATCCAATTGATCATCTTTATCATTCAGTTCTGCGACATAATCCGCTTTCCAGGATAAGCCGCCTGTTAAGTAACTCAACTCTAAATCTTGCGCAGCTTTACCACTATTGTCCCCGCCAATCACCAGTGTAGGGCGATCACGCAAATTGCTCGGTACATTATCAAAGGTAATGCGGCCAGGCATGCCCGTTTCAATGCGATCGGCCATTCTAAGTACTACGCCGTTGCTGGCTGAAAGTACGATGGCGCTTTCTTTGCTTTCAACGCCAGTAGCCGGATTGTTTTTAACGACCGTCACCGTTTGCCCAATGTATTTGTTCAATAAACTTTGCGGGGTGAGCAAATCAAAGTTAAAGTTTTGCTCCAATACTTCAATACTGCCTGGATTGGTAATACTGCGCAGCAGTGCAGTTTCTGGCCGCATTTGCGCACTGACATCGCGCCATGCCAAATTAAAATCACCGCTGACCAAGGACACTTGTCGTAAATCCTTAATCAGTGCTAGGTCATCGTTGTATATGGTCACTGCGACGGATTTTTGTTCTTTGAGTATACTCAGTTGTTCCGCGGTATCCGCGGCGATTACCTTGGTGTTACTAAAAAGAAATAGGCAGCTTATCGTTAGCAGGGTTAGGTTACTGGCGCGACGTGTTATGTGCATGAAATTTTCCTATATAAATCCAGACTACTACAATAGATACTAAAACTGAAAGGTGCGCTGGCTAAAAGGAGAGCCTCAAGCCGGTTTTACTTACCGGATTTAGGCCGTTCAAACGATAGAATTTTACCGGCGGGCGCCTTTTCTAAGGTGCTGAGTATCTTTTTGGGTTCTTGGAGCGCATTGAGCAATCCATTTTCGCCAAGCACATTGTTCCACATTTTCCGCGAAATTTGTGAGCAGGTAGCCATTGGATTAATGGCTTGTTTGCGAACTTGATCGACCTGCCACTGCAAGCCAATCATCCGCGGTTTGAAATGCTCAGGTGCTTGCGCTATCAAATCATCAATCAATTGTTGACGCATGAGCTCAAATTTCTCAGGCTCCTCCTGAGCCATTTTAGACCATAGGTCAAAGTCAAAATCGGATGTTTTTTCTTCTTCGTTCATTGGAATATTTTAGCATTTTTCATCAGCAACACATGTGATCGCTTCGACTTTATCTGTTGAGACTGAAAAGTACCAATTGAGATTGTTTGTAACACCACAGCGGCAATGTAGATAGTTTTTCAACGGACAGTTAGAGAATCTCGCACCGGAACACGCCAGATATAGAAGGCCAATATACTGCCAATCATAACCAGCATGATCTTTTGCCATAGTTCGGGCACTATTAAAATAGAGCTGCCAAATGACAATGCCATCAATAAATAAGCCCAACGTTTGGCGCGGCGCGGAATGCTGTGATAAATGCACCAGTCGCGAATAATTGGACCGGCGATTCGATTTTCCAGTAATTTACGATGAAAGTACTCAGAGCCGCGGGCAAAACAAGCTGCGGCCAGAAGCACAAAGGGTGTCGTAGGTAATACCGGTAAAAATGCCCCTAATACACCCAGCAACAATGCCAAAAAACCGGCTCCCAGATACAGGGCGCGTACCAACGGTGAGTCGTGCAGGCATAATAAATCAGCCATTTGCTGATCTACTGTCTGCTGCTGATCCTGGTTTGTTTCACGTTGTTCAGATTCCTGCATTGTTTGATGTATTCAAGAATTCGTGCTGTAAAATCAAAAGAATTATGCTTTTAAAGTTTTTATGACCAAACTTATGTAGAAACGATCAATTCGAACAGCCGTTGATAAAGAACGGATGTTACCAGTTATAATACCTGAGAGTTAATTGTTGGAATTAACCGGATTTAACTTTTTTCTTGAGGAAACCATGCATAAAATGAAAACACTGCTTAATTTAAGTATCATCTTGCTGGCGTTGGCACTGCTGCCCCAGACAGCCTTCTCTTATAAAGAACATGCCGCTGCTGATGAATCAGCGTTTAAGAAAATCGATGTCAAAGTCGGTGCCGGAGAGGAAGCGGAAATTGGAAAAACTGTCAATGTTCATTATACCGGCTGGCTTTATGATGAAAGCGCTTCGGACAAAAAAGGTCCAAAGTTTGACAGCTCCTATGACCGTAAAGAACATTTTTCATTCATGCTCGGTGCAGGACGCGTGATTAAAGGCTGGGACAAAGGCGTCGTCGGGATGAAGGTGGGCGGCCAACGCACGTTGATTATTCCGCCATCCATGGCTTATGGCGCACGCGGTGCGGGCAATATTATTCCACCGGATGCAACCTTGATTTTTGATGTTGAATTAATCGGCCTGAAAGAGAGTTCACACTATTAAAAATCTATCATTTACCAGTTTTCAGGTGAATTTTATCCATTGAGCTATTCGGTTGACCACGCTGCTGCTTCTGAATAGCTCAATTCGTTTTTTGGTTCTAAATTTTCTGTAAAAAAACAACGTACCATCATTTAAAATGTTTTAAGCGCTTCGCTAACCCGTTGTAGAAATTGACAGGGACCGCTATGACTTCGACCATACAGCCACGTTTTATTCGATACAAACGTCTGATTATCAGTCTCGGCGTGATTGCGGCCCTAATCGTCATAGTGGGGGCGCTGATTACATTTTGGTTGCCGGGTTATGCCAAATCTCAACTCGAGATTCGCCTTTCCGAAGTCCTGCAACGCCCTGTCACCATGACATCCATTGAAATAAAACCGCGTACGCTCGAGTTGATCGTACTGGGTTTTCGTGTCGATGAGAAAATTGCCTCCGATAAAAAAGGTGCTACGCTTTTTTCTTTCAGCAAGCTGTCTGTCGATCTGAGTATTGAATCACTCAAGCAGCGTGCGCCTGTCCTAACAGCAATCACACTGACAGATCCGCATTTGCGCCTGGTCCGGGAAAGCAAGGAGCAACTGAATATTTCCGATTTGCTGGAAAAACTCGGCCAACCCGCGGATGAAGAAAAAGCCGCAAGTGATCAACCCGGTCAATTTTCTATCAGCAATATCCGTATAGAGGGTGGCCGCTTTGAATTTATTGATCGATACAAAAATGCTGAGCACATAATTAACGAAATAAATCTGGGTATTCCGGTTGTCGCCAATTTCAATAGCGGCCCGGCCGATTGGATAGAACCGCAATTCAGCGCAAAGATTAACGGCGCGCCTTTTTCACTCGATGGCAAATTGCGTCCTTTTGCGGCAAATCAGGAAGCAACGCTGGCTGTTAAACTCGGTAATATTGATTTAACCCAGTTTGATCAATATGCGGATCTGCCAAAGGGAATTCATCTGCTTTCAGGTTATTTCGACAGCGATCTGCAGCTCACATTTACCCAGGAACCCACGAAAGCACCAGACATTACCTTAACCGGTGCCACCACATTTCGCCAAATTGCAATCAAAAATAGCGCAGTCGCCGCACCGTATCAGGCCGATCTTAAGAAACTGAAAGTCGATTTGACACAAGCCGATCTGACCGGTAAAAAACCATCGCAAGTCAAGCTGGCAATGGATCAAGTCGCCATCACGCGTGACGGCGAGAACGAACCGGCATTAGCGCTGGCAAAGCTGGCTATCGATTCCATCACGGTCAATACAGCGGCACAGCGGATTGCATTAGGCAATATCACGCTGGATCGTTTGAGCGCCACGTTGCGTCGAGATGTCAGCGGCACGATTGATTTAACCCGATTGTTTAATTCCCTGGAAGCTCAGAATCCGGCGGAGCCTCAGATCCAAGTTCAAGCACGCATTCCTATTCCTGCCAGAAAACCGGGGCATGCCAGTGCCGGGATTAAAATGGCTGAAAAAGAGCCGGGATTGCCCGCACCGGCACGCGCAGACAATAAGTCTTGGGTGCCGCAGATCAAAAGCATTCAACTCAAAGCAGCCGCGCTGCGCTATGAAGATCTCACACTGACAAAAATTTCACCGATGATTGTCGATTCACTGGATTTAACTCTGGAAAACATTGATCTGGATGGTGTCAATCCGTTGAATCTGGTGCTGCAGGCTCAGGTTAACCAACATGGCAACTTTAAAGCCAATGGCTCGCTGGCCTGGGCGCCTCTTTCGGCTGATTTAATGCTAAATCTTGACGCGGTTGATCTGGTGTCTTTACAAGGCTGGTTAGGCGACAGGCTGACGGCGCTTCTCACTAGTGGCGACATTTCCTTTACCGGAAATCTCAAAGCCAGTGGCAGTCCACTGAAAATTCAGGCAAACGGGCAAGGGAAGCTCGCCAACTTCAATATCTTTGATAGCAAAAATGCTTATGATTTGCTGCGCTGGAAGAAGCTGGATATCAGTCATCTAAACTTTGTCAATGAACCGTTGCTGCTGGATATCAGCACAATAAATTTGAGTGATTTCTTTGCGCGCATGACGATTCTTCCGGATGGCAGCCTCAATCTCAAGCAAATTATTCAATCTGACAAAACGGCAGAACCTGGCATTGCCGTTGCCGCCGTTGCACCCAGCGGTAACAGCCCGGCTGCTTCAAAAGGCGAGACGCCCGTTCATATCGACAAGATTTTCCTGAAGAATGGCAATATCAATTTCAATGACCGGTTTATTAAGCCGAATTACCGCGCAAATTTGACCGAACTCTCGGGCCTGGTCGGCCCATTGTATCCCGGCAAATCCGGGAAAATAGACATACACGGCATGGTCAGCAAAACAGCGCCGCTGCAAATTAGTGGAACGATAGATCCGTTCAGTGCCGAACTGCTGCTGGATATCGTTGCAAAAGTTAAAGATATCGATCTGCCGCCGTTTAGCCCTTATTCTGGAAAATATATCGGTTACGCGATTGAGAAGGGAAAATTGTCAGCCGATGTGAATTACCAGATCGAGAATGGTGCGTTAACAGCAGACAACAAAATCTTTCTGGATCAATTTACCCTGGGCGATAAAGTCGACAGTGAAGATGCCGTGTCTCTTCCGCTCAGCCTGGCGATTACGCTGCTTAAAAACAGCCGCGGTGAAATTAATCTCCATCTGCCGCTCAAAGGATCTATTAATGATCCCCAATTTAACCTCGGAGATGTCATTTTCACTGCATTCACTAATCTGATCACTAAAGCGATCACCTCACCTTTTACATTACTGAGTTCCGTATTTGAAGGCGGCGAAGAATTATCCAAGATTTCCTTTACTCCCGGTTTTGCCGATATCGAAGCGGAAGCATTACAACGCCTGCAAACCTTATCCGAGATTCTAAAAGACCGCCCATCACTGCAACTGGAAATTTCCGGTCACGTTGATCCGGCTGAAGACTATGAAGGACTGAAGCTTGCCATCCTGCAAAACAAAGTGAAAGCGCAGAAATTAGCCGATGACGCCAAAAAAGGCATCGCCAGCGGCGCCATAACGGATATGACATTAACCCCGGAAGAATATAGCAAATACCTTGAAATCGTTTACAAAAAAGAAACTTTTGAAAAACCCAAAAATGCGATCGGCCTGGCTAGAAGCCTTCCCAGCGCTGAAATGGAACAGCTCATACTCGCGCATACCGTAATCACGGACAATGACTTGCAAGCACTGGCAGAAAACCGCGCCAGCGCCGCACGCAATTGGCTGGTTGAAAAAGGTGAAATTTCCAGCGAACGTATTTTTGTCGTGGGTATCGATGAAACGGAAAACAGCGATCAGAAGAAAGGGAGTTGGGCGGAGTTTTCGCTGAAATAAGTAGTGGCTTATGATCCTAAATTTTTCTGTTATTAGTTAGGTCACTTCAGAAGACTCAACATTTTGGATTGAATTGCCACTGGCTGCGGAAGCGGTATAAAAAAGGTTGCTATAGTATTGCGAGAAGCGATAAGGTGATTTGTGAAAGTGATTCGATTTAATTCACACTTCGTTTGATTTCAATAAGATGACTTACTTTCTCCTGCTTATCAGTTCGTCAATTCTTTTTATCAAGAACAATTCAAAATCTGGATGTTTTGACAGCTCAAAGAAATTATTGCTGCTTGCTATACGCTGACGAGCTTTTAGAAAGAATTCATTACGTTTAACACCAGGTTTATTGAGATAGGATATGCAACCTGAGATACTTTGCCCTAGTTTCTTATCTAGCTTTAGCTCTTCAATTATGGGGTAAAGAATTTCCCTCCAACTCCTGGAATCGTTTTCTGTTGGAAGAACAACATCTTTAGGATACTTAAGCCAGAAAAACTTATTTTGTGCATGCGTTGATGATCTAATTTCTGATGCGTTTCTGAAAATTGCCTGCTCATTAATTGATTTATCCTTTTCATGCATTTTGAGACGTGGATTATTGGATATCGCGCTTATTACCTTCTCATGGGAATTTGTAAGAATACCAATATATTCAGTTGAAATTTTTGAGCCTATTTTATAAAAGGTGGCGATGTGTGACGTACCCGCAATTTTCCGAATAGTTTCCAGAGCATCTGCTGGATGCTGAGTACTTAGCAGCGATTTCACCCATTGTGAAGGCATTAATAACTCTGCCGCAAATTTGTTAGCCTCAACTTCGCAGTTACGATATAAACGATTAGCGTATGAATGGTTCTCATCAGTATGAGAAAAAATGGTGCCGATATGCCAAGGGATAACAATATGCCCAAGTTCATGAGCCATTGTAAATTTCTGCCGAACAAAGGGTAGATTTGTAGAAATAATAACGACAGGTTGCTTATCTTTAGATTTTAAATTAATGGATATTCCATCAACTCCATTTGGAATTTCTCCAAATCTTAAATCGGATTGTGTAGCAAGAAATTCTTTAATATCAAATCCAGGCTTAAGATTATGCCTCTTGATTATGAGATTAGCTAGTTTTTCTACAGGAGAGCTAGCTGATTCCATGTTCATTTTCTAGCCACTTAACAATTGCACTAATTTCCTCTTTGCTTGAACCTCTAGCAGCCATCGGCAGGGAAAAGAATTCATCAATAGCTGCGTCGACTGGAATACCTCTCTGCCTAGCATGTATGATGAAATTAATGTTCTCAGGATCCTTCATCCACAACACATACTCCTCTTTTGTCATCCCAAGAGCTTCTCGCAGACTAATATCACTCTTAATCTTCCCTTTGTGCCATTGGTCTACGACGGAATCAATGTCAGAAAGAAGTGCATTTCCATTAAGACAATCGTCAATAAAATTAGACATCGAGTTTTCTCCCACGAATTGCATCTTTAATTAAGTCACCAGTAATCGCATTTAACACACCGAGATGTCTACCTATACTATCAAATACTTCAATTTCACCGTGCAAACTATCCCACGTAAAGAAGCGAGTTCTTTCCTTATTCGACCATACCTTTTTATTGCCAATCACTTTAATTACTTCGCAACCATCCAAGAAACATGGCTTGGGACGAGGAATTCCTCCCATTTTTTCCTCCTCAAGGCGCATTTACATAAACACTGGCATTTTAGTAATAATTATTGGGATCGAAAATCATGAATACAAGTTCGCACAACTAAGACCAAACTCAACCTTCCAGATCAATACCTTTCTCCACATCATCTAGGGTCCAACGCTCCCCCGATTTTTCAAGGCGATCCACAGCCAAGTACTTTTCTTCTAATTCATCGAGATGCTAAAGAATCGCTTTGCGCACATAATAGGTTTTAGTGCGCCCGGTTTTAGCAGCCAGATCAGCCAGACGATGCTCAATTTTTTCAGGTAATCTAATTGCAAGCATGATCATCCTCTTTTGCTATACATAGTTACTTCATCTATCATCAAATCAGATTACCACGCATCAATTTCCCGTTTAAGTTGTTCGCTTGTCAGCGTTTCAGCTTGTGCGACGGCTTCTTGTCCTTTTTTAATCTTATCGAGTACATAAAGCCGGTACATGATTTCATCCATGTCAGCATACTCAGGCAACTGATTAATCACTTTCAGTACCTCCTGCTTTATTGCCAACATATCGTTCACCTCCCTTGATAAAAGAACTCAGCAATTTGATACCCGTTACCGGCTAATCGGCTTATACCGTATCCGTTTCGGTTTCGCACCTTCCTCACCCAGGCGTTTTTTCTTGTCGGCTTCGTACTCTTGATAGTTACCGTTGAAGAAGGTCCATTGCGATTCGCCTTCGGCGGCGAGGATGTGCGTGGCGATGCGGTCGAGGAACCAGCGATCGTGCGAGATGACCAGTACGCAACCGGCAAATTCCAGTAGCGCATCTTCCAGCGCGCGCAGCGTTTCCACGTCGAGATCGTTAGAGGGTTCATCGAGTAGCAGCACGTTTCCACCGGAAATCAGTGTTTGTGCCAGGTGTAGGCGGCCGCGTTCTCCGCCGGACAGTTGTCCGATGATTTTTTGTTGATCGCCGCCTTTGAAGTTAAAACGTCCCAGATAAGCACGTGCCGGGGTCGTGTATTTGCCCACGACCAGGAGATCGTTGCCGCCGGAAATGGCATCGAACACGGTCTTGTCGTTTTGCAGGGAATCACGTGCTTGATCGACGTGCGCTATCTGGACCGTGTGACCGATTTTAACTTCACCGGAATCCGGTTGTTCTTTGCCGGTAATCAGTTTGAACAGGGTGGATTTACCCGCGCCGTTCGGGCCGATAATGCCGACAATCGCGCCCGGCGGCACGATGAAGCTGAGATTGTCGATCAGCAAGCGGTCGCCAAAGGATTTGGAGACGCCGTTAAACTCAATCACTTCGTTACCCAGGCGCTCGCCGACGGGAATGAAAATTTCCTGGGTTTCATTGCGTTTCTGATATTCTTGCGAATTTAGTTCTTCAAAGCGAGCGAGTCGTGCTTTGGATTTCGCTTGGCGTCCTTTCGGATTTTGTCGCACCCACTCCAGCTCTTTCTTCATCGATTTCATATGTTCATCGATCTGCTTGTTTTCCTGCTCCAGCCGCGCTTCTTTCTGTTCCAGCCAGTTGGAATAATTACCTTTCCACGGGATGCCGTGACCGCGGTCAAGTTCCAGTATCCATTCCGCTGCGTTGTCCAGGAAGTAGCGGTCGTGGGTCACGGCCACCACGGTACCGGGAAAACGCACCAGGAATTGCTCCAGCCATTCCACCGATTCGGCATCCAGATGGTTGGTCGGCTCGTCCAGCAATAACATATCCGGTTTTTCCAGTAACAACTTGCACAGCGCGACGCGTCGTTTTTCACCGCCGGAAAGATTTTTGGTTACCGCATCCCAGGGGGGTAAACGCAGTGCATCGGCGGCTATCTCCATCTGGTTTGAGGTATCGCTGCCGGCAGTTGCCAGAATGGCTTCCAGCCGCGCCTGTTCGGTTGCCAATGCGTCAAAGTCGGCACCTTCTTCGGCATAAGCGGCATACACTTCGTCCAGCTTTTTCTGTGCCTGCATCACCTCGCCCAAGGCTTCTTCCACCTCCTGGCGCACGGTGTGCTCAGGATTCAGTTGCGGTTCTTGCGGTAAATAACCGATGCGGATGTTGGGCTGACGCTGCACCTCACCGTCAAATTCCTTATCCACACCGGCCATGATACGCAGCACGGTGGATTTGCCGGAGCCATTCAAGCCGAGCAAGCCGATCTTTGCGCCGGGAAAAAAGCTGAGCGAAATATCTTTGATAATTTGACGCTTGGGAGGAACCATTTTGCTCACGCGGAGCATAGACATTACATATTGAGCCATGGGTTTAATCTTTGTTTGATAGGTAAAAATTGATAGATAGAGAGTTTAACCTACGTCATCCGGCAATGAAAGCCAATCCGGCGTAGATTAGCGGTGATCGCCGATGCGGCTGATGGACACAAATTTATGATTTTCATCGAAAACCAATTCAAACGTGCCATACACGCCATGACTTTGTACTACTGAACGCAAAATATTGGCGGGAAAACGGATGATGCGCCCATCGGTTGTTTTTGCTACAACGACGTCGACCCCGCCTTCGTAATAATACAAAAGTTGGTGCGAAGGGATTTTAAGGACAACGTGTAAACGCTGATACATGGGCGAACATACGATTTATGGCCGTTGAAGATAGATGCAACCCATGGGATAAAGATCTTCAAAAATGGATCGCAATTCCAATCTGATTTTTTGCTCACTGGCGCCACACTTCATTTTTACTTTTCGAATAATACTGCTAATGGGCGTTTTTCCATCCATATACTGGAAGCAAGCTTTATTAACTTTATTGCCCATTAACTGAAAAACCGTTTTTTCATTGTTAATCGTAAAAGTAATACTGAGCGTTTCTTCTGGTTTTATCGCGTCATGGATGGCCATATTTTGATTCGCAAGCTCGTGCTCAAGAATAATCGCATTGTCTTCATCGTCCATAGAAGCCGTACAAGACGCTTGTCGAGAGAGGTAAAATTGATGCTTGATATGATTGGAAAACAGTTTTTCTGCAATGGACTGTTGCTCTTGGATACTTTTTTCACGCCACAACAGCCGAATACTTTGATCGGCGACCAGTTGAGTCGGATCGTAAAACCGTTTATTCGGCCCAAGAAAGGTCACCAGCTTTAATTCTGCCGCCGCGGCAAGTGCATAGACTTCATTGACGTTATAACACCGGTCAACGCTATGCAGCAGTAAATCATACAAGCCTGAGTCTCCGTAGCCAGCGGCAGTAATCTCATTGGCCCATTTATCCAAATCTTTGATAAAGGCATGATGAATAGGCAAAGCGCCGATAATGCGGCGCGCCAGGATCACTTTTTCCGGAATGCTCATAGATTGCGGAATCATCTCGCGCAATAAAGTCTGGAATAAATAAATGGAGTGCCTGCCATACTCGGCATACAACATCAGATAAATGGCACCATCGTCCTTCAAAGCACTTGTGATCGCGTGCGCGCCTTCCTGAGGATCGCTTAAGTGATGTAATACTCCTGAGCAGTTAATGTAATCAAACTGTCCGATGTCCAGTTCCGGGATGGATAATAAGGATTCGGTCAACCAGGTGATATTGTTCAATCCGCGAGCTGCGGCACGCTGTTCGGCAATACGGCGCGATGCCGCCGACATATCCAGATAAACGATTTCCGCCGAAGTCTCGCGCAATTGTTCAGCCAGATTAATGACACTGTCTCCTGTTCCCCCGCCTGCGACCAGGCAACGGAAATTCTGATTAAAATTTCTTTGTCCCTTGAAACAGCAATGATTCAACTCACTCAGTGAATCGCCCACTGTGCGCAACAAACGGATTTTTTCATCTTCCGGGTTTCTGGGAGGATATGGCAATGCCTCATATTGCTGTTTTACCGAGGAAATCATTTTTGATTCGTCCATCGCCTCTCCTCGCAAGAAATGTATTGATGAGATTTTTAGAAATTATGGTGAGGGCTAAAATACCATACTAAAAATTCTCACCATCTTGCAAATAACGCCACTTTCCTTCCGGTAAATCCCGCAATCCAATGTTGCCGATACGCACCCGTTTCAAGCCGGTTACTTTCAGATTCACCAGCTCGCACATGCGGCGGATCTGGCGTTTCTTGCCTTCCTGTAGGATAAAGCGCAGTTGATTTTGATTTTGCCAGCTCACTTGCGCCGGTTTTAACGCTTTGCCGTCCAGACTTAGCCCATGATTCAGCAACGCCAGCTTATCTTTCGGCAAAGCGCCTTCGACCCGTACCAGATATTCTTTTTCAATGTCAGAGTCCGCACCGATCAATTGTTTCGCAATACGGCCATCCTGCGTCAGGATCAGCAGGCCCTGAGAATCAATATCCAATCGTCCGGCTGGCGCAAGATTTTTCAAATGCGCAGGTTGAAAGCGCTTGGCGGATTGCGGATTGATAAACTGGTTTTCCGGTTTGATCAACACAACGGCGGGCCGGTAGCCTGGTTCCGGCTGTCCCGAAACATAACCGATGGGCTTGTTGAGTATTAGCGTAACCAAACTGGTCTGCTGCGATTGTGCCGCTCTGTTCAGTTTGATTTTCTGCGTAGGAAAAATTTTTGTTCCCAGCTCGGAAATCTGTACGCCATCGACAAACACCCAGCCCAGCTCGATATAACGGTCTGCTTCCCGGCGCGAGCATATGCCTTGTTCGGACATCAGTTTAGATAAACGAATTTTTTCCATGAAGCAGCTATAATATTGGGAAATACAAAAAATGAGTGCGAGGTTGGCATTACGTCTATTATAAAGGTAATCAACGGATCATTTTTATTAACATCACCAGGATTATTTTATGGAAACAGCCGCAGCTATACTGGAAAAGGCGCAACAACGCGCCGAAGAAATGGAGCTTCCCTACAAGGGTGCATTACTTCCCATTGAAGCTTATCGCGTCTTACAAGAATCTGCCCAAGCACAATTGGTGGATGTACGTTCCCGTGCTGAACTGGACTGGGTCGGGCGCATTCCCGGTGCAACGGAAATCGAGTTGCGTTCATATCCCGGTATGCAACCCAATCCTGGTTTCCTCGATCAAGTGGTGGGGCAGGTCGATAAAAAACTGCCTGTGTTGTTCATCTGCCGCAGCGGCTCACGCTCGAACCAAGCCGCTATAATGGCCAGTCAGATCGGTTTTACTGACTGTTACAACATTTTAGAAGGCTTTGAGGGGGATAAAGATGAAAACGGCCAGCGGGGTAAAATTTCCGGCTGGAAGGCGGACGGACTGCCGTGGGTGCAGAGTTAAAGATGTTTTGAGCGGGCTTTAGCATGTGCATTAACATGCTTCTGAATGACCTGAATCAAGTTTTAAAGCGTCGAATTCTCGATTGGAACAGGTTTCCGGCACTGTGTTGATGATCGCTATCTGAAATGGCCACAAGGTGTAAAATTGATAACCCACCATTCCCTTTACTGGCACTTCCCATTCTGAATAGGCGTTTGGCCATGCCGCCTGCCCCCTTGTTTCACAACCTGAAGTGGCTGGTGGGGCGTGAACAACTTATGACAGCAGAAACGCAGTATGCTGGATTACGGATACAGATTCGCTAGACAGCGTGGAAACTGATTCAGTTATTGAGCCTGGTTACGGAAGAAACCTTCCCGATCACAGTTGTGACACCCGTGGTGCAACAAACAAGCGCTGACGGTGGTCTCGCAGCACAGTGCTATACGCATGGCATTTACCAGACTTGCTTTCAAGGACGATTCAACCAAAAGTCTTCTTATTTACCTTGCCCAAACAACGCACAGTGATTCAAGACTGCGGGTGTAGCAGCAACATCGTTTCACCCCAGTTGCGTCACCGTTTGGT
>NZ_JAYUWI010000025.1:0-21785 GCF_043753625.1 Nitrosomonas sp.
AAGCTTGATTGCATCGCTCTATTCCATATCTATCAATAGGATGCATTTGATCAAACCTTTATGACCAAAGTCGATGTGATCGAATAAATCAGTGTTTCCTTAGTTTGCACGGAGTGGATGCGCAAGGCAAGGTCAGGTTGAAGAAGGCTGCTTCGCGCGGCAAGTTGCCGGAATGTTTCGCCAATATGCCGCCATGCGTGGTTGGCTTGGAAGCCTGCACCGGCTCCCACCACTGGGCACGAGCACTGCGTGCTCAGGGGCACGATACCCGTATCATTGCTCCGAGATTTGTCATCCCTTATCGCAAGAGTGGTAAAAACGATGGCAATGATGCCGAAGCCATCTGTGAAGCGGTGGGTCGATCTGCTATGCGCTTCGTGCCGGTCAAGTCAACCGAACAACAAACCAGCCTGTGTCTGCATCGTATTCGGCAAGGCATCGTTGCCGAGCGTACTGCGCAGATCAACCAGATACGCGGGCTTTTAAGCGAATTCGGTCTCATCATGCCAAAAGGCCGTTATCCCGCGCAACGTCATATCCCGGATATCCTTGAAGACGCGGACAATGATTTGCCCGCATTGGCTCGCCGCCTGCTTAATGACGTCTGGCAACGCATTTTGCAGCTCAACCAGCAAATACTCGACTACGGCCGCGGAGTTGAGTCGCTAGCCCGGCAAAGCGATCCGGCACAGAACCTGATGAGTATCCCTGGCATCGGTGCAATTACCGCCACAGCTTTGGTAGCCAGTACGGGCGATACGAAACAATTTCGCAGCGGACGGCAATTTTCGGCCTGGCTCGGGCTTACCCCGCGCCAATACAGTATCGGCGGCAAAACCCGGTTGGGACGCATCACCAAACAGGACGATAAATACTTGCGTACGCTGCTTATCCACGGTGCCCGTGCAGTACTAGCGACCCTCAAGGACAAACAGGACGCATCAGTTGCTGGCTGCGCGAACTGATTGGCCGACGCGGCTACAAACCGTGCGACAGTTGCACTTGCGGCGAAAAACGCGCGCATCATCTGGGTGCTGCTCACTCGCAACGGAAGTTACAAGTTACAGTCTACAGAAACGGCTGTAGCTTCATATTAGGCCGATAAACTGTTTAGCAAGGAGAAAAAGCAGAGTACCGCATCACTGTACAGGCAATGGATGACAAAAGGGTCAAATTCGGGTGCCGAAGTCTGTTTAACAGAATGGCCAATAAGGCCGATCAACGAATGAGACCGGCACCCCAGCGAATTTTCATCAAGGCCAGGGCAACGCCCGCAAACAGGCCGTATGTAGAGCTGCAGTTTATTCCTTAATCAATATCCAAAACCTTGCTTTGATAGGAAAGTCCATGTATGCCTGTTAATGCCAGAGAATCTTATCGATGTGGTTGGGGTGAAATGTGAGCCAGTGATGGATGTGGAAAATATTCATGCAATCATGCTCGGTTGAGCCTAATATGACTATGTGACAAGCGGAGAAACTGGTGATAACAGAAAATACTTTTTAGATAGAGGAAAATATGCTATTTATTGCTGGATACTGGGATAAGTTAAGGTACTAGAATATTCAGTAAGGAAAAACAGCAAATAATTGAAGATATTCTAGAAGCAAAAAATAGTGTAAAAAATAAATCAAAGTTTTTGAATAATAAGAACAATATGTTTAGATCTGTTTAGCCTGTAAGATTATGAAAATAGAAGAATATAAAGATAATCATCAAGAGATGAAAAAGTGATAAATAAAAAAATAAGGTAGCAATAAGTGCTTGGTGTTGCCCTCTGGTAGGGAAGTTGTATCAGGTTTAGACAAGATAACCATGCCGATCATCGTTTCTTCATCTTGACTAATATTCAGAAAGGATAGTTTTATGTTTACTTTGAAGCGTGTAGTAAGAAAAGAATTTCTTGTTCTTGTCGCTTTGTTATTTTTGTTTCTAGTCAATCAGGCACAGGCGAATTCCCGCTATTCCTCTATCGTAATCGATGCGGATACTGGCGAAGTACTGCACGAATCCAACGCTGATGCCACCCGTTATCCGGCTTCGTTAACCAAGATGATGACGCTCTATATGCTGTTTGAGGCGATTGAACAACATAAGATGACCCTAGATACCCGTATGAAGGTGTCGATTCATGCGGCATCCATGCCGCAGACGAATATCGGTTTGCGCACAGGAGATAGTATCAGCGTGCGGGAGGCGATTCCGGCACTGATTGTACGTTCTGCCAACGATGTGGCGGCAGTGGTGGCGGAAGCATTAGGCGATAGTGAAGCTAATTTTGGCCGTATGATGACCGATAAGGCACGCAGACTCGGTATGCATTCCACTACCTTTCGCAATGCTTCCGGTTTACCGAATGGAGAACAAAAGACTACAGCTCGGGATTTGGTAATTTTGTCGACACGATTAATGAAAGATTTTCCAAAGCACTATCATTATTTTTCAACCCAATCATTCAGCTACAAGGGCACCACTTATAACAGTCATAACCGTATGGTGCGTAATACCTCGGGAGTGGATGGCTTAAAAACCGGATTTATTCGCGCTTCTGGATTCAATGTAGCTACCTCCGCCAAGCGCGGTAATCGCCGCGTGGTTGCTGTGGTGATGGGCGGACAAACTGCGGTCGCGCGTGATCAACATATGGCGCAGTTGCTCGATCGTAGCTTTAACCAGGGGCATACGACTCATGTTGCCAGCAATACCGGGAATATCCTTACCGCTCCGGCTGTTAAAGTCGTAAGAACCAGCGTCTCGGTACCCGCTCCTGATCCTAAACCTAAACCTAAACCATTTTTCGCTCTGGAAAAGAAAGTTGAACCAGCTATCCGAACGATAGCCAGTGCGCAGTCACAACTACAGCTACAAAAAGTTGCTATGCAGATGAATGACGATTGGGCGGTGCAGATAGGCTCTTATCACGAGCCTGATCGAGCTCATGCCCATGCGCAGATGGTTGCCCGTTGGATACCGGGCGAAGTGGTCGTAACCGAAGTCGAAATCAACAACCGTAAGCTGTATCGGGCGCGGCTGGTTGGCTTGCAGGAAAGCCAGGCACGGACAGCCTGCCAGAATTTGACCCGGCAGGGGCTGGAGTGTCTGGTGGTGAAGTCATAGGGTCAGCCTGCGGACCTATGTTTGATGGGGTGGCACAAGCTCAGATTTACTGATCCTCCGGAAATTACTGATCAAAGCGCCAAGGCGCAATGTCGTGCTCAATAATGAGGCTGTGTTTTCTGATGCGGGCATCATCAAATTCAGCTTGTTCAAGCGCATTGATCTGATAAATACCGGAAGCGACTTGGATTTTGATGTGCCCATCCGCAACGGCGATATGGCCACTACCATCCTTTTGCATCTGGACACTAAAGCGGGTTCCAGTATTTTTAATGATGGCATTGCCGACCTTGACTTCAAGTTGATTGGTTGCATTCTTCTTGATGTCAAAATAAACACTACCCTTGAACAATTCGACTTGCACTGGCTGACTTTCTTTTACCGCAACAGAGCTGCGGATATCAAGTGCCATGTTGATATCGGGTGCTATTGCTGTGGCAAGCTGTGTTTCCGATTTTGTTTCATAAAACCGCACGCTATGCGGTTTGCCAAAATACCAGGTCATCATACCCAGCAACACACAAACGCTCATAATCGCGCAGTGCAGCGAGAAACGCCGCCAACTGAAAACAAAAGTAAAGGGTTGTATAACGGGTGGTTCAGGTTTTTGCATCTGAGTTCAACGAAGTAAAGTTCGAAAGCAGAAATTATATACTGATAGCAAAAATTCTTTTAGCCTGAATCTCATGGCAAAGTATCTGCTTCTTTATTTTTCTGCGGTTCCTGCAGGAATTTCAGTTTAGCCTGAAAAGTACGGATTGAGCTTGGCGCTGGCGGCGAGAAGTTTTACCCCGCTGCCAAGTTCCCCGACAACCTCATAGTCATCGTTGTTGAGTAACGCACGCAAAACACTGCGAATGGAAATGGAATCATCCACGATGAGAATGCGGAGTTTGTTTTGTGTTTGCATCATCATCCTCGAATTTTCCGCTGAAAAGATTTCTTTCTTTGCAGAGATTGTTATGTCAGAGAATTGAGGTATACGACACTTTATGCCTGGAAGTTAAAGCGTTGTTACATAATCCTGGGTAACCTCAGGATTATGCATATGTCAAGCGCGAATTTCTCTTATTCTGTCTCCAGTCTTCTGTAGAAGATAATCGCTATTTAAACCATAAGATCCAGAAAAGAAGGGGATAACGAAGAGTGTAGTATGCTGATCTAGGCGAACCCAATAAAAACGCCTTTTATTCTCAATTTTACTCCCAGGAGAAGGAGATACATCTTCGTACTGTATCGTAGCGCTATTTTCGCTATTACTGCCAAAAAAAAGGAAAAAATCCCTTAAATAACTTACTCCAGTACAAACGATTAATTTAGGCTGTTTTTCTTTTCTAAGCTTGGAGAAATAAGGGGATCTATTGATAAAGCACCAAGTTTGAAATAAATGTTTCTCATCAAATCCAGTAATTTTTTTAACCTATGCGTATGCCAGAGCGCTGAATCTGTAGAATCGAATGCTATCGGATATAAATTGAGCTTAAATATCTCAGAACCATCCCACTTCTTTGACACAAACTTAGAGTAATTTTCGACATTCTCCCCATCTATTGCAGAATAAAGTTTCGCGAAACTCCGACCAAACGGATAAGTAATGCTATCTTTCCAATCATAAATATTTTGCTTTGGTGTACATGCACCATTTTCAATTTCTTTCGGCAGCGTCTCCGTGTAATAATCGCCTTTGCTTCCTCCACCCCATTCTATGCCACATAGCCAGGTGTCAGCATCAATGTTTCCTCCGTCGCACCCAGATAAGGAGCATGCCCATTCTTTGAAATTATTTGGAATCATTAGCTTCTCCTAATTTTTATTCTTCAACCAGTTTTCCCTGACACTCCGCGCTTGAGAAAAAGATTTTTCCAGTACCCCACCGTCATTATTTTTCAGCATTTCCTGTAAGGCTTTCAATTCATTCTGATACGCATCGATCTGCTCAAGCAGTGCCTCACGGTTCGCCAAACAAATATCACGCCACATTTCCGGGGAGCTGCTAGCGATGCGGGTGAAGTCGCGGAAGCCGCTGCCTGCGAAGCGGAGCAGGTCTTCTGGATTGCTGGTGCTATGATGAAGGTGATTCATCATGGTGAATGCCAGGATATGCGGCAAATGGCTGGTGGCTGCGAGCACTTGGTCGTGCTCATTGGCTGGCATCAGTGAGACTTGCGCGCCGCAGGCTTGCCATAATTCGCTGACTCGCTCGACAGCATCCATGCTGGTTTCCGGCAGTGGGGTTAGGATGACGTGTTTATTGCGGTACAAATCGGCCTGAGCAGCTTGTGCACCACTTTGTTCCGTACCGGCGATAGGGTGGCCGGGCACGAAGTGGTGCCGGTTTTGCATCGGAAGATGGTGGCGTGCTGCGGCGATGACATCCTGCTTGGTGCTGCCGGCGTCGGTGATGATCGTGTTGGCTTGCAGGTGCGGGGCGATTCTCTCCATGATGTGGGCGGTCTGGCCTACCGGCATGGCGAGGAACACTAGGTCCGTTTGATACAAAGCAGAAGTCATATCGGCGGCTATTTCATCAATGACACCACACTCTACAGCACATTGCATATTTTGCTTGCTGCGTCCGACCCCAACGATATGCTTGACCAAACCTGCTTTACGTAGCGCCAGAGCAAATGATCCGCCGATCAAGCCGACACCGATGATGACCAGTTTGTTGAGGATCATGGTACTTGTCATGAATTTAACCAGTGTTTCGTGTTACAGAGTGCGTCCGATGACTTCGGCGATACCTTTTAATGTTCCCATCAGATCCTTCAGTTCCTGCGGATTCAGCGCCTGATCAGCATCGCACCAAGCTTCGCACGGATTTGGATGCATTTCTATTAGTAAGCCATCCGCTCCTGCCGCAATGGCTGCGCGTGCTAATGCCGGTACCATCCAAGCTTTGCCGCCGGCATGCGAAGGATCAATGATAACCGGCAGATGGGTTTCGCGTTTGAGAACCGGCACGCAAGTGACATCCATGACATTGCGGTAGGCGGTTTCAAACGTACGAATGCCGCGTTCGCAGAAAATAATATTATGGTTACCGCCTGCTGCGATATATTCAGCCGCCATGAGCCATTCGGAAATGGTGGCGGATAAGCCGCGCTTCAAAATGACCGGTTTGTTGATGCGACCGACTTCTTTTAGCAGGTCAAAATTCTGCATGTTGCGCGTACCGATCTGTATGACATCGACATCATGTTCGAGAAAGGTATCGAGCATGCGTACATCCATCAGTTCGGTGACAATTGGCAGGTTGTATTTGTCGGCTGCCTGACGGAATATGGCCAGACCATCGACGCCTTTACCTTGGAAAGTGTAAGGACTGGTGCGGGGTTTGAAAGCGCCGCCGCGCATCAGGCGGCAACCGGCCGCCGCGACTTGCTGTGCGGCCAGATCCATTTGTTCTTGTGTTTCGACTGAGCAGGGGCCACCGATGACTTGTACTTGCTTGCCGCCGACCGGAATGCCGCGTACATCGATGATCGAGTCTTGTTTGTGCGATTCGCGCGAAACAATTTTGTATTGTTTGACGATGTGCATGGAGTATTCAACGCCTGGCATGGAATCAAATGACTCCGGATCAAGTTTGCTTTCATCGCCGATGGCACCGATGACTATGCGGTTGGTGCCGCGTGAAATATTGACTTCGTGACCCAAGTCTTGGATTTTTTGCACAACTGCACCGATTTGTTCCTCGGTAACCTCTTTATTCATGACGATAATCACGCTAATTCTCCCATTGCATACTCAAGTGATTCCAGGAATCGTTTATTTTCGGATTCTAATCCAACTGTAACCCGAAGGTGGTGTGGCATTTCGTAAATTCCCAGAGGGCGTACAATGATGCCTTGTTGCAAAAGGCTCTGATAGACTTTCGGCGTATTGGTCGCATCGCCTTTAATGCGAAAACTAATGAAATTTCCATATGAAGGAATAGTTTCAATGCTTAATTTCCGGAATCCTTCGGTGAGTTGTAACATGCCTGCGCGATTAAGAGCATACGATTTTTGTACAAATTCAGCATCATGCAGCGCGGCCAGTGCACCAACCAGACCAATGCTACTGACATTAAACGGCTGACGTACGCGATTCATTAGGTTAGCCACGTCGGGATGTGTCAGTCCATATCCGACGCGCACACCGGCGAGGCTATAAATCTTGGAAAAGGTGCGTGTGATCAGCAAATTGGAAAATTGTTTCAACCATTTGATGCTGTCCGGCTTGTTGGCTTCGGGCAAATATTCGTTATACGCTTCATCCATAACGACCAGTACATCGCGGGATACGCGCTCCATAAATCGTAGTAAATCGTCGGCGTTGGATAATGTGCCGGTGGGATTGTTGGGGCTGGCAATAAATACGATACGTGTTTCCGGTGTGATGGCATCCAGCATGGCGGGCAGGTCATGGCCATAATCCAGGGCGGGTACCGATATGCCATTGGCGCCGATCATTTGTACTACCAATGGATAAACCGCGAAAGCATGCTGTGAATACACCGCAGCTGCGCCGGGTTTAAGAAATACGCGCGCGGCGAGATCCAGAATATCATTGGAACCATTGCCTAATATGATTTGCTCTGGAGCAACGGCATAACGTTTGGACAATGCGGCTTTTAATTCATAACCGCTACCGTCCGGATAGAGTGCGACATCATGCAATGCATTAATCATGGCATCCAGTGCGAGCGGACTGGTTCCCAGTGGATTTTCATTGGATGCCAGTTTGATGACACACGACTCATCCAGCTCCATTTCCCGTGCCAGCTCAGAGATAGGTTTTCCGGGTTGATAAGGCTGAATGGAGCGGATATATTCTGGAGCAAAGTCACAAAGATTCATAAAGTTAAGTTTGTTAGCGATTGAGAAAAGAATATACAGCGTTTAATAAGGTTGATCGGATGACTACTCAGAGACAACGAATAACTATGTGGCCGGATAAGATCCCAGGATTTTTAGGAAAGCTGCTTTTTCACGTAACTCTGTCAATGCGGCTACTACATTTTCATCTTGTTGGTGTCCCTCAATATCAATAAAAAACACATACTGCCAGAGGCCGGTGCGTGATGGACGGGATTCCAGGCGGCTCATGCTCACGCCATGCTGCGCCAGTGGCTCCAGCAATTTATAGATAGCCCCGGAACGGTTATTGGTCGACAGGATCAATGAGGTCTTATCCTTTCCTGAGACATCCACGATTTGTCTGCCGATGATCAGAAAACGCGTGGTATTTCTCGGATCGTCCTCAATGTTTTCCGCGCAGATACTGAGTCCAAATAGCTCTGCTGCTCTTTTGCTTGCCACTGCTGCTGCTTGCTTGTCAGATGCTGCCTGCCGGGCTGCGTCGGCATTGCTGACGGTATTGATAAATGCAGAATGAGAAACGTGCGGTAAGTTGGTTTTTAACCAGTGATGGCACTGCGCCAATGATTGTGGGTGCGAGTAAATTTTGTTGATTTGTGACAATTCGGTTTGCTGTGCCATCAGAAACTGATGTACGGGCAGTTGAATTTCACCGCAGATGGCTAGCGGCGTATGTAACAGCAAATCCATGGTTCTGCCAATCGCGCCTTCAGTTGAATTCTCAACGGGCACCACGCCATAATTTGCACTATCCGATTCCACTTTGCGAAATACTTCGTCGATCGAATCACAGGCTACTGTTGTGATGGCGCTACCAAATCGCTTTAATGCGGCATCTTCAGAAAAAGTACCATTGGGACCCAGGTAAGCCACGCTCATGGGTTTTTCCAGGGCGCGGCACAGTGACATGATTTCAGTAAATAACTGTTTGATATGTGTACTGCTGATGGGGCCGGGATTTTGTTTCTGAATGCGCGCTAATATTTGCGCTTCCCGCTCAGGACGATAGACGATACCGATTTTTTTTATCTTACCGATCTGTTGTGCAAGGCCAGCACGTTTGCTTACCAGCTGGAGTAATTCGTCGTCAATGGCATCAATCTGATCGCGTAGTTGTTTGAGTTGTTCAGACATGGGTGGTGAGATATTGGCTTAATGATAATTCATCAAAATTCAGATTTTATCTGGGAAGTGGCAGGTAGCGTGCCATTAATACACCGGTGATCCCAGCAATTTCATCTACGACATGCTGTGGTACCGGACTGTCTACATCGACTAGTGTATAAGCCATCTCGCCACGTGATTTGTTGATCATGTTATGAATATTCAATCCGGCCTTGGCCATACTGGTAGAAATCTGCCCCAGAATGTTGGGTACATTGGCATTTGCTACCGCGACCCGGTAAGGGGATTCCCGCTCCATGTAGATATCAGGAAAATTAACCGTGTTCGTGACACTGCCGTTTTGCAGATGATCCATGAGCTGATTGACCACCATGATGGCACAATTCTCTTCCGCTTCCAGTGTCGAAGCACCGAGATGCGGCAAGGTGATCACTGCTTTTTGGTGCTGCAATTTTTGACTGGGAAAATCACAGACGTAGTATTTTATTTTGTTAGCGGAAATGCCCGCTAAAATAGCATCCTCATCGACGATGGCGCCGCGCGAGAAATTCAATAGAATGACGTTCGGATTCATCATTTTTACATGTTTCTCATCAATCAGGTGACGCGTAGAGTCCAGCAACGGAATATGCACGGTGATAAATTCGCTATGGCGGAGCAAATCTCCCATGCTGTGCGCCTTTCTTACTTCTGCGGATAAACTCCAGGCTGAGTCGACGGTAATCTTTGGGTCATATCCGATGACCTTCATTCCCAGTTTAATCGCTGCATTAGCTACTAGCCGGCCAATTTCACCCAAACCAATGATACCCAATGTACGGCCCGGTAATTCGATGCCGGAAAAGCGTTTCTTCTCACTCTCCGCTTGCCTGCTTAGCACCGCATCATCACCTTGCAAATTGGCTACAAATTGCAATGCCGGAACCAAGTTACGTGCGGCTAAAAACATGCCGGCGAGAACCAGTTCCTTAACCGCATTGGCATTGGCTCCTGGTGTGTTGAATACTGGAATACCACGGGCATTCATATCTGGCACAGGAATGTTATTGGTACCGGCACCCGCCCGTCCGATGGCCTTAACACTGCTGGGAATTTTCCAGTTCAGCATATTTTGCGAACGTACCAGAATCGCGTCCGGTTCAGCAACATCGTCACCTACCTGATAGTAATCTTCAGGAAAGCGATCGAGGCCGAGGGGAGAAATCTGATTAATGGTAAGAATCTTAAAGATTCTATCTTGATTTTCAGGCATGCTGGCTAGCAAACTCCTTCATAAACGCTGCCAATTTTGCCACACCCTCCATCGACATGGCATTATATATTGAGGCGCGCATGCCGCCCACTGAGCGATGCCCCTTCAGTTGGATTAAACCATTGTTTTCGGCCTGTTTGAGGAACGTGTCATCCAGTCCAGAGTTTTTTAACGTGAAGGGCACGTTCATGCGTGAGCGATCGGGTTTAGTCACTGGGCAATGATAAAAGTCGGTGTTATCCAGCAAGTCATATAACAGATTGGCTTTGGTGATATTAATTGTTTCCATCGCCGCTAGTCCGCCTTGTGTTTTCAGCCACGCGAATACCAGTCCGGTAATGTACATGGCATAAGTCGGCGGCGTGTTGTACATCGAATCATTTTTAGCATGAATCTGGTAATCGTAAAGCGTCGGCGTGCCTGCTATCGGCATGCCCAGTAAATCTTCGCGTACAATGACGAGTGTTAATCCGGCCGGCCCCAGGTTTTTCTGCGCGCCTGCGTAGATCAATCCAAAACGTTTGACATCCAGAGGTCGTGACAAGATATTGGATGACATATCGGCTACCAATGGAATATTGTTTTCCACAGGAATTTCTGGGATCCAGTTAAACTCGACGCCGCCGATAGTTTCATTGCTGGTGTAATGAACATAGGCTGCATCCGAATTTAGTTGCCATTTGTCTTGTGTGGGGACATAGGTAAAATTGGCCTCTGCAGAGGAAGCGGCGACATTAACAGTGCAATATCGGTTGGCTTCCTCAATTGCTTTTGTCGACCATTGGCCGGTATTGATATAGTCCGCTTTCTTTTTGCCGCGGAGCAGATTCATCGGGAGCATGGAAAACTGGCTGGAAGCACCACCTTGCAGAAATAAGACTTTGTAGTTTTGCGGTATTCCAACCAGTTCGCGTAAATCGCTTTCAGTTTGCTTAGCAATGGCCATAAATTCCTTGCCGCGATGGCTCATTTCCATGACGGACATGCCACTACCATGCCAATCCAGCATTTCATCACGTGCTTGCTGCAGGACTTCCCTGGGTAGAACCGCGGGTCCTGCACTGAAATTGTAGATTTGATCCATTAATTTTTTCGGATAATTATTCTTTCGTGACGAGGGGGTAGGCAGTTCGTCTGACTTTAATCATCACTATCACAGTTACTATCGCTGTCTTCGCTCTCTACCACTCTTTCCAGGCCAGCGAGTTTCTCGCCCGCATCCAGGTTAATCAAGGTAACCCCTTGTGTGGCACGGCTCATTTCCCGCACTTCATTGACACGGGTACGGATGAGTACGCCACCGGAAGTGATTAGCATGATTTCATCATCTGGTTTGACTAGTTTTGCTGTGACAACTTTGCCGTTACGTTCACTGGTTTTGATAGCAATCATGCCTTGCGTGCCGCGGTTATGGCGTGTGTATTCGCTGATTGGCGTACGCTTGCCATAACCATTTTCAGTCGCCGTTAATACAGTGAGTTCTTCATTTTCAGCAACCAGCAAGGAAATTACTTTTTGTCCGGTACCGAGTTTCATACCACGCACGCCACGGGCGGTTCGTCCCACTGGACGTACATCATTTTCACTGAAGCGCATGGCTTTTCCGTTGTCTGAGAACAGCATGACATCGTGTTTTCCTTCGGTCAGTTCAACGCCAATCAAATAATCGCCTTCATCCAGTCCGATGGCGATAATGCCATTATTCCGCGGACGGGAAAATTCTGACAGGGGTGTTTTCTTGACGGTTCCAAAAGAAGTAGCCATAAATATATAGCGGGTTTCATCGAAAGCTTTAACGGGCAGAATTGCGTTAATTTTCTCGCCTTCTTCCAGTTGTACCAAATTAATGATTGGTTTGCCACGGGATAATCGGCCACCTTGCGGCACTTCATAGACCTTGATCCAGTACACACGACCCAAACTTGAAAAGCACAGAATATAGTCATGGGTGTTAGCGATGAACAGCTTGTCTATGAAGTCATCTTCTTTGGTGCTCGTTGCCAGCTTGCCGCGTCCGCCACGTTTTTGTGCGCGATATTCATCGAGTAATTGAGATTTAATATAACCGCTGTGCGACAGTGTGACGACGACATCCGCTGGTGTAATTAAATCTTCCATGCTCAAATCGTGAGTATCGACAATAATTTCACTGCGGCGTTTGTCACCAAATTGCTGTTTGATTGCATCCAGTTCTTCAGTGATGATGCTGGTAATACGCTCTGGGTTAGCCAGAGTACTAAGATAATCAATGATTTTTTCTATGACTTCCTTGTATTCTTCGACGATTTTTTCTTGTTCCAAGCCGGTTAGGCGTTGCAAGCGTAATTCCAGAATCGCTTGCGCTTGTGCATCCGATAAACGGTAACCTTGAGCCTTTAAACCAAATTCTTCACCTAACCCATCCGGGCGTAATGCGTTGGCATCTGCCATAGCGCGCGATAGCATTTCCTCAACCAATTGAGAGCGCCAAACTTTTGTCATAATCGCATCTTTGGCAACAGATGGTGTTGGCGCAGCTTTTATCAGCGCGATGATTTCATCGACATTGGATAAAGCAACTGCCAGACCTTCCAATAAATGCCCGCGTTCACGCGCTTTCTTCAGTTCGAAAACAGTGCGCCGCGTGACAACTTCACGGCGATGGCGCAGGAAAGCATCCAGTATCTGCTTTAAATTCAGCAGGCGCGGCTGGCCATCCAAGAGTGCCACCATGTTCATACCGAAGGTATCTTGCATCTGTGTTTCTTTATACAAGTTATTCAGAATGACTTCAGGTACCTCGCCACGCTTCAGTTCAATCACGACACGCATGCCTGATTTATCCGATTCATCGCGTAAATCAGAAATGCCTTCAATTTTCTTGTCGCGAACCAACTCACCAATACGGATTAGTAAATTAGCTTTATTAACCTGATAGGGAAGTTCATCGACGACGATGCATTGGCGACTGCCTTTTTCCATGTCTTCAAAATGAGTGCGGGCACGCATAACAACACGACCGCGGCCTGTGCGGTAACCATCCCTCACTCCGGAAATACCATAAATAATACCGGCTGTTGGAAAATCCGGAGCTGGGATATACTCAATGAGCTCATCAATACTTATATCGGAATTTTTCAGTAAGGCGAGGCAGGCTTCTATAACTTCATTTAGATTATGTGGCGGAATGTTGGTCGCCATACCTACGGCAATGCCTGAAGAGCCGTTGATCAGTAGATTGGGAATTTTGGCGGGCAGTATAAGCGGTTCTTTCTCAGAATCGTCATAATTGGGACCAAAATCCACTGTTTCTTTGTCAAGATCAATAAGCAATTCATGGGCAATCCGCGACATGCGGATTTCAGTGTAGCGCATCGCTGCGGCATTATCGCCATCCACCGAACCAAAGTTACCTTGTCCGTCAATTAACATGTAACGCAAGGAAAAGTCTTGCGCCATGCGAACAATCGTGTCATATACTGCGGTATCGCCGTGGGGATGGTACTTACCGATCACATCGCCCACAATACGTGCAGATTTTTTGTAAGGCCTGTTCCAGTCGTTAGAAAGCTCATGCATGGCAAACAATACGCGCCGATGTACCGGTTTTAAACCATCACGCACGTCCGGCAGGGCGCGGCCGACAATGACGCTCATGGCGTAATCAAGATAGGAACGCCGCATCTCCTCTTCAAGGCTGATGGGCAAAGTTTCCTTAGCAAATTGATTCATATCTTATGATTTTTCTGAGAAACAACGGGTTATGATGCAGAGGTGTATCTTCTTAATATTAATATTAAGTATAAGAAATTTATAAATCAACTCATTCTAACATGCTGTCATCGTTTCTCAGGTAACTTTGACGTATAAAAGTTGCGATAATAAGTAGATCTTTAAAGAAAAAAAGCTTGAAAAAGCAGAATAAATAGGTAAACATAATAGCTTTTCTAACTTTTCCTAGCAGATAGGGTAGGGCACTTAATTGAATTTTCCATCTGAAATGCGAGTGTAATGTCGTGCCTAATTTAATGAATACCTACTCACGGCTACCCGTTACCTTTGTTAAAGGCGAAGGCGTATGGCTGTGGGATGATCAGGGTGAGCGGTATCTGGATGCACTGGCTGGTGTTGCTGTGTGTGGATTGGGGCATTGTCATCCAAGATTAACTCAAGCGATATGTGAACAGGCCAAAACACTGATTCATACTTCTAATCTTTATCATATCGAAAAGCAGGAACGCTTGGCGGATCGCTTGATTGAGTTATCAGGAATGGATAATGCATTTTTCTGTAATTCCGGTGCAGAAGCTAACGAAGCAGCGATAAAACTGGCCCGACTGCATGGACATAATAAAGGGATTTCAATCCCCACTATTATTGTCATGGAGCGTTCATTTCATGGCCGTACGATGGCAACTTTGACGGCAAGCGGGAATCGCAAGGTACAAGCTGGGTTTGAACCTTTGCTGTCTGGTTTTGTGCGCGTTCCTTATAACAGTATGGAAGCGATTACACAGGTTGCTGTGAATAATAAAGATGTCGTTGCGGTATTGGTAGAACCTTTTCAGGGTGAAGGTGGTGTTAATATTCCTGAAGCGCATTATCTACAGGAGTTACGGAGTTTGTGTAACCAATATGGCTGGCTTCTGATGCTGGATGAAGTACAGTCAGGGATCGCACGGAGTGGAAAATGGTTTGCGTTTCAACATAGTAACATTATGCCGGATGTTATAACCCTGGCTAAAGGCCTGGGGGGTGGCGTAGCGATTGGTGCTTGCTTAGCAAAAGGCATGGCTGCAGAAGTCTTCAAACCGGGTAATCATGCGTCCACCTTTGGCGGTAATCCACTGGCTTGCGCTGCTGCGATTGAAACACTGAGTGTGATTGCCGATGAGAATCTTCTTGATCATGTGACAAAGTTGGGCGACTTCATGCGTGATAGACTGAAAAGGCAATTGGCAGATATCACGGGAGTTGTGCAAGTCAGAGGCCAGGGTTTGATTGTTGGCATCGAGCTTTCAGTACCTTGTGGCGAATTGGTAAAGAAAGCGTTGGAAAATAAGTTATTAATCAATGTGACATCCGATAAAGTGATACGTTTGTTGCCTGCATTTGTGATGCAACAAGGTGAAGCTGAACGAGTTGTTGATACGACTTGCCTGTTAATAAAGGAGTTTTTGAATAACTAAAACAGATTATCTAAGTAATATATCTCTGATTAGTTATTTATCTCGTTATGCAATTTAAGCATTTTCTGCAATTCAATGATTTTTGCCGTGAAGAATACGAGTATTTATTTGAGCGTACTCGCTGGATAAAGCAGGAGTTCAAGCAATACCGGCAATACTGGCCTTTGAGTGACCGTACGCTGGCGATGATATTTGACAAAAATTCGACACGTACGCGCTTGTCATTTGAAGCAGGTATGCATCAATTAGGCGGTGCGGCAATCTATTTGTCAACGCGGGATACGCAACTGGGACGAGGGGAGCCAGTAGAAGATGCTGCACGGGTGATTTCGCGTATGGTCGATCTGATAATGATTCGTACCTATGAGCATGACATTATTAAGCGCTTTGCGGAGAATTCAAGAGTGCCGATAATCAATGGCTTAACCGATGAATATCACCCTTGTCAGATTATGAGTGATATTTTTACGTATATTGAATACAGAGGCAGTATAGAAGGCAAAACCATTGCGTGGATTGGTGATTCCAATAACATGTGTAATACCTGGTTGCAGGCAGCTGAGATTTTTAATTTTAAAGTACAGGTATCAACGCCTCCTGGCTATGATATTAATCCTGAGCGAATAGGATTAAGCGGTACAACACATTATGAAAAGTTTGCCAATCCCCACAAAGCGGTGATTGGTGCGGATCTTGTTACTACAGATGTGTGGACCAGTATGGGATTTGAATCAGAAGCTGAGCAAAGAAAAAATGATTTTGCTGAATTCTGTGTTGATGAGGAGATGATGTCTTTGGCTAAAAACAATGCATTATTTATGCATTGTTTGCCGGCGCATCGCGGTGAAGAAGTCAGCACCGCAGTCTTGGATGGGCCGCAATCAGTTGTATGGGACGAAGCAGAAAACAGGCTGCATACGCAAAAAGCACTGATGGAATATTTGCTGTTGGGTAAATTAGATGCTGGAAGTTAAGTTTGTATTTTAAAATCAATGATTGAAGTGTTAAATCGCAGCTGTACGAGATAAAAAAGCATAATGAAAAAAATTAATAAAGTGGTTCTGGCCTTCTCGGGAGGTTTGGATACTTCAGTAATCTTGAAATGGTTACAGGATACCTATCAATGTGAAGTTGTGACATTTACTGCTGATATCGGACAAGGAGAGGAGGTTGAGCCAGCGCGAGCAAAGGCAAAACAACTCGGTGTCAAAGAAATTTATATAGATGATTTGCGTGAAGAGTTTGTACGTGATTTTGTATTTCCTATGTTTCGAGCTAATACGATTTATGAAGGGGAATATTTGTTGGGTACTAGCATAGCGCGCCCATTGATTGCAAAAAGGCAAATTGAAATTGCCAATGAAACAGGGGCAGATGCAGTTTCGCATGGCGCAACGGGTAAAGGGAACGATCAGGTACGGTTTGAACTGGGTTATTATGCGCTGCAGCCAGATATTCATGTGATCGCACCTTGGCGTGAGTGGGATTTAACTTCAAGAGAGAAGCTGCTTCTCTACGCCGAACAACATGGCATTCCGGTTGAAATGAAAAAGAAAGCTGGGTCACCTTACAGTATGGATGCAAATCTTTTGCATATTTCCTACGAAGGCAGGATTCTTGAAGACCCAGCGGCAGAGCCGGAGGAATCAATGTGGCGCTGGAGTGTCTCGCCCGAGAAAGCGCCGGATGAACCTGAATATTTGGATGTGGAGTTTAAGCGTGGTGATGTTGTCGCACTGAATGGCAATAAATTATCACCAGCGAGTGTACTAGAGAAGCTCAACCAATTGGGTGGAAAGCACGGAATAGGTAGACTGGATTTGGTTGAGAATCGCTATGTTGGTATGAAGTCTCGCGGGTGCTATGAAACGCCCGGAGGAACAATTTTATTGCGTGCGCATCGTGCTATTGAGTCGATAACTTTGGATCGAGAAGTAGCGCATCTAAAGGATGATTTGATGCCACGCTATGCAGCCCTGATTTATAATGGCTATTGGTGGAGTCCGGAACGTAAAATGTTACAGACTATGATTAATGACAGTCAGGGAAAAGTGAATGGATGGGTGAGATTGAAATTGTATAAAGGGAATGTCATTGTAGTAGGAAGAGATTCCCGTACTGATTCATTATTTGATCCAAATATTTCGACCTTTGAAGATGATGCGGGTGCTTATAATCAAAGCGATGCAGCAGGATTCATAAAACTAAATGCTTTAAGGTTGCGTATTGCAGCTGGAGTTGAAAGGAATAAAAATTAAGATCTTCCAGGTAGCGCGGTGCAAGATCCGAATCAATTGCCTTAGTTAAGAGAGATAAAATGCCAACATTTGATATTGTCTCAGAAGTTGATAAGCAAGAAATCAGGAATGCAGTGGACCAAGTAAATAAAGAGGTGAACACTCGATTTGATTTTAAGGGGTCCGATGCGAGGGTTGAGCAAGCTGATTATCAGCTAACAATGTTTGCAGATGATGAATTTAAGCTGGAACAAGTATCCGATATTCTGATGGTTAAATTGACGAAGCGTAATGTGGATGTGCGATGTCTGGACAAGGGGCAGGTTGATAAAATAAGTTGCAATAAAGTAAAGCAAGTAGTGACAGTTAAAACAGGACTTGAAACAGAGCTAGCTAAGAAAATTGTTAAGTATATTAAGGATAGTAAGCTTAAAGTACAAGCGAGTATTCAAGGGGATGTAGTCCGCATATCAGGAGCAAAAAAGGATGTGCTGCAGGAAACGATACAATTAATAAAAAAAACAATTGACAATTTTCCGCTGCAATTCCAGAACTTTAGAGATTAATTAGATAGATGATGCAGAATGAGGTCTATTAAAAATCATTGGCATGTTTTAGAAATTAAAATCGTATTAGTAAAATGGGGCATGACTATCCATGTTTGTCTTGACATGAAGCAATAAACCCAATAGAATCCGCTCTCTTTTTTGCCGCATCTTGGATGAAATATGAAGGTGCTAAATTGTTAATTGCTAGCGCCTTAGTAAATAAATAAAATCAGCAAATAGTACGTGGGCGGCTAAAAACCGTCCCAGTTTTTTAGGACATAGAAATGCCGACAATTAGTCAGTTAGTTCGAAAACCACGCACCGCTAAGCGAGTTAAAAGCAGCGTTCCAGCATTAGAGAATAGCCCACAAAAAAGAGGGGTCTGCACAAGGGTATACACGACAACGCCAAAAAAACCGAATTCAGCATTGCGTAAAGTTGCAAGGGTTCGATTAACTAACGGATTTGAAGTGTCAAGCTACATTGGTGGAGAAGGGCACAATCTTCAAGAACACTCGGTTGTGTTGATCCGTGGTGGTCGCGTAAAAGATTTGCCAGGTGTGCGATATCATACAGTTAGAGGTAGTCTGGATACAGCAGGTGTGAAAGATCGTAAGCAAGGTCGATCAAAATACGGTTCGAAAAAGCCAAAAGCTGCGTAGAAGATAGAATCGGTGCTGTTTTTGTTGATAGATAAAAATATGTTGCGAAAGGTAATGGGGTTGCATAATGCCAAGACGTAGAGAAGTTCCAAAGCGTGAGATATTGCCAGATCCAAAATATCACAATGTAGAATTAGCAAAATTTGTTAATGTTCTAATGACTCGTGGTAAAAAATCAGTAGCAGAGAGGATTATTTACGGAGCGTTAGAGCATATAGAAAAGAGAACTGGCAATGATCCATTGGAAGTTTTTACACAAGCGTTGACTAATGTCCGTCCAATAGTGGAAGTTAAAAGTCGTCGAGTGGGCGGCGCAAATTATCAAGTGCCGGTTGAGGTGCGATCAGTGCGCCGCAACGCTTTGGCCATGCGATGGCTTAGAGATGCGGCCAGAAAAAGAAGTGAAAAATCAATGGATGCAAGACTGGCCGGTGAGTTAACAGAAGCAGCTGAAGGACGCGGAGGGGCAGTAAAGAAACGAGAAGAAGTGCATAGAATGGCTGAATCAAATAAAGCATTTTCTCATTTCAGGTTTTAATTGACAGAATTTTATGTATTAAAATCATTCGTAAATCGAATCAATTGTAAGGCATTTGACTGTGGCAAGAAAAACACCCATTGAGCGCTATAGAAATATCGGTATTATGGCGCATATCGACGCTGGCAAGACAACGACTACTGAGCGTGTGCTCTTTTATACTGGCGTGTCGCATAAATTAGGTGAAGTTCATGATGGCGCGGCTACCATGGATTGGATGGAGCAGGAGCAGGAAAGAGGGATAACAATTACCTCAGCTGCCACAACATGTTTCTGGAAAGGGATGGCTGAAAACTATCCAGAGCATCGAATCAATATCATAGATACACCGGGTCACGTAGATTTTACCATTGAGGTTGAGCGTTCGCTGCGTGTTCTAGATGGAGCGTGTACGGTATTTTGTGCGGTCGGTGGTGTGCAGCCGCAAACCGAAACGGTTTGGAGACAGGCAAACAAATATAAAGTTCCTCGTTTGGCGTTTGTAAACAAGATGGATCGGTCGGGTGCCAATTTCATGCGCGTGTATGAACAGATTAAAGCGCGTCTTAAAGCAGTGCCTGTGCCAATACAGTTGCCGATAGGTGCGGAAGATAAGTTTGAAGGGGTTATCGATTTAGTCAAGATGAAAGCCATTTATTGGGATGAGGAAAGTCGTGGCACTAAATATGAGGAACGTGATATACCCTCAGAGTTAAAAGCAGAGGCGCAAATATGGCGAGAAAAGATGCTGGAAACAGCGGCAGAAGCAAATGAAGAATTGATGAACAAATATCTTGAAAATGGAGACTTGGGGGCTGCAGATATTAAAAGTGGTTTGCGGGCGCGTACTATAAATAATGAAATAGTGCCCATGATGTGTGGGTCTGCCTTTAAGAATAAGGGTGTGCAAGCTATGTTGGATGCGGTTATAGATTATATGCCGGCACCCACGGATGTCTTGGCGATACAAGGCGAAACTGAGCGTGGTGAGCCGGATAAAAGAATGGCTGATGATAACGAGCCTTTCTCGGCATTGGCATTTAAGATTGCAACCGATCCATATGTAGGGCAGCTAATATTCTTCAGAGTTTATTCGGGGGTTGTTGTATCGGGTGATACAATCTATAACCCGGTCAAAGGAAGAAAAGAAAGAATTGGCAGGATACTTCAAATGCACGCAAATCAGCGTGAAGAGATCAAGGAAGTCCGGGCTGGAGATATTGCGGCAGCAGTGGGTCTGAAAGATGTCGTTACCGGAGATACCTTGTGTGACCCGCAAAAAATAATCACACTGGAAAGAATGGATTTTCCTGAGCCGGTCATTCATGTGGCAGTTGAGCCAAAGACGAAAGTGGATCAGGAGAAAATGGGTATTGCACTCAATAGATTGGCTCAGGAGGACCCTTCGTTCAGGGTACGAAGTGATGAAGAGTCGGGACAGACAATTATCTCTGGTATGGGTGAATTGCATCTCGAAATCATTGTCGATCGTATGAAAAGAGAATTTGGTGTAGAAGCTAATGTAGGAGCACCTCAGGTTGCTTATCGTGAAGCGATAAAGAAACAAGTTGAAATAGAAGGGAAATTTGTGAAGCAATCAGGGGGGCGCGGACAGTATGGACATGTATGGCTGAGGATGGAGCCAAATGAAACTGGAAAAGGTTTCGAGTTCATAGATCAAATAAAGGGTGGCTCAGTGCCGCGAGAATATATACCTGCAGTTGAAAAGGGATTATTGGAAACGCTGCCAAGCGGTGTGTTAGCTGGATATCCGGTGGTGGATGTAAAGGTTATACTTTTTGATGGGTCATATCATGATGTGGATTCTAATGAGAATGCATTCAAAATGGCTGCTTCAATAGCATTCAAGGACGGAATGCGTAAGGCAAATCCGGTGTTGCTAGAACCCATGATGGCGGTTGAGGTGGAAACACCGGAAGATTTTATGGGAAATGTTGTCGGAGATTTATCGTCAAGACGTGGCATGATCCAAGGTATGGAAGATGTGCCGGGATTCAAGGTAATTCGAGCTGAAGTTCCGTTAGCAGAAATGTTTGGATATTCTACGGCGTTGCGTTCAGCTACTCAAGGCAGAGCAACTTACTCAATGGAATTTAAGCATTATTCTGAAGCTCCTAAGAATGTAGCAGAGGCAATAATAAATAAGAAATAATTGAATAGAATAGAGTGTAAAGGAATGAGTCATGGCAAAAAGTAAATTTGAGCGGTCGAAGCCACACGTAAATGTTGGTACGATAGGACATGTTGATCATGGGAAGACGACGCTGACGGCG
>NZ_JAYUWI010000026.1:0-21403 GCF_043753625.1 Nitrosomonas sp.
CAGCAATGGATCATTGGGATCAAGTTGCATCAACAAATCTGTTCCAAACAAATTCGGTTGATGAATCGTACTGCTACGTCTTAGCATTTTGAATCACCAGTTCGACCAGAAAACACATGGATATTTTAACATTTCCGGTCGTTATGATCATTAAGAATCAGTGCATTTATAACTAATATCAAGTGCTTATAGATATTTCAGAGTCGACTAATTATTACCTGCACATAAAATATAGATTCATATTTTAATAAATAGCCAGCTTAAATACAATTGATTAATCTATTAATCAAAGAGATTATGAATAAAAAACTTTGTCATGAGAATGACACAAAAATGCAACTGTTATAAAACTGTAACATTCCTACTATATAAAGATTGCCATCTTTTAAACCCTGGATCAAAGACAGATTATGCGATTATTCAGACTCGCCATGGCAATCATAGCTGTAAGCAATTTAAGCGTTACTTCCAATGCTTTTGCACTTGACTTATATGTTGACACAAAAACCAAGCAAATTTTTGCAGAACCAGGGCCTGGTCGAGTACATATGGGCACATATGAAAAATCTGGGCAAGCATCTGCTAAAACAGAAACACCGAAAATACCTGCAGCTCCATCGCAAACTATGGCCGAATCTGCGAAAAACACTGAAGTGAATGAATTAGCCCCAGCCCATGAGTATCAGAGAGCAGAAACTGGCGATAAGTCCAAGGGTGATCGCCTTACAAGGTTACGAGAGAAGGCTGAAAAAGAACAACTTAAAAACCAAGTTTCAGTACTCGACGAACGCGTCAAGGAAGTTGAAAAAATACACGGGAATTTTGATGACCGTGGCCTACATTGGTCAACCAAGGATGGCAATTTTTCAGTATCGCTTAATGGACGGATACAACCTGCTTCACAATACAATTTTATCAATGAACCTGACCCTGCTTTCGGAACCAACACGGCCAATGAATTGAACAGCGGCATGAATATCCGCCGTGCACGTCTTGGCGTTGAAGGTACTTTTTACAAAGTATGGGATTATAAGTTCGAGTACGACTTTAGTCGTGGTAATGGCACAGTTGGATCCGGGATTACCGATGCATTTGTACGATTAAATCATACCAATGCATTATCTTACAAAATTGGCTCATTCAAAGAGCCATTCAGTTTGGAAGAAGCCGCCAGTAACCGTTACCTAACTTTCATTGAACGTCATATGTCGGTCAACGCATTCGTCGACAATCCCAATACTTACAAGACAGGTATCGGCGCCAACTACGCAGTTCAGCAGTGGCAGACCGGATTGGCTTTTCAAACAGAACCTATTGGTTCTTGGTCAGCTGCTTCCACATCAGTAAACGCTAACGGCAACCAAAACCGCAATAACGGTTCTGGCGATACCGGTTGGCAGGGCATCGGCCGTATCAGCGGTCGTCCCTGGATGGAAAGCGAAACCAAATTCATGCATGTCGGTATCTCTGCGGGACACACTGCAGTTAACACCCAATATCGGGCTGACGGCACGATGGTTGGTGAAGGATCAAATGGCGGCGGGGGTGGCATGTCGTTCTTTGCTTTCCCAGGAACCAACGTAGATCGTACCAATATACTGAATACTGGCAACTTGAGCACAGGCGCTCTGAGTGATCCGCTTCATCGCCGGGTAAGCAGTTACGGTCGCTATGGCGCAGAATCCTGGCTTGTTTATGGCCCATTCTCAGCGCAAGGCGAATACTTACGCACCAATATCAATGGTACTGGGTACAACGATGAACATCTGACAGGCTACTACGGTTTTGCAAGCTACTTCCTGACCGGCGAATCTAAGGCTTATCATGTCAGAAATGGTGCGGCAAACCGGATTAAGCCTAATCGTCCATTTCAGTGGAATGGTGCAGGCTGGGGCGCATGGGAAGTCGCTGCAGGCTATGATTACATCGACATGAACTCTGGCGTCATTAAAGGCGGAAAAGCGGATATGGTTAGGTTCGGTTTAAATTGGTATCCCCATTCGAATGTTAAATTCCAAAGCAATGTTATTTACATGTTGGATATCAACACAGCGGGAACTCCAACCACGAACACTAATGGGTATTCAGGCGGTGCCGGTGCGCGTACAAATGGATGGAATAACGCTGACTTTAGCTCATTCTTGACGCAGGTTACAGTTGATTTTTAGGTTTGCGCAAGAAATCGCTGCAGATTAAATCGCACTTCAATAAACCGGGAATTCAGAATCATTGCATGAATTCCCGGTAAAATTAGGCTTCAGTTTTTCTAAAATGTATTAGATTCTAATCAATCAAGATATCATTATTGCTAAGAAACATACGCTACATTCTTATGCACCGCATACTAAATCTTAGATAAATTGCAGCTACTGCACCAAGTGGAGGATTAAATGTTTCAATTACGCAAACTTAAGTTACTGAGCATGTCTATTTTATTGAGTGGATCAATCAGTATTATCAATTCTGCAGATGCTCAATCAATTATCAAAATTGATGGTTCCAGCACCGTTTACCCCATCACTAAAGCAGCCGCAGAAAAGTTTCAGATCACGCAAAGAAATGCTGTCAACGTAACCGTCGGTATCTCCGGTAGCGGTGGCGGCTTCAAGAAATTCTGCCGTGGTGAAATTGATATTGTTAATGCCTCCCGCCCGATTCTAAAAAATGAAATAAAAGACTGCAAAAATTCCCGCGTACAATTTATTGAGATTCCCGTGGCATTTGATGCATTAACCGTGGCGGTGAACCCAGAGAACACTTGGAGCACAACCATGACGGTCGTAGAATTGAAGAAAATATGGGAACCCGCTGCGCAAGGAAAAATTACCAAATGGAATCAGATAAACCCTGCTTGGCCCGATGAATCCTTCAAGCTTTACGGTGCAGATGCAGATTCCGGCACCTTCGATTACTTTACCGATGCCATCGTTGGTAAAATCAAATCAAGTCGAAATGATTTCATCGAATCTGAGAATGACAATGTTTTAGTAGAAGGAGTAGCGAGTAACAAAAATGGATTGGGGTTTTTTGGCTTCGCCTATTACATCGAGAATCAAACTAAAGTAACAGCAGTTGCGATAAACAATGGGAAAGGCGGCATTCTCCCGTCTGTCGAAACCGTTGAAAATGGAAGTTATCAACCGCTATCCCGCCCTATCTTCATCTATGTCAATGCTAAAGCAACAGAGAGAGCTGAAATCAAAGAATTTGTTGAGTTTTATATGAAGAATGCTATTCTCCTAGTAAAAAATGCTGAATTCTTCCCTTTACCACCTAGAGCATACATCACCATGATGGAACACTTTAACAAGAAAAGAGTAGGAACGGTATTTAATGGTGTGTCGGCAGTAGGAATCACTATTGACGAACTAATCCGACGAGAAGGCCGCTTAGAATACGATAATTATTAGAATTTTTTCTCGAAACATTGCCTCTAAAAATAACATCGCGAATTTGAGACGGTGCAAAAGGCCTCATGAAAACTTCAGCAAAGAGTGCGGGTATGCCATAGAAATTATCATAAATCTAGCAGAAACATACAATTTATGAACAGAGCACCGCACCGCAGTAATAGACCGTTATCCCCGTAGTTTCTTGAACAAAACTGATTAAAATAGACCCTATCTTCAATTGCAAAATTTTACAAAACCCGCCATCTATTCAATTCCCCATTTTCTATCACACATTGCGCATTAGCATTCAGTACCCCTACACCTTGATCTGGTTTGGACAAGAGTAATATTAAAGAGTAAAATTCTGGCTCTTTACACTGGGTATTTTAATCGGAGAAATTTATGACAGTCACAATCGACCAAAAAGCACAGGTAGTGCGCGATTATCAAAGAGCCGACGGAGATACTGGCTCTCCAGAAGTTCAGGTTGCCCTCTTGACAACGCGGATCAATGACTTAATTGGACACTTCAAAACACATGTCAAGGATCATCATTCCCGTCGTGGCTTGTTACGCATGGTAAGTCGTCGCCGCAAGTTGCTTGATTATCTAAAAAATCGTAATACCGAAGCTTATCAGACCCTGATTGAACGCCTTGGTTTACGCAAATAAGCACGCCGCGAAAAACTTTGCTGGCAGCACAAATCAAGCAGATTATTTTCCATTCAAATTGTTACACAACCGATACTGTGGTTTGAGGGCAATTTATAATTCGGAAAAATTCATCAAAAAGGAAAAAGGATTGTTAATTGAAACCTATTAAGAAGAGTATTACCTACGGACGCCATCAACTCACATTGGAAACGGGTGAAATAGCACGGCAAGCACATGGCGCGGTAATGGTTACAATGGACGATACAGTAGTACTTGTTACCGTGGTTGGTGCAAAAAACATAAAGCCTGGACAGGATTTCTTTCCGCTCACTGTGGATTATCAAGAAAAATTTTACGCTGCCGGTAGAATACCGGGGAGTTTCTTTAAACGGGAAGGCCGTCCATCAGAAAAAGAAACACTGACTTCTCGATTAATTGATCGTCCGATTCGTCCACTCTTTCCCGAAGGTTTCTATAACGAAGTACAAATAGTGGCTACTGTGATGTCGGCTGATAATGAAGTAGATGCAGATATTCCTTCCATTATCGGCACTTCTGCCGCACTAATTCTTTCCGGAATACCATTTGATGGCCCACTTGGCGCTGCTCGCGTTGGTTATATCAACAACGAGTATGTACTCAATCCAACAACTTCAGAGCTTAAAGATACTCAATTGAACTTAGTTGTTGCAGGAACGCAACAAGCAGTTTTGATGGTGGAATCAGAAGCAATGGAATTGTCGGAAGAAATTATGCTAGGCGCAGTGATATTCGGCCATGAGCAAATGCAAGCAGTTATCAATGCAATCAATGAATTTGCTGATGAAGCGGGTGTAACTGCGTGGGATTGGACTCCACCTGTAAAAAATACTTCATTTGAAGAAAAGATTGCCGGCCTGGCAGAAACCGATTTACGGATGGCTTATAAGATTAAACAGAAACAAGCGCGTTCTGAAACGATTGAGGCAATCAGTCAACGCATATCCGCCGAAGTCGGTGTTGATACAGAAGGCGGGCCTGATCTGCAAGCATTCAAGGAAGCTTTCTTTGCATTGGAAGCAAAAATTGTCCGCAATCAAATCCTGGATGGAGAACCTCGAATCGATGGCCGTGGCACACGCACTGTTAGAGCCATAACGATTCGCAATGGTGTGCTGCCTCGCGCACATGGTTCAGCGCTATTTACTCGCGGTGAAACACAAGCATTAGCGATTGCAACTCTGGGTACAGCACGTGACGAGCAAAAAATTGATTCACTGCAAGGTGATTATAATGATCGATTTATGCTGCATTACAATATGCCCCCCTATGCAACGGGAGAAATTGGTCGTGTCGGCACTCCCAAACGCCGTGAAATCGGGCATGGACGTCTTGCAAAGCGTGCTATTGCCGCAGTTCTGCCTTCCTCTGAAGAATTTGGTTATTCCTTGCGCGTAGTATCTGAAATTACCGAATCAAACGGCTCCAGCTCAATGGCATCGGTTTGTGGCGGTTGTCTCGCCCTTATGGATGCGGGCGTTCCACTCAAGGCACATGTAGCCGGCATTGCAATGGGTCTAATTAAAGATGGAAATCGTTTTGCTGTATTAACTGATATTCTCGGTGATGAAGATCATCTGGGTGATATGGATTTTAAAGTAGCCGGTACGGAAAAAGGCATTACTGCATTACAGATGGACATCAAAATTCAAGGTATCACCAAAGATATCATGCATGCCGCACTGATACAGGCTCACGAAGGACGGATGCACATCCTGCAAATTATGAAGCAAGCCCTGCCCTCAACCCGTGAAGATATCTCAGTTCATGCTCCCCGTATTATCAAAATCAAAATCAATCCCGAAAAGATTCGCGATGTTATCGGCAAGGGTGGTGCTGTCATTCGTGCGCTCACGGAAGAAACCGGTACGACGATTGATATCACTGATGATGGGCAAGTAACGATAGCTTGTGTCAGTGCTGAAGGTGGTGAGCTAGCCAAGAAACGAATTGAAGATATTACTGCGGAAGTTGAAGTTGGTAAAATTTATGACGGTATAGTGTTAAAGTTACTTGATTTCGGGGCTATTGTTAGTGTTCTTCCTGGAAAAGACGGTCTGTTACATATATCACAAATCGCCAATGAACGCGTCAATAACGTTTCTGATCACCTCAATGAGGGTCAGCAAGTACGAGTCAAAGTACTTGAAGCAGATGACAAAGGAAGACTGCGTCTGAGTATGAAAGCAGTATCCGCCGATGGAGATAACACTGCTTCTGGAACAGAAGAATCAGAATCATGAGGTGATTATAAATAACCCCCCTGTCCTAACGACAGGGGGGTTATTTCCAGCAATAAACCTACTTAGCTATTTGCTTTTCACGCATTTCATCCAATGTTTTACAATCAATACATAGTGTCGCGGTGGGCCGCGCTTCAAGCCGCTTTAATCCAATCTCAATTCCGCAACTTTCACAATAACCATAATCACCCGAATCAATTTTACCAATTATCTCATCAATCTTTTTGATGAGCTTGCGCTCACGATCACGATTTCGTAACTCAAGTGTCATATCAGATTCCTGGCTGGCACGATCATTAGGATCGGCAAATACCGTAGCTTCATCCTGCATGGTATGTACCGCTCGGTCAATATCCTGTCCCAATTCAATTTTCATACCTTCCAGTAGCTTACGAAAATGCATAAGCTGATCAGGATTCATATAATCCTCACCTGCTTTTGGTTCATAGGGAGACACTTGTTTACTTTGCAGCTCTTTTGGCATCTTTAAGGCTCCTCTTTAATTCCGGATTTCAGTAGCGGATAAAAAAATCGTACACTATTACCAGAAAACACAATATATAACAAGTTATTTGTCCAGCTCACTACATGTCTCGCTCTAGAATAGCATAAAACTTAAATTTAAATTTGAGACGTCACCCATGTATGATTTAAGCATTTTTTGACTCGCTATCCCGCAGAGTAGAACGCAAATCACCCATCTTAAGTCACGAAGAAATTGACGTTTCAAACCTAAGAAGGTATAGTGTCGCCTTTTCCGGGGTGTAGCGTAGCCTGGTAGCGCGCCTGGTTTGGGACCAGGATGTCGGGAGTTCAAATCTCTCCACCCCGACCAATTTAAGCTCTAAAATTTAGGGCAAGCTCGACTTGGTGCCCGTAGCTCAATTGGATAGAGCACCAGCCTTCTAAGCTGGGGGTTACAGGTTCGATCCCTGTCGGGCATGCCATAAATATTTCTATATCGTGTGGATAGTATACTCAACACAGTTTGTGTAAATTAAACCCCTACACTTTTCTTCTTATGGTGGCTGTAGCTCAGCTGGTAGAGTCCCGGATTGTGATTCCGGTTGTCGTGGGTTCGAGTCCCATCAGCCACCCCATCTGATTATCTTCACAGCAGTGTGGATCAATATTATTCGCTCAATTTACACACAGTAAATTTTCGATAATAAATCAAAAAACCTAAGCGTGACATTGTTTGCCCAAAAATATATATTATCGGCTGAATAGTTTATTAACCTGTTAATCCATATTATTCTTCAGGAACACTACCATGAACCACAATCTATTCAATAGCCTGCGTAAACTATCCATTGCACAGGGCAGCAGTGCCAAATACTATTCACTTCCGGCTCTAGAGAATAGTGGGATCGGAAAAATTTCCCGTTTACCGATATCGATCCGCATCATACTAGAATCAGTATTGCGCAATTATGACAATAAAAAGATAAATGAGGCGCATATTCGGCAATTGGCGAACTGGAAACCGAATGCTATCAGAGTAGACGAGATACCGTTTGTCGTTTCTCGCATTGTTTTGCAAGATTTCACCGGTGTGCCGCTTTTAGTGGATTTGGCTGCTATGCGTAGCGCAGCGATAAAATTGGGAAAAAATCCAAAACTGATAGAACCATTGGTACCCGTTGATCTGGTAGTTGACCATTCTATCCAGGTTGATTACTACGGAACCAAAGATGCGCTCACCCACAACATGGAAATTGAGTTTTCTCGTAATAATGAACGCTACCAATTTATCAAATGGGGAATGCAGGCTTTTGACACCTTCAAGGTGATACCACCTGGAATTGGTATCGTGCATCAGGTCAATCTTGAATATCTGGCCCGTGGTGTACACCAAAAAGATGGATTAATCTTTCCAGATACTCTAGTAGGCACCGACTCACATACCACGATGATTAACGGAATCGGTGTTGTCGGCTGGGGGGTTGGCGGTATTGAAGCGGAAGCCGGCATGCTGGGACAACCGGTTTATTTCCTTACGCCCGATGTAGTTGGCGTAAACTTGACCGGCCAGTTACGTGAGGGCGTCACCGCAACTGACCTGGTCCTAACGATCACTGAAATGTTACGTGCCGCCAATGTAGTCGGTAAATTTGTTGAATTCTTTGGTGAAGGAACTGCTTCATTGACATTACCTGATCGTGCTACGATCGCCAATATGGCCCCTGAATATGGGGCAACGATGGGTTTTTTCCCCGTTGACGACATCACCATTGAATATTTCAGAAGCACAGGACGTAGCCCCGAAGAGATCTCGTTATTCCAGTCCTATTTCCAGAAACAGGAAATGTATGGCATTCCGCAAAAGGGAGACATTGACTATACCCGAGAACTAGTACTTGATCTGAGTTCGGTTACACCGTCGCTCGCTGGTCCAAAACGCCCGCAGGATCGCATCGAACTCACCGCGATGAAATCCAAATTTACTGAACTTTTTAACAAACCTGTCAAAGAAAGCGGTTACGGAAAACAAAGTGATGACATCGATCAACGTTATCCAATACGTAACACTCGTACACAAGACCCCGATGTTTGCACACACATTGATTCTGGCAGTCTGGATGAAAATCGACTCGCATCACCGGGTTCGCACAATGTACCCAAGATAAACACTAATCATTCGACACAAAAAGATATCCCAACCGAACGCCGGATGACCTCCCGTAACATCACTGAAATGACCAGTAACCGTCCGACCCCTCATCCTGCCGATGTATCCGCTAATGAATTGAATAGCTCTTCGGTTAATTTGGGTCATGGTGATGTATTGATTGCCGCCATCACTTCCTGCACAAACACGTCCAACCCAAGTGTTTTAATCGCAGCCGGATTATTGGCAAAAAAAGCAGTTGAAAAAGGTCTATCGGTTAAGCCTCATATCAAAACTTCTCTAGCACCCGGTTCGCGGGTGGTAACCGAATACCTGACAGTCGCTGGACTGCTACCTTATCTTGAACAACTTGGCTTTAATTTGGTTGGTTATGGTTGCACCACGTGTATTGGCAATGCGGGTCCCTTAGCTGATCCGATTGAAGAAGCCATCGTCAAGAATGATTTGGTTTGTGCGGCCGTACTTTCTGGAAATCGCAATTTTGAAGCGCGCATTCATCCAAACATCCGCGCTAATTTTTTAGCTTCGCCACCGCTGGTCGTAGCTTATGCTATCGCAGGTACTATTTTGAAAGATCTCACCACTGAGCCTTTAGGTATCGGCAAAAACAATCAACCGGTTTGGCTTAAAGACATTTGGCCCAATAGTGCAGAAATTCATGCGCAGATGAAATTTGCCGCCAACGCAGATACCTTCCGGAAACTCTATAGCAATCTCACCAAAGACTACCCCTTGTGGAATAACGTGACTTCTGTCACCGGTCAAACTTACAATTGGCCGCAATCCACGTATATCGCCGAACCGCCTTTTTTCCAAAACTTCTCATTGCGACCGGCAGCCTCCAGCGATGCCGCAGGTATTAAAAATGCCTACGCATTAGGCATTTTTGGTGATTCTGTTACAACCGATCATATCAGTCCGGCAGGCTCCATAAAAGACACTTCCCCAGCCGGCCATTATCTATTGGATAACAACGTCGCCAAAGCTGATTTCAATAGTTATGGCGCGCGCCGCGGCAACCATGAAGTAATGATGCGCGGCACGTTTGCCAATGTCCGCATCAAGAACCTGATGATTCCAGAGAGTGAAGGCGGCATCACACTTTACCAAGGCACTGCTGGTACTGTGCCTGAGCAAATGAGCATTTATGATGCCGCGATGAAATATCAATCACAAGGCATCCCCACGTTGGTTTTTGGCGGCAAGGAATACGGCACTGGCTCGAGTCGAGACTGGGCTGCCAAGGGGACTCAACTATTGGGGATCAAGGCGGTCATTGCCACCAGTTTTGAACGCATTCATCGCAGCAATCTGATCGGCATGGGTGTCCTGCCACTACAATTTAAGGATAATGACAGCATTGATTCATTGGGCATTATAGGCGATGAACAATTTGACATATCCGGTCTGGACGACATTCAACCACAAAAAGATGTCACATTAGTTGTTCGAAGAAAAGATGGCAGCAGCCAATCAGTGCAGTTACTGTGTCGTATCGATACTGCGATAGAAGTCGATTATTACAAGCATGGTGGGATTTTGCCTTATGTACTGAGAGAATTGATGGCTTGAACAGTCATCAACCTTACCTGTGATTATTCCATATGAAGTTGGCAAGATATTTGCTGCATGGAAGCAGACAACGTACCAGCAAGTAGCACACTTTTTGCACATCATGCAGATAATATGTGTGATGTTCGATATCTCGCTGTCGAGATTACCCTATTCCCACTCAATCGTCGCTGGTGGCTTGCCAGAAATATCGTAGACGACGCGATTGATGCCACGAATTTCGTTGATAATCCGATTAGAAACCTTGCTCAATAAAGAGTATGGCAGCTCTGCCCAGTTAGCGGTCATGAAGTCTTGCGTTTGCACGGCTCTGAGGGCGATAACGTATTCATAGGTCCGTCCATCTCCCATCACGCCTACCGACTTGACGGGCAAAAAAACCGCAAATGCCTGCGATGTTTTTTCGTACCAACCGGAGCGTTGCAATTCTTCGATAAAAATTTGATCCGCTTGTCTTAATAACTCGGCATATTCATATTTAACTTCACCCAGAATACGCACCCCCAATCCCGGCCCGGGAAACGGGTGACGGAATACCATTTCGCGTGGCAGGCCGAGTGCTAATCCCAATTCACGCACTTCGTCCTTAAACAGTTCACGTAACGGCTCAAGTAATTTCAGGTGAAGTGTTTCCGGCAATCCGCCGACATTGTGATGCGATTTGATTGAATGTGCCTTCTTAGTTCCCCCCCCGGCCGATTCAATCACATCGGGATAAATGGTACCTTGCGCTAGCCATTTAGCATCGCTTATTTTTGCCGATTCGCGCTGAAATACTTCAACAAATTCACGCCCGATAATCTTTCGCTTGGTTTCCGGATCAGTAACATCTTTAAGGTTCCGGTAAAAATCCCGGCTGGCATCAATATGAATTACTTTCACAGTCAGGTTACTGGCAAATGTTTCCATCACTTGTTTGGCTTCATTGGTACGTAACAGGCCATTGTCCACAAACACACAAGTGAGCTGATCGCCAATGGCGCGATGGATTAATGCAGCAGCCACGGATGAGTCCACGCCACCGGATAACCCCAGGATTACTTGATCCTTTCCAACGGTTGTACGAATCTTTCCAATCGCTTCCTCGACATAATCCGGCATATTCCAATCCCGGCCAATTCCGCAAATATCGTGAACAAACCGCTCGATTATCGCTTTACCTTGAAGTGTGTGCGTAACTTCCGGGTGAAATTGAATACCATAAAACTGCCGCTTGTCATCCGCCATGGCGGCAATCGGCGTTGCTGCATTAAGGGCCATCACTTGGAATCCGGCAGGTAAAGCAACTACTTTGTCCCCATGACTCATCCAGACATCCAATATATTGTTTCCAGCCGTACTCGTGCGATCTTTAATTTCTTGAAATAACACACCACTTTGCGTGGATTGTATTTCTGCATAGCCAAATTCACGCACAGCAGCATTTTCTACCGTACCGCCCAATTGCGCCGCCATGGTTTGCATGCCATAGCAGATACCCAAAACCGGTACATTCAATTCAAAAACAATTTGCGGCGCACGCGGCGTCTCGTCTTCAGTCACCGAAGCGGGGCCGCCGGAAAGTATGATTCCTTTGGGCGAAAATTCCTTGATAAATTCCGGACTGGCATCATAAGGATGCAATTCGCAATAAACGTTTGTTTCACGAATACGCCGGGCAATAAGCTGTGTGTACTGCGAACCGAAGTCCAAAATGAGGATTTTTTGATGCATTAATCTAGATTCTTACTTGACATGATAGTTAGGCGCTTCTTTGGTAATCTGAACATCGTGCACATGCGACTCACGAATTCCCGCCGAAGTAATCTCGACAAATTCTGCTCTGTCGTGCATCGCAGCGATCGTTTCACACCCCAGATAACCCATGCTTGAACGCACACCGCCCATCAATTGATGAATAACTCCGGAAATACTGCCTTTGAAGGGCACACGGCCTTCCACACCCTCAGGCACCAATTTGTCATTATTTTTTTGTTCTTTTTCTTGGAAATAGCGATCACTGGATCCTTGCTGCATGGCAGAAAGCGAACCCATACCACGATAACTTTTATACGAGCGGCCTTGAAACAACTCAATTTCTCCCGGTGCCTCTGCTGTTCCAGCAAACAAACCACCCAACATAACCAGATCTGCGCCTGCTGCCAAAGCTTTGGCAATATCACCTGAATACCGGATACCGCCATCGGCAATGGTGGGTATGCCACTGCCCTTTAAAGCTTCGGATACATTGTGTATGGCGGTAATCTGCGGAATACCGACACCCGCTACAATCCGTGTGGTACAAATGGAACCAGGGCCGATACCGACTTTCACCGCATCCACACCATTATCCACCATCGCTCTAGCGGCTGCCGCCGTTGCAACATTTCCGCCAATCACCTGAACAGACGGCAAGTTCTTTTTTATCCATGCAATACGATCCAAAACGCTTTGCGAATGACCATGCGCCGTATCGACCACAATCACATCAACTCCGGCTTCGACCAGTGCAGTCGCACGCTCTTCACTACCCTCCCCGACTCCAATCGCAGCACCGACGCGCAGACTTTCTTGTTCATCTTTGCTAGCCAATGGATATTCCGAGGTTTTAATAATATCTTTAACCGTAATGAGGCCACATAATTCAAATTGTTTATTGACTACCAACACACGCTCTAATCGATGTTTATGCAGTAACGCCAGCACTTCCTCGCGCGAAGTATCTTCGTTGACAGTTACTAACCGATTCTTTGGTGTCATGATGTGCTTGATCGCTTGATCGAGATTTGTTTCAAAACGGAGATCCCGGTTGGTCACAATACCGACAACTTTCTTGCCGTTCACGACAGGTAATCCAGAGATTTTATGCCGCCGTATCAGCTCAAGAACTTCACGCACAGTCATGTTTTGGTGAATGGTAATCGGGTCTTTTACCACGCCGCTTTCAAAACGTTTGACTTGTGCCACGTGTGCGGCCTGGCCTTCGATCGACATATTTTTATGAATAATACCGATACCGCCTTCTTGCGCTATTGCAATAGCCAGAGGCGCTTCGGTGACCGTATCCATAGCAGCCGATAGCAAAGGAATATTGAGAGTAATGGTGCGTGTTAATTTTGTCGCCAAACTGACATCACGCGGCAAAACCGTTGAGTGTGCGGGAATTAAGAGAACATCATCAAAGGTGAGTGCTTTTTGAATCAATTGCATAATAACAATCCTTTGCAAAGCGACATTATAGCCAATTTCGCCCACAAATTTCGCCCCAATTCAGCCAAGAATACAGCATATTTCCAATTATTATGATTTAATGCGATAAATCTTCAAGTTGCATAAATACGATACCGATGTATTTCAGATACATTTCATTCTGGAGCACGCGATGAGAATTTTTGTATTTACTGGGTTAATAGTACTATTCAGCATTACGGTCCACGCACAAATTTATAAATGGGTCGATGAAAGTGGCAAAACGCAATACACAGATGTACCACCTCCGCCCGGTGTAGCCAAGGAAGGCAAAAAATTGAATATCAAGTCATCGCCTATATCTGGGGATCATGAACCAAATAAATCTAGAAATCCGGGTGAAGAGAGACTTGAATTTGACAAACGTCAGCAACAAAAAAAAGAACAAGACGTGAAACAACAAGCAAAGGCTGAAGAAAACAAAAAAAAATGTATCGATGCTCAAGGACAGCTTAGACTATATACTGATTCGCCACGATTAACTGTGCCTGATGGCGCTGGTGGAATAGTTTTTGTCGATGATGATGCGCGGCAGAGAAAAACTGCTGATGCCAACAAAGCGATTGCAACATTTTGTAAATAAATAAACGTTCCAAAATTAGATGGCTGCATTTTCTAGCAAATTAATATTTATTGTTCTCATTCTGACAGGTACTTTAGCTAAGGCTGAAGTACCTGTTTCATATCCAACACAGGATAATATTGTGCACACTGGGATTGATGCCGCCTCCAGCCATAATACGGCAAAATACGGGATACAATGGCAGATCCTGCCCGGAGAAAATATCAAGCAGATTGCCCAACTGATGTTCCCTAAAAACTCCGTTGCGCGCGATAATTTTATTCGTGCAATTATTCACACCAATCCCAGACACTTTCCTGATGGCACCTATCAACCATTGCCCGCTGGAACCATCATCCACATTCCGGATTTAAGAACGATTAGTATTCATGCAAAACCAGCAGCCCAGACAAAGAAATCAAACACAACCGACAATCTCAGCAAAACTAAATCTCCGGAATCGCTCCCGAAAGCTGAGATATCCGGCTTAAATGATAATCATCCGGCATTAAAGCTTATCACGCAATTGGAACAAATCGCTGAAACTGAAGCCGCTGAACTCAGCACATTGTTAAAACGTATTGCGTCGCTCGAAAAGCAAATCGCCGCAATGCAATCCATGCTGACATTAAAAATGACAGCACCCAGCGAGATCATAAGTACTCCACTTGAAGCGGACATTCCTCTTCCTCAAAACGCAATAACGCCATCCGCGGAGGACGCGCAGCCTGTTGCAAAGACAGTAACACCACCGGAAACTAATGCACCACAACTTAACCATCCGACAGGACCAGATGAAACCAGCAATAATACTTCGATTGAATCTACTCTATCCTCAGACAGCGTATTTCTTTTCGGACTATTATTGACGCTACTAATCATCGTCCTGATATTACGCAATCACCATAAAATCAAAGAGAGATTCGCACGATCCACAGACGCATCGTTACCCAATGCAACCGAACGGCACCGGTACGAAGCACTCTTATTGCGCCGGAGTGACAGCAAACTAGCCGATTCACCTGAGAGTGCACCAGAAGCATTCGGTGAAACGATATCCAAAGCACGCGCATTTATCGAACAGGATAACCCGGATGCTGCGATTCAATTGCTGCAGAAGCAACTCGCAACAAACCAGCGCGACATCCCTTCCTGGCTCCTGTTATTCGAGCAACTCTATAAATCAAATAACAAAAGTGATTTCAAAAAAAATGCTCGTCGTTTTAAACGCATGGGAGAATTTTCTGATATCTGGATACAAATCCAGAAATTAGGAAATCAGCTCGAACCCAATGAACCGCTTTATTTTGACGAACTAAAACGCAAGGAAAAGTTTTTTTCTGATGCATCCGGATCGGATTAACTCTACTTACGCCTTTTTAGTGTCACTACAAAATGAAATCCTCAACCTCCCTCGATGGAAATGGATTATTAGAAATCGCCCCAGATCTTTAGATCTCAGCACCTTAGAGCTAAGATTTTCCAACTATATGACGTTAATTACACTTCACATATTTTTCACAACCGCTACGATAAGATCTAATGAATAATGCCCCAATAATTAAGCGGTTTCCGATACGCGCTTAACTTTCCAGGCTCAACTATTAAGGAAGAAAAATTACTATGGCACCACGAATCGCACACGTCGATGATGACTCGGATATCCGGGAAGCTGTCGAACGTATTCTGTGTAAAAACGGATATGAAGTTGATAGCTACCTGACTATGCAGGAATTCATCAATTCATTGGAAGATGAAACCAAACGACCTGATTTGGCTATCCTTGATGTGATGGTTGAATCTATGGACTCCGGATTGACTACCTATGCACAAATTCACAAACGCTTTCCACAAATACAAGCCATTTTCCTGACATCTCTGGGTGATATGATCAGACCCTATTTTGAAGATGGTACGCATGAGTGGGTTTGTATTATGGAAAAACCCGTAGAACCGGTAAGCTTATTGGCAACAATTAACGAGCGACTGAAGCATATGGCACCAGTATCATAACTAAATTTTGATCGAACGAGAATGGCAACCACTGAGTTTTCCTGGAATAAGTCGAATAACCAAACTATATCGCTTGAAGTAATAGGAGAAACACTACAACTCAGTGATGATGTTTTAATTAGCAATATCCGTTGGTTTATTACCTTTCGCTGGGTATTGATTGCCACACTGGTTTTTTTTGAGATCCTGATGCTGTCAGCATCGGATGCGTTGGCGCAGTTGGGTATCAGTGAACAGCAGAAATGGCCAATTGCCATCATTATCGTGCTGGTTGTCGCCAATATTGTTTACATCTTCGCATTAAATCACGGTAAATCCAGTAAATATAATTCACCCTCTATTAATTTGTGGGTACAAATCATTGTTGATCTGGTCTGCCTATCCGTTGTCGTACATTATATTGGTAGCACTACTACACCGATTTCCTTCTTCTACGTGCTGCATATTGCACTAGCCTGTATCTTTTTTTCTACCCGTGAAAGCCTGTATGTAACCATATTAGTCTGTTTAATGGATACGATCGTCATCGTTGTTGATAACTTCCTGGTCACTCAATCGCCACTTTCAACCTTGATAAGCAATCATGTCCTTTCTGAAAGTGCACGTAGAGATGGCGCAATAGTATGGATGTTTTTTCTCGATGCCTTATTTCTTATCGTCTGGTATGTTATCTCTAGGCTTTCTTTGATCGTTCGTGCCCATGAGCGTCATCTTTTGGATGCCTATAAACAAATCAACCAGGCACAAGTAGAAAAAGATCAATATGCGTTATTAATCACACACCAGCTAAAATCTCCGCTGGATGCTATCCGTAGCAAAATAAATTTAATTAACGAGGGCTATTTGGGAGAGACGACACCTGAAGTCAGTGCTGCACTCGTACAAATGGATGTACGTGCAAAAAATATGTCTGGCTTAATCCTTGATTTACTCCGGTTAGAACGATTGAAAGATACTTGTCTTGACACTGCAGTTTTCGAATCTGTTGATATTCAAACGGCTCTGCAGAAGTGTATTGAGAAAATAACTCCCGTTGCCAATTCTAAAAATGTCGTACTTAATCTATCGATTGAGAACTTTATCTGTAAGGTAATTCCTGATCAATTGGGAATACTTCTGGAAAATATCATTTCCAATGCAATCACTTATTCTCATGAGAGTGGATGCGTTAAAATTGCATCGACTGTCAATCGCCTTAATCACAGTGCCGAAATCATCGTAACCGATCATGGAATCGGCATTGATAACAAAGATCTGCCGAATATATTTAATGAGTATTTTTATTCACCCAGAGCAGCACTTCATAACAAGGCAACCAGCGGTATTGGTTTGTCTATTGTAAGAATCGCAGCAGAAAATAACAAACTGAGAATCAAAGTCACCAGCGAACCCGGAATGGGTACTTCTTTCACTGTGATATTTAACAATATCGAATTGCCTGACGAATATTAGAAAACTCAATCCGCACTAAAATCATTTGACGCAGTATCAGTTTATTCAATTCTGTTGTGCTGCCAATAGCGGCGATGTAATTTTCTCCAGCTATCGGCAGACCATCCATTATTTGTAAAACGAAGCAAAATAGCGCCGTCCCTATCACTTCGCAACAATTGACTTCCCAAGCTGTAATAGCGCGCCACCACGGTTTCACGCGGATGACCGTAGCGATTCTGATAGCCCATGGTGAATATTGTCAGCGAAGGATTCACTCTTTGTACAAAAGCAGCGGTCGAAGAAGTATAACTGCCATGATGCGGCGCAATCAATACTGTTGCAGGAAGCTTGTCACTGACGCGGGCGAGTAATGCTTGCTCATCCTTTCCTTCAATATCAGCCGGCAGCAATACGCTACCATGAACTGATGTAATTTTTAATACACAACTATTTGCATTAACTGTACGTTGTGGATTTCCATAATCCTGTTCCAATGGATGCAGCAATTCAAAATGTACACCATCCCATTGCCAGAATTGACCAGCTCGACACTGTTCTTTATGGAGCGTGGCTTGCTGTATTGGGTGATGGCTGCGCAAAGACGATAATAGCCTCTTAGTAGGTATCGCCTCCAGTACCGATAAAGCGCCGTCGCTATGATCCGAATCAGCATGCGATACGATTAAAATATCAAGCTGGCGAATACCTTCCCCACGTAAAAAAGGCACAATAATACGACTACCGCTATCTGTTTCACCATAGCCGGGACCGGTATCAAACAACAGTGCATGGTGCTCGGTGCGCGCCACTACTGCCAATCCCTGGCCAACATCCAGAACCGTTAACCATAATTCACCGGCTTTAGGTTGGGCAGGCTGCGTCAAAAACATCGGCAACAATGCAGTTACCCCCAGCCAACGTGCCGGGAAACCGGCAAAAAATCCCAGCCCCAAGCTTCCAGGCAGCAACAACCACATGATCCCAACGATTGCCACCGCTATTGTCCACATCGGTGGCGCATGCTGCTGCCATACTACGTTTGACATATCGCTCAGCGCTTGCAGTAACAGCATGACAATACTCAACACCGCATGGGCAAGTGGTAACATAAAATCAAACATGGGTATTGTCGCCAATAATGTGAGCGGCACCACTACCAGGCTTACCACCGGAATAGCAATGGCATTCGCAATTGGTGACACTAATGACACCTGCTGAAACAAAACCAACAATAGTGGAATGAGTCCCAATGTAATGGCCCATTGAATCCGTAACCAATCATTTAGCCAGTGAATTTTACCAATCCGCCCTACCGTTACCAGCATAATAATGGCAATTGCGCCAAATGATAACCAGAAACCTGGCGCAATGCTTGCCCAAGGATCCAGCAACACCACCCAAAATAACGCCCATGCCAGTACCATTGTTGCAGATGTATGATGTCCTCTCCATAACGCGATCGCCACCACAGCCAACATACAGAATGCCCGCTGCGCGGGAATTGCAAAGCCAGACAGCACAGCATAGCTGAAAGCCACTACCAATCCAGCCATAACAGCGGCGCGGCGTGCTGGCAAACGTAATGCTAAACAGGTATTCCAACGCCATAACCAGAATACGCATACGAATACCATGCTAGAGATCATAGTGATATGCAGTCCGGAAATTGCCATTAGATGATTGGTCCCAGTACGGGTAAATATTTGCCACTGATCGCGAGGAATGGCTTGTTGATCACCTGTTGCAAGAGTTTTTAATATACCGGCATAGGTTTTATCCGCTAGACTCACTGAAAAACGCTGCTGGATTTCTTCACGAATATGTTCAATCCAATAGTTTGGCCGTTGAACTATCGGATGCAGGCGCTGATTATCGGCTGATGAGCGCACGTATCCAGTTGCTCGAATATTACGTTCTAATGCCCATGCTTCATAATCAAAACCATGCGGATTCATAGTACCGTGTGGTTGTTTTAGACGCACCGTTACTTGCCAGCGTTCTCCCGCTTTGATATTCGGCAACACCTTATGATCTGAATTCACCCGCCACTCTTTATACCAGAACAGTGCAACCTTCTTGGGTACAATCGCACCTTCAGTGACCACACGCTCAATATCAAACCGGAAACGCATAGTGCGATCATCCTTCTGCGGCATACTGGCCACTACACCGATAACCTGGATATCCTTACGTTCCCACTCGTAAGGTAATGCGTCGGCCAAACGCCAATGCGCCACCGCAGCAGCCCAGAAAAAACCAATTCCCACAAAAAATAACCAAAACACAATTCTGCTTATCGTTACCGGAATCACCAATTGACGATATCGAAACAATCCGATCGCGATTCCCAGCAATAATAAACTCCATGCCCACCCAATTTCTGGTAATTCAGCTCGTTGCTGCAACAAGCCGGCACCCAAAACAAAAGCAAGAATATTTTATTGCACTAACAAATTTTCTGAACTCCTTTGGCAAGCAAATTTTATTTTAGATCGCTGTATGGCATACCACTTGATCCTCTCAAGAAATTTCCAGCATGCCCTATCGAAAGTTTTTTCATCAAATTATAACGTTACCATTTGCAATAATTTGATACTATAAGATGGTGATAATTTAAACACTATATTGCAATTGTTACGCTATCCGGACAGGAATGAAAAGTTTCAGCTATCCGAATAATACACAGAAAATCTTATGAATCAGCATAACCAGGATGTTGCATTGAGAAGAGAAGATAATGGTATCAGGCATAGTAACTTATTCCAATTCCCGAAAGAAACGTAAATATATTTAATGCATAACTAACTGTATTTAAGAAGTTATACTAATATAATTATTTCTTTTTCTATTGAGAATTGGAATTAGACAAGCATAGCAACAATTGAAAGAATCTCACGACAGCTATGCAAACCTTTATAACCATGCCTCCATAGGCTATTTAACCGTAGACAAAACCGGACACATCCTGTTTGTTAATCTGACTAGCGGCGCTTTGCTGAAAATGAGCGAGAGTCGCATATCGGCATTAGGCTACCGATAGAAAATTCAAGCTATGAAAGAATCAATCTCCTTCTTGCTTATGGATGATCATCCTGTCGGGCGTACTGAATATCGCCGCTTGCATGAAAGCACACCCGATATGGATATGCGTATGTTAGCAACAAATAGAACTGTCCTATTTAGTAGCAAATGAATTGTCCGCTTTAAATTAAAACGCAGTGAACCCGTATTGTGATTCATTGCGAAGTTAAGGCGGCGGACTTACGCACCAACTTTTTATTTTGTTTTATTTCCTGTCCGGCTTTATCATAATTTGCGATTTTTCGTGGTCCGTACAAAATCGCCAACTGCTCAGCTTTGTTGGACAATAACCATTAGAAAGATTGCTGCAAAGAACACCACGACACCACCCACAATTACACCTGCTTGCCAGGGCGGAAATGTCTCTACCAACGATAAGTACAACCCATAAAGCACGAAAACCATGCCAACTACCACAGCCATCACGGCCAATCCCAATAGGAACATCACAATGGCTAATTAATAATAGGTAAACCCCCGGCTCTGCCGGGGGACTCCTGAAGGTTTGACCGTTACGGCAATCGTCGTACCGTTCTCGTCCCAACCACGAGAC
>NZ_JAYUWI010000027.1:0-21308 GCF_043753625.1 Nitrosomonas sp.
ATAAAAACAAAAAATCGGGGCAGCGCCGTTCCGCTGCATGAATAGGGTGCCCTCTTAAATTCAATCTATTATTGTCTTGACTGCGGGGTCCACTTTATAGAGTCGGCCAATTAAGACGCGCAAAGATGCATGCCGCATGCCTTATCGAATCTATCGACAGCAACAAAACGCTGCCTCCGCTCCTGCACAAACTATTGGAAACCAGTCTGATTCTGGAAACAACGGATCCTAAAATTCTTGCTGTTTACTTAAAACGATCACCTTCCACTATCCGCAACGAATTTCAAAGAATCCGCACCATACTAGGGGCATACCAGTAGTTCTCAGAAAATCTCCAGTACAGAGTTCCTGTCAATATTTAATTCTAATTTCTAATCGAGATTGCACTAGTGATCCATCCCCATCATGATAATATTCCTATCATGATTGTATGAGCGTTTGCAAAAATGAAAATTATCCAATGAGATTATTAGTTGTATTTATTCTACTTAGTTGCATTAGTCTTCTAGGTTATGCGCAATATCTGCAACATTTGGAAGGATTACTACCCTGTCCGCTGTGTGTAGCACAACGTATTGTCTACTGGGTGCTGGGATTAGTTGCACTATTGGCATTTCTGCACAATCCCAAAGTCATCGGACACCGCTTCTATAGTGTTTTGATGAGTATTCTGGCACTCATAGGTACAATCATCGCAGCGAGGCATGCCTGGTTAATACGTTACCCTGAATCATTTGAATGTGGTATTAGTCCAGAGGAAGCTTTTCTAAATTCTTTACCACTTGCCAGTTGGTGGCCAGGGATGTTCGAGGCAAATGGAAATTGCGGGGACGTCGATTGGAAATTTTTATCGCTGACCATACCGGATTGGTCATTGATTGCTTTTGTCAGCCTTGGAACCGTATCGCTCTATATGCTATTGGCGAAAAAATAGCTTACGCTACTATCCACGAGGATGATGCTTGGTATGCAATTGTTTCAGGCGTTCACGCGCGATATGGGTATAAATCTGCGTGGTAGAGATATCCGCATGACCCAATAGTAACTGTACCACTCGCAAATCAGCGCCATGATTCAACAGATGGGTAGCAAATGCATGGCGCAGGGTATGCGGCGATAGCGGTTTATCATTGCCAGCTAATTGCGCATAACGTTTGATGAGATACCAGAAAGCCTGGCGGGTCATGGCTGCTCCGCGTGTTGTCACAAATATGGTATCAGTGACAATACCATTCAACAAAACAGGTCTGGCTTCTTTGGTATAACGGCTCAACCATTCAAGGGATTCTTCTCCGAGCGGGGCAAGACGCTCCTTTCGACCTTTTCCCATGACCCGTAGCACACCCATATCCATGCTGACTTGCGAATATCTTAGGTTGATCAATTCAGACACTCGCAATCCACTGGCATACAAAACTTCCAGCATCGCACGATCACGCAAACCGAGCGGATGTTTAAGATCAGGTGCGCTTAGCAACAGTTCGACCTCTGTCTCTGTAAGGCTATCGGGCAGGCTGCGCTGCAGTTTGGGTGTATCAATGTTGAGGCTGGGATCTGTCGTAATTTTCCCTTGACGCAATAAAAATCGGTAGAAGCGCTTTAAACTAGACAATTCACGGCTTGTTGTGCTGGCCTTCATTTTAGCGGATACTCTGGACGCCAGAAAATCGAGCAAGTCAGAGTGCGTTACGTCGGTTAGTACACTATTATCTTGATTCTGTTTTCTTAGCCATTCACTAAATAGCTGTAGATCGTTACGGTAACTATCCAGTGTATTACGCGACAAGCCGTCTTCCAGCCATAATGCATCGGAAAATTCATCCAACAAACCAGCGTTTTGTTCAGGTGCTCTCATGGCCCAACAGCCATCGCTTGATCACTAAAGGGTTGCCATCACTTGCATTCATAAAACCTCCTAACCCGCCATTCTTAGAAATAACCCGATGGCATGGTATGACGATCGGGATTCTATTGGCACCACATGCCCGCCCTACGGCTCTCGGTGCAGAGTGCAGTTGCGTTGCTATTTCTGCATAACTACTCGTTTCTCCGCTCGGGATAGCCTGAATGGCTTGCCAAACACGTTGCTGATGCGTCGTGCCACTGATATGCAAACACAAATCAAATATAAAATGTGGTTCGATCAGGTATGCCTGTAATTGCCTACACACTTCTTTCGCCAGTAAAGTTTTTGGTGCCAATGGTTTTGTACCAATCGGCAAATACTCAATATCAGTAAGCCAATCTTCTTCTGTTCTAATGCCTAAAACAGAAAATGGCGTGACCAGTTTTGCTTGATATGCCTTGATTGAATCAACAGCCTGATTATTCGTTGATTTGCCCACTGATTGATTGAATATTTATTTGGAAAATGATTTAGCGTTTCACGCTACATTCAATAGATGGACATTAGAAATGAGTAGAAGTTTCAAGTTTCAATTTACCACATCAATCTTCCGGCATCACGGAATGCATACCGAAAGATTGCGTAAACCATGCAAAGTGCTCTCAATCTCAGGATTTAAGCAATAACAACTCATTGAGTCTTTTTACAAATGCTGCTGGATCCTCAAGCTGACCACCTTCAGCCAGTAAGGCTTGATCAAACAAAATATGACTCCAGTCTTCAAAATTTTCCATTTCTGTTTTTAGCCTTTGCACCATCGGATGATGTGGATTAATTTCAAGGATTGGCTTAGCATGTTGTACCTTTTGACCTGCAGATTTCAGTAATCTTTCCAAATTACCACCCATATCATAAGTGTCCGCGACAAGACAGGCTGGAGATTCGGTCAAACGAAATGTAACACGTACATCTTTCACTTGTTCACTCAGCGCCGCTTTCATTTTGTCTATTAATTCTTGGTAAGCGCTGCTTTCTTTCTCACGTTCTTCTTTTTCAGTTTCGTCTTCCAAACTTCCCAAATCCAAACCACCTTTTGCAACGGATTGAAGCGGTTTTCCTTCAAATTCAGTCAAGTTGGTCACCAACCATTCATCAACACGATCTGATAACAGTAGTACTTCGATGCCTTTCTTACGGAAAACTTCTAGGTGAGGGCTATTCTTGGCCGCCTTGAGATTGTCAGCTGTAACATAATAAATCTTGTCCTGCCCTTCTTTCATGCGATGCAAATAGGCCTCCAGAGAAACTGCTGGTTCCTCAGTATCACTTTCGGTCGTGACAAAACGTAACAGTTTCGCAATCCGTTCCCGATTGGCATAATCTTCACCCGCGCCTTCCTTCAGAACTTGTCCAAATTCCCGATAGAAAGTTCTGAACTTTTCTTTCCCCTCATCATTTTCACTCTTGGATAATTCTTCTATCAATCCCAGCACTTTCTTGACTATACCTGCTCTGATCGATTCGATATCTTTTGATTCTTGCAATATTTCACGTGACACATTCAAAGGCAAGCTATTCGAATCAACCACCCCACGCACGAAGCGTAAGTAATTTGGTAACAGTTTCTCAGCATCATCCATGATAAATACGCGCTGCACATATAACTTAATGCCATGACGATGTTCACGATCAAATAAGTCGAAAGGCGCTCGTGCGGGGATATAGAGTAATTGCGTATATTCCTGTTTGCCTTCTACCCGCGCATGCAAATAGGCAAGCGGTGGCTCAAAATCATGCGCTACATGCTTATAAAATTCGTTGTATTGTTCAACGGTGATTTCATTTTTTGGACGCGCCCATAATGCATTTGCCTGATTAATTGTTTCGTCTTCACCAGTAATTTTATTTTTCGACTCTTCCTGAGACCATTCTTCCTTCTTCATTAAGATGGGCAAAGTAATGTGGTCGGAATACTTACGAATAATGATCCGAATCCGCATTCCATTGAGAAACTCATCCTCATCTTTGCGCAGGTGTAGAATTACTTCGGTGCCGCGCGTCTGTTTCGTTACCGTTTCCAGTGTATAATCACCTTCACCGCTCGATTCCCATCGGATGCCATGCTCTGGAGTTAATCCAGCGCGCCTGGTAATCAAGGTTACTTTATCTGCAATAATAAATGCTGAGTAAAAACCTACACCGAATTGGCCTATCAAATTCGCATCTTTAGCCTGATCACCAGTCAACGAATTAAAGAACTCTCGTGTGCCTGATTTGGCAATTGTCCCAATATGGTCGATTACTTCTTGCCGCGACATACCAATTCCATTATCAGAAATAGTGATAGTTTGTTCATCGACATCGTAACTCACACGAATGCTGAGATTCGAATCCGACTCATAAAGTGCAGCGTCTGTAAGACCTTCAAAGCGTAATTTATCTGCGGCATCAGAAGCATTCGAAATCAGTTCACGCAAGAAAATTTCCTTATTACTGTACAAGGAATGAATCATCAGCTTTAACAGCTGTTTAGCTTCCGCTTGAAAACTTAATTGTTCTTTGGTTGTTTCAGCTTGCACGTTTTCCTCCTTAAATATTCTGCTTTTTAGATGGGGGGCACACTGGAGATTTCAAGTTGGTTTATTTACGAATCATTTATTTCGACCAAACACAGTACTTCAGGAAACAGATAATACGCTGGAGTCGCAGAAATCCTGCAAAAAAGATTGAATTGTTCTACTAGGTAATAATTTTTTCTTCGAGTGCTTTCGTAAATGCAATCACAAGGCTAATTCTTGAACGAATACCCTTATGCCCATCACTACATTGAGTTTTGAATGGCGTAGAGACTCAGTCCCATGAGTGCCTGAGGAAATATACCAAATGCTAAAACTGCTAACCCATTTGCACTGAGAAGAATCTTTACATCACTATTTGGCTTTATGGGTTCATCGGTTTCTGGTTCATCGAAGTATATCAACTTGATAATACGAAGATAATAGAAGGCACCAATTAACGAGAACAATACAGCCACAACCGCCAACCAAACATACCCAGCATTGACAACTGCTTGTAATACAGAAAGTTTCGCATAGAATCCGATCATCGGTGGAATACCAGCGAGTGAAAGCATCAACAACAAGGCAATAAATGCATACCAAGAATTTCTTTTGTTGAGTCCTTTGAAATCATTGATGTTTTCAGCCTCAAATCCACTGCGGCATAGCAGCATAACCATTGCAAAAGTACCTAATGTCATCAGAACATAAGCAATGACATAAAATAAAGCAGAGCTATAGCCGTTAGAATCAGCACTTATGAATCCAAGCAACAGAAAACCCATATGCGAGATGGTTGAATATGCCAACATGCGCTTGATGTTTGTTTGTGCAATGGCGGCAATATTACCTACCGCCATTGACATGACAGCTAAGATCACCAGCATGCCTTGCCAATCAGCGGACATTTCCCCCATTCCTTCGACCAACAAGCGCATCACAAAACCAAAAGCAGCTAATTTAGGTGCGGAACCAATAAACAATGTAACCGCAGTCGGTGCACCTTGATAAACATCAGGCGCCCACATGTGAAAAGGCGCTGCGCTTAGCTTGAAACTGATTCCAGCCACAATGAATACAAGACCTACAACTAATACTTCCTTACTGCTTGCTTCACTTTGTATTATCTGAGCAAGCTGAGAAACATGTAATGTTCCGGTCGCTCCGTAAACCATTGACATACCATAAAGCAAAAAACCGGATGCCAAAGCACCCAACACAAAGAATTTCATGGCTGCTTCAGTTGCTACCAATGATTCGCGCCGTAATGCTACCAATGCGTAAAGAGATAGCGAGAGCAACTCCAAACCAATATACAGCGTCAGAAAATGACTGGCGGAAATCATCACCATCATTCCCATTGTTGCAAAAAGAATTAAGCTGAAAAACTCTCCTTTCAGCATACCGCGATCACTGATATAAGTATGAGAATATACAAGTACTGCTGATACAGTGCCATACACCATCAATTTCAGTATATCCGCCATTGAATCATCAATATACATTCCATTAAAAGTATGAGTAATTTCTGTAGAAAATGATATAAATGTAAGCAACGCACAACCCAATAACGTAGTCTGTGTCAGCAGATACGCAACATACCGCCTATTATCACCAGCGGTGAGGTCTGCCAGCATTACCACGCACACCATGATGAGCATAAATATCTCAGAAGAGGCTGGCGTAAAATCAGGTGGTATAAAATTCATTAATTCATAACCCTTTTATAAGGAACTCGTCACTATTCCAGAATCACTATTTTCACAACTTGCTGTTACTGACATGTATCAGCAGTTGATCAACCGTTGTATGCATTACTTCAGTTAATGGGTAAGGATGAACACCTATCCATAAAACTGAAATTGCCAAAATTGCCAATAATACAAACTCACGTTTTGAAATATCTTTTAATCCTTCAACTGCAGGGCTTGCCACAGCACCAAATATGACGCGTTTGTACATCCATAATGTATAAGCTGCACCAAAAATCAGTGTAGTTGCTGCCAAGAATGCATACCAGAAATTAATTTTCATGGCACTCATGATAACCATAAATTCACCTACGAAACCGCTCGTGCCTGGCAGCCCGGCATTTGCCATTGCAAATAACATAAAGAAAGCTGCAAATATAGGCATTTTATTCACAACCCCGCCATAATCAGCAATCTGACGAGAATGCAATCGATCGTATAGCACACCCACACACAGAAACATGGCACCGGAAATAAATCCGTGCGAAATCATCTGCACCATCGCCCCTTCAATTCCATAGGCATTCAGCAGGAAAAAGCCTAATGTCACAAATCCCATATGCGCGACTGACGAGTAGGCAATTAGCTTTTTCATATCAACCTGCATCAGCGCGATGAGTCCAATATAAACCACAGCTATCAACGACAACACAATCATCATAGTAGCCAGATAATGACTGGCATCAGGTGCAATTGGCAACGAGAAGCGTAGGAAGCCATAACCGCCTAGTTTAAGCAGAATTGCTGCTAGAACAATTGATCCTCCCGTTGGCGCTTCTACATGCGCATCGGGCAACCAAGTATGCACTGGCCACATTGGCACCTTGACTGCAAATGCTAGCAGGAACGCAACAAATATTAAAATCTGCGGTGTCAATGGAATCGATAGTTTATGATAATCCTCGATGGAGAAGCTTCCTCCAGATGCTAGATACAGATAAATAAACGCGATCAACATCAGTAAGGAACCAAGAAGCGTGTAAAGAAAAAACTTAATGGCGGCATAAACACGATTTGGACCACCCCATATCCCAATGATCAAGAACATTGGGATCAGTGATGCTTCCCAGAATACATAAAATAAAATAGCGTCCAATGAAGCAAAAACACCATTGACAATTCCCGACATGATTAAGAATGCACCCATGTATTGTGATACGCGTTCTTTAATCACTTCCCACCCTGCCACAATAACCAATGGGGTAATAAAGCAATTCAACAAAATAAGAGGCATCGATATACCATCTACACCCAGATGATAATTAACATTAAAACGCTCAAACCAGACGTGACTCTCAATAAACTGCATTGCGCCAGTTGCAGAATCAAAGTTGGTATAAAGCGGAATCGCTACCAACAATCCCAAGATTGATCCTACGAGTGAAATCCAACGGGCTAGATGTGCATTGCGATCATTTCCGGTTGCAAATACGGCAATACCAAACACAATTGGTAGCCAAATAATTAAACTCAATAGTGGGAAATCAAACGACATGATTTTTCCGTTTTATTTGTTAGTACTTATTATCTTTAAGTATTTTATTCATCAATATATATCCAACATCATGTTTACATGTTTCTTCAAGAAATCTAGTAAAGCCATAAGGTCAAGATAACAAATACGCCAACTATCATAGTAAACGCATAATGATAGATATAACCTGTTTGGTATCGGCGTACTACAGCCGCCGCCAATGCTACAACGCGCGCGGTGCCATTAACAAAGAATCCATCAATCACTTTTATATCACCATACTTCCACAACATAGTACCTAAAGCACGTGTGCCGCCAGCAAATAACCACGAATAAAATTCATCGATATAATATTTGTGATCCAATAAATTATACAAAGGGCCACACCGGGCTTTTATTTTTCCTGGGATATCCGTTCTTGCACTATATAAATACCAAGCAGTAAAAATACCAGCTACTGATAGCCAAAATGGTGCTGTCGACAGCGAATGCACCATCATCCCTCCGATACCTATAAATTCTGCACCTAATTTCTCAAGAGCATCATGTTGCGGCAATACATAAATTACATTATTAAAATAATCACCAAAAACTATTGGGCCAATAAGCCATCCCGCAGCAATTGTTGGTATAGCTAGAATCACTAGCGGCAAAGTGACTACCCAGGGGGATTCATGCAAATGCGCTTTGGTATGTGCATCCATCCGGGTTTGTCCATGAAAAGTCATAAATATCAGCCGGAATGTATATAATGCAGTAATAAAAACTGTCATCAGCACACAAAAATATGCAAAGCCAACACCAGGAATATTGGCAAAGTACACAGCCTCAATGATCGCATCTTTAGAAAAAAAACCGGAAAAACCGGGTACACCTGCACTGGCTAATGCTGCGACAAACATCGTCCAATAGGTAATTGGCATATAACTCTTAAGTCCACCCATTTTTTGCATATTTTGCTCATGGTGCATGGCAATAATGACAGAGCCTGCACCTAAAAATAATACAGCTTTAAAGAACGCATGAGTCATCAAATGGAAAATTGCAGCAGAATAGGCGGATGCGCCTAATGCGACAGTCATGTACCCTAATTGCGATAAGGTAGAGTAGGCAACAACTCGTTTAATATCGTTTTGTACTACTGCAACAAGTGCCATAAATAATGTCGTTATTCCGCCAATTATTAATATGACTGATAGTGCCGTTTCCGATAATTCAAATAGTGGCGACATACGTGCCACCATAAAAATTCCTGCCGTCACCATGGTCGCCGCATGAATCAAAGCAGAAATTGGTGTAGGGCCTTCCATCGAATCAGGCAACCATACATGTAATGGAAACTGTGCTGATTTACCCATCGCACCAATAAATAACAATATACAAATAAGTGTTATTACCAACCAAGGCATGCCAGGTATTAATTCAATCTTCTCATCGACTATTCCTGGTGCTTGCGTAAAAACAGCAGCGTAATCCAATGTGCCAAAATACAGCAGCACCATAGCAATACCGAGGAGAAAACCAAAATCACCGACACGGTTAACTAAAAATGCCTTCATATTGGCGTAGATGGCTGTTGGGCGGGTATACCAAAAACCAATTAATAGGTACGATACAAGTCCGACAGCTTCCCATCCAAAAAACAACTGCAAGAAATTATTTGACATCACCAACATCATCATCGAAAAGGTGAATAACGAGATATAACTAAAGAAACGTTGATAGCCCGGATCGTCATGCATATAGCCAATGGTATAAATATGAACCATTAGTGAAACTAAACTGACAACAATCATCATAGTTGCTGACAATTGATCGATCAGAAACCCGATCTCGAATCGAGTATCACCTGTCACCAGCCAAGTGTAGACACTACCGTTATAAATATTACCTTCCAGTACATCTAGTAAAATAACTATAGATGCCAATAATGAAATAAAAACAAGTACTATTGTTATGCGATGACTCCACACGGGGCCGATAAAACGTCCAAATAATCCAGCTATGAGTGCGCCTATTAGCGGGGCCAGTGGAACTAGTAAATATAGATTTTGCATCTCGGTCAATTATTCTTATGTCGGTTATAAGTACTTATACTCTTCTTCTTTTTTACTAGCCTTTGAGTTTATCGAGATCATCAACATTAATCGTATGCATATTGCGAAACAGCACAACAAGTATAGCTAAACCAATAGCTGATTCTGCTGCTGCAACTGTCAGAATAAAAAACACAAAAATTTGGCCGGATATATCCTGTAAATAGTGCGAAAACGCAACAAAATTCATATTTACTGCTAGCAGCATTAACTCGATAGACATAAGTAAAATAATGACATTTTTTCTATTGAGAAAAATGCCAACTAAGCCGATTGCAAATAAAATCGCGCCGAGCACTAAGTAATGAGATAACGATACCAAGCTGACAACCTCTTCTAAATATTAAAATCGTTAAAAGAACTATTAAATGTATTTTTTATTCTTTCTTTTCTGATGGCATGTTCACCATGCGTATTCGATCTTCTTTTCTCACTTTGACTTGCTTGGATGGATTTGGTGATCTTTTATCTTCACGATGCCGCAATGTCAATGCAATTGCCGTGACCATTGCAACCAGCAAAAGCACTGCAGCCAACTCAAAGGCATACACGTATTCGGTATAAATTAAGCGGCCTAACTCTCTGGTATTGCTGTAATCAACATCTTGCGGTCTTGGTGTCGGCATCTCTTCGAGTCCAAAATATTTACCCATTAGAACCATAGATATCTCGGCAACCATTATCAGTGCAATGACTGCACCGAAGGGGAACCACTTCCAAAATCCTTCCCGCAATCTGTCCTGATTGATATCCAGCATCATCACTACAAATAAGAACAATACCATTACTGCACCGACGTACACCAACACTAATGTAATCGCAAGGAATTCTGCTTCCAGCAGTAACCACAGACCCGCACAGGTAACAAAAGCCAGCACCAGTAATAATGCTGAATAGACTGGATTACGAACTGTAATTACTCCAAGTGCCGATGCGACTAAGATGGCCGAGAAAATATAAAATAAAATGTCTTGAAAATTCATTTGTATTTACCAGAGAGTCTCAACGGTAGCGAGCATCGGCTTCTCGATCCTTGGCAATCTGTTCTTCATAACGATCTCCGACAGCCAATAGCATTTCCTTGGTATAGATCAAATCGCCCCTTTTCTCGCCGTGATATTCCAATATACGCGTCTCAACAATTGAATCAACCGGGCAGGATTCTTCACAAAAACCACAGAATATACATTTACTCAGATCAATATCATAACGTGTAGTACGTCGTGTACCATCCTCACGCTGTTCTGAATCGATGGTAATTGCCATAGCAGGACAAACTGCCTCGCATAATTTGCATGCAATACAACGTTCCTCTCCATTTGGATACCGACGCAAAGCATGCAATCCACGGAATCGAGGCGATTGCGGAGTTTTTTCCTCTGGAAAATGTACAGTAATCTTTGGTTTGAATAGATACCGTCCAGTAACAGCCATACCTTTTAACAATTCAAATAATAAAAAGGTACTAAAAAACTTTTTGATACGATCCATTGTATTTTCTCTATTCTAAAACCAGATATTTAACGGAAATAAGTTCCGCATAGATTCTGGTAGTTGCATTATCAAGCCTAATAGAACAATCCATATGAGTGTAATTGGAATAAATACCTTCCATCCCAGTCTCATGATCTGATCATAGCGATAGCGTGGGAAGGTTGCACGAAACCAAAGAAAGAAAAACAAGATAAATGCAATCTTCAATAGCAACCAAATAAAACCGGGAATCCATGTAAATGGTTCCATATCAATCGGAGGTAACCATCCACCCAAGAACATGATCGATGTCAGAGTAGCAACCAGTATCATGTTGGAATATTCAGCCAGAAAAAATACAGTAAAGGCCATACCCGAGTAATCAACATGGAAGCCTGCAACAATTTCTGATTCACCTTCTGCGACATCAAATGGGGCACGATTTGTTTCAGCTACCCCTGAAATTAGATAAACCAGAAACATTGGAAACAACGGAATCAAATACCAGTTCAAAAAACTACCACCTTGTTGACCGTTAACAATATCACCCAAATTCAAACTTCGCGACATCATTAGAACACATACCAAAGCAAAACCCATTGCTAATTCGTATGAAACAACCTGAGCAGCAGACCGCATGGCCCCTAGGAAAGCATATTTCGAATTCGATGCCCATCCGGCAATAATAATGCCGTAGATTCCCATTGACGTCATTGCTAAAATATACAGCAATCCTGCATTGATATCTGCAAGAACAAGTTCAGGAGAAAAAGGGATTACTGCCCATGCCGCAAGCGCTGGCATAATTGTTAATACCGGCGCAAGAATAAATAAGAGCTTGTTTGCTCCCGTCGGAATAATGATTTCTTTCATTATTGCCTTAACTGCATCAGCAATCGGTTGCCCCCACCCACGCAACCACGGTATCCCAAAAAAAGTCACTCTATTGGGTCCGACGCGGATTTGCATATAAGCAATTATTTTCCGTTCCGCAAAGGTTAAATAAGCAACGCCTAATAACAATGGAATGACAATAGCAAAAATAAATGTGATGTTTGATGCTAATGAAAACAACATAGATCCCCATTCTATTCCAAATATTTCCACAAACTGTTGTTGAATATTCTCCATTTAATAGACTCCAACCTTTGCTTTCACTGTTTTTCCACTTGAATTTCCCCGAACAAAGCGCCGAGTGCTACTGTCTTCGGGTGTGCACTTGCAACACGCACACAATTATCAGGCAATTTTTCATCATGAGCGGCCTCGAGCCGAACGAATTCGTCTCCCTGCGTAACTTTCACCTGATCACCTGCGCTAACACCTAGTTTCTCCAGCAGTGCAGTTGCCATCCATGCTTTTGGCGGTGCAGCATCCTGAGTAGCCTGCAAGGACTCAGCACGACGAACAATCGGATCCGCCTGATAAATCGGTATTTCTCCAATACGCTGTAACTCTTGTCCTTCAGTCACTCTAATCCCGGTACCAAAGTCCCTCAAAGTGTTATCGAGATATTGATTAATTTCCAATCCTTCAGGAAAGATTTCTGCCCGAATTTGTTCCGGTGTCTCATAATCAAATTTTTCTAGCGACAGCAAATTAGCCAGTACACGAAGCACTTTCCAGGCAGGGCGAGCTTCCCCTAGCGGAGAAACAACGCCATTGAAACTTTGTATTCTGCCTTCAGTATTGACATAAGTTCCTGATGTTTCGGTAAAGGGCGCAATCGGTAATATAACATCTGCGTAATCCGCTACATTTCCTTTATAAACACTTAGAGATACCACAAATTCGCTCGACTTGATTGTTTTTAGTGCTTTCTGGGAATTATAGGTATCAAATTCTGGCTCAACATTCATCAATATAAATGCCTGACACTTTTCATCGGACAAGTCATTGCTATAACCTAGCATTTGTGATGCGTTTAATCCGGATTCCATCTGATCAAATTTTGTTGTAACTAGCAACGTGTTGATTGCCGGTATTGCACCTACCAAATATGCACCGACACTATTTGCAGCTTCGCCCAACACGCCATAGCTCGCTCCTGTAATTTGTGCAATCAAACCCGCAAGCAAATTAATTCTTGAGTAATCGGGATGGTGTTGGGATAAATTACCCAAGTAAATAGCTGCTGGCGCATTCTCAATAAGACTCGAAGCAATAGCGTACGCGTTAACAGCACTAGAAACATCTATTGAATTAATAAGTTGCTTCAAACCGCCTGTTTGTTCTGTTCCGTTAATCTCAGCGGCTGCTTTCAAGATTTCTGCCAATTTCGTAACCATTGCACCTGGTGCAACTATGGCCTTATTCGCAATATTAACCAATAAATCATCATCTATTGGATTTACAATATTTAATTTCATGCCATTTTTAACAACAGCTTGGCGCAAACGCTGTGCAATAAGCGGTTGATCTTTACGTAATGTGCTGCCGATAAGAAGCGTCGATTTTAATTGTGATATATCTGCAATACTAGTACCCAACCACGGTACACCCTGCATATGCTTATCTGCGTAAAAGTCTGATTGGCGCAATCGATGATCGATGTTTGCGCTCCCCATCGCACGTAATAATTTCTGCAATAAGAACAATTCTTCTGATGTGCTATGCGCAGATCCTAATGCAGCGATGCTTTGTGCGCCATGCTTTTGTTTGATTGTTTGTAGGGCATTAGCGGTAAATTCCAATGCCTCTTGCCAGTCGCACTCAAACCATTGGCCATCGCGTTTGATCATAGGACGAGTCAATCTATCCTCTGAGTTTAATCCTTCATAGGAAAAACGATCTTTATCAGACAACCAACATTCATTGATCGCTTCATTGTCCCGAGGAAGAATGCGCATAACGCGATTCTGTTTGACTTGTACAATCAGATTTGAACCCAAACCACAGTGCGGGCTTATTGATTTTCTGCGTGATAACTCCCAAGTACGAGCTGAATACCGAAATGGTTTACTAACCAGCGCACCTACAGGGCAGAGGTCAATAAGATTGCCGGACAATTCAGAATCCACGGTCTTACCAACAAATGCAAGTATTTCAGCATGCTCACCACGCCCAACCATTCCTAGCTCCATAATACCGGCAATTTCCTGACCAAAGCGAACGCAACGTGTACAGTGGATACATCGCGTCATATCCGTTGATATCAGTGGACCCAAATTTTTGTTAACGACGACGCGTTTTGCTTCGGTATAGCGCGACCCACTCGCACCGTACCCAACAGCGAGATCTTGCAGTTGACACTCACCACCTTGATCACAAATGGGACAATCCAGTGGATGATTTATGAGCAGAAACTCCATGACACCTTTCTGTGCCGTTACTGCCTGCTGTGAATGTGTATATACCTTCATTCCATCCATCACCGGCGTTGCGCACGCGGGCAGTGGTTTAGGTGCCTTCTCAACTTGTACCAGACACATGCGGCAATTAGCGGCAATGGATAATTTCTTGTGATAGCAAAAATGCGGGATATATACACCGATCTGTTTTGCGCCCTCCAAGATGGTACTTCCTTTAGGAACAGATATTTGCTTACCGTCGATTTCTATATTGACCATCGGCTAGAATTCTTGAGTTAATCACGAATTAATAAATGATACGTACTGGTTGTTTAGCATTAGAACAATTAGACCATACACTTCTTGTGTTCTATATGGTAAACAAACTCGTTTCGAAAATGTTGAATCATAGCGCGCACCGGCATTGCCGCAGCATCGCCCAAGGCACAAATTGTTCTTCCCTGTATGTTATCAGCAATATTATCTAGCAAATCAAGATCCTCAAGTCTACCTTTGCCATGCTCAATGCGATTAACGATACGATAAAGCCACCCCGTACCTTCGCGGCATGGCGTACATTGACCGCAGGATTCTTCGTAATAAAAATATGACAACCGTTCCAAAGCCCTTACCATGCAGGTTGTGTCATCCATGATGATGACTGCACCTGAACCAAGCATAGACCCAGCTTTGGCAATTGAGTCATAATCCATATCCGTTTGCATCATAATATCGCCTGGTAATACTGGCATTGATGATCCACCCGGAATACATCCTTTTAATTTCCGACCTCCGCGCATCCCGCCTGCCAATTCCAATAACTCTGTGAAAGGCGTCCCAAGGGGTATTTCATAATTACCTGGTTTATTAACATGCCCTGATACGGAAAATATCTTGGTGCCACCGTTATTAGGTTTTCCAAGTTGCAGATATTTTTCTCCACCATTGCGGATTATCCATGGAACCGAAGAAAAGGTTTCAGTATTATTAATAGTAGTCGGTTTGCCATAAAGGCCATAATTTGCTGGGAAAGGCGGCTTAAAGCGTGGCTGCCCTTTCTTACCTTCTATAGATTCTAGTAATGCCGTTTCTTCACCACAGATATAAGCGCCATACCCATGATGATTGTATAGTTGGAAACTAAATGCTGATCCAAGAATATTATTCCCTAGATAACCGGCTGCTCGCGCTTCTTCAACAGCCTCTTCCATGCGCTCGTAAGTTTCCCATATCTCACCATGAATATAGTTATAGCCCGCTTTAACGCCCATTGCGTATGCGGCTATTATCATACCTTCGATCAACAAATGCGGGTTAAATCGCATGATATCGCGATCTTTAAATGTACCTGGTTCCCCTTCATCTGAGTTGCAAACGATATATTTATTTCCTTCATATGCTTTAGGCATGAAGCTCCACTTCAATCCAGTGGGGAAACCAGCCCCTCCACGACCACGAAGTGCAGATTTCTTGACTTCTTCGATCACTTCTCCAGGAGTAATTTGTTTAGCCAGTATTTTTCTGAGCGCTGCATAGCCTTCACGTTCCTCATAGCCTCTGAGCCGCCAATTTTCCGGATCGGATGGATCAACTCCATTCATTAATGTTTGCGGGTACTGATTCATTCGGTCAGTTCCTCCAGCAATTTATCGATCATTTCATTGGACATAAAACTACACATGCGCTTGTTATTAACTAATAATACTGGTGCATCTCCACATGCTCCAAAGCATTCGCCTTCCTTTAGTGTAAATTCACCATCAGGAGTTGTCTGGTTAAATTCAATATCTAATTTTTTCTTTAAATAAGCTGCACTATCATTACTACCCGATAAGGCGCAAGGCAAATTGGTACATACCGTAATCTTGTATTTACCCACCGGCTCGAGGTTATACATATTATAAAAAGTGGCCACTTCATAGACTGCAATGGGAGGCATCCCTAAATATTCAGCTACAAAATTCATTGTTTCATCGGCCAACCAGCCCTTTTCATCTTGTGCAATTGCAAGCGCTGACATGACAGCAGATTGTTTTTGTTCAGCCGGATATTTAGCGATCTCTCGATCTATTCTTTTAAGGGATTCAGTGCTTAACATCGTTTATCTATCTATCTCACCAAATACTATATCTTGTGTGCCAATAATAGCTACTACATCTGAGATCATGTGCCCTCTCGACATTTCATCCAAAGCAGCTAAATGTGCAAATCCAGGTGCACGTATTTTCAGTCGATAGGGCTTATTAGCGCCGTTAGATACCAGATAAATACCAAACTCACCTTTGGGATGTTCAACCGCTGCGTAGGTTTCACCCGGAGGCACATGAAAGCCCTCGGTAAATAATTTAAAATGATGAATCATTTCTTCCATATTTTGTTTCATATCAACACGTGAAGGTGGTGCAATTTTATGATTATCAGTAATCACTGGCCCTGGATTTATACGCAGCCAATCGATACATTGCTTAATGATGCGATTTGATTGTCGAAATTCCTCCATACGTACCAAATATCGATCATAACAATCACCATTAACACCTACAGGTATATCAAAATCAATACGGTCGTAGACTTCATAAGGCTGTTTTCTTCTTAAATCCCATTCCACACCGGAACCACGTAGCATTGGGCCGGTAAAACCTAACGCTTTAGCTCGTTCAGGAGAAACGATACCAATATCTACCAAGCGTTGCTTCCAAATTCTATTGTCAGTTAGCAATGTTTCATATTCGTCAACATACGTTGGAAAACGATTCGTAAAATCTTCAATAAAATCCAATAAGGAACCTTCTCGATTTGCGTTCCGCGCACGAGTCTGCTTTTGATTATGAATTTTCGATGGCTGATACTGAGGCATCGTATCAGGTAAATCACGATATACACCACCTGGCCTATAATAGGCAGCGTGCAATCGAGCACCTGATACCGCTTCATAACAATCCATCAGATCTTCCCTTTCACGAAAAGCATACAGAAACATTGTCATAGCACCGACATCCAGCGCATGCGCACCAATCCACAACAAGTGATTAAGTATACGAGTAATTTCATCAAACATTACACGTATGTACTGCGCTCTTATTGGCACTTCAACTTGCAGCAGCTTTTCGATAGCCATCACGTAAGCATGCTCGTTAACCATCATCGAGACATAATCCAATCGATCCATATATGGAACTGATTGAATATACGTTTTATTCTCTGCTAATTTCTCAGTTGCCCGATGCAGCAATCCAATATGAGGATCCGCACGCAGTACAACTTCCCCATCCAATTCCAGCACCAATCTCAGCACCCCGTGCGCTGCTGGGTGCTGGGGTCCAAAATTCATGGTGTAATTACGTATTTCAGCCATATGTTATTTCATAGAACTCTTATCTAAAAACACAATTCATGCGGTGAAATCACGCAAGCATCAAGACTCACAGTCCCCGTAATTCTCTTCCCGTATCACCAGAGGTGTTATTTCTCTCGGTTCAATAGTGACAGGCTGGTAAATAACACGCTTCTGCTCTGAATCATAGCGCATTTCAACATGGCCTGTTATTGGAAAATCCTTACGGAATGGGTTCCCAATAAAACCATAGTCTGTCAATATTCTGCGCAAATCCGGATGACCAGTAAAAACAATACCATAAAGATCAAATGCTTCACGCTCAAACCAGTTCGCGACAGGCCATATATCAGTAATTGAATCCACTACCGGATACTCATTATTTTCGGTTAAAACCCGAATGCGCAATCTATGATTACGATCAACCGAGAGTAGATGATAAATCACTGCAAAACGTCTATTCTTCAGGTTATTTTTTTTTGATAGGTCGTCGCCATACGTTGAATAATCAATTCCACACAAATCAATCAATGTGTCAAAAGCAAGAGTAGGATCGTCACGCAACATTTCACTCGCAGCAAATATATCTTCTGCACGAATATTGATAGTTAATTCACCATACCGAACTTGGATATCAATCAGTTTATCCCCGAGTGCACTTCGCAGCGACTCTGCAAGATTTTCCAAATAAGTAGTATGCATAGGAATTATCGTGCAATAGTGTTAGTGCGATTTATTTTATTTTGCAACTGAATAATGCCATACAGCAATGCTTCTGCTGTTGGAGGACAACCTGGTACATATATATCAACTGGCACAATACGATCACAACCACGTACTACAGAATATGAATAATGGTAATAACCTCCACCATTTGCACACGATCCCATCGAGATTACCCAGCGCGGTTCAGCCATCTGATCATAAACCTTACGCAAAGCTGGTGCCATTTTGTTACATAAAGTACCTGCAACGATCATAACATCTGATTGACGCGGACTTGGCCTGAACACTATGCCAAACCGGTCAAGATCATAACGTGATGCTCCTGTCTCCATCATTTCCACTGCACAGCAAGCCAGTCCAAAAGTCATTGGCCACATGGAACCAGTTCGCCCCCAGTTAATAATTGAGTCTAAACTGGTAGTAACAAAACCCTTTTCAAGAACTCCCTCTATACTCATAACATTAATCCCACTCTAATGCTCCTTTCATCCATTCGTAGATAAAACCAACCACCAGGATACTCAGGAATATCATCATAGCAATAAATCCAAACATTCCAATTTCATCAAGTACGATTGCCCACGGAAATAGGAAAGCAATTTCCAGATCAAATAAGATAAATAAAATTGCGACCAGATAATAACGCACATCAAACTTCATTCGAGCATCTTCAAAGGCTTCGAATCCACATTCGTATGGCGATAGCTTCTCACTATCTGGACGATTTGGTGCAAGTAGCCAACCACATAGCATGGGTACAACACCAACCAAGAATCCAACAATTAGAAAAAGTAAAATTGGAAAATAGTTTTCAAGCATATCTTATCTTTTATTTAAACGTGACAGATCTATAGATTATAGAAACAATAATTTTTAACTATGCGTTTACAAATACTATCTTTGCGTGGTGCCGACGGCGAGACTCGAACTCGCACAGCTTTCGCCACCGCCCCCTCAAGACGGCGTGTCTACCAATTCCACCACGTCGGCGGAAAAACTATGTATTTTTTGATCAAGAATTTACCATATCATTTATATTCAACTAGCTACTCAGGTATCCGATTAGCTTTTGAACCGCCTTCAACTTCCGGCACATTACCATCTCGTTCGAAAGAAGATTCTTCTTCTGACTTGATTTCAGATCCACTTTCAGATTCTTCGATTTGATCCATAATGCTCAAGGCTTTTGTGCTTCCAGTTTGATTCACCGAGAGATAAGTTAAACTCATACTTGTAGCAAAAAAAAGTGCCGCAACAAAACTTGTCGCGCGACTCAGGAATGTGGCTGAGCCACTTGCTCCAAATAAACTGCCTGCTGAACCACTGCCAAACGCAGCTCCCATATCCGCACCCTTTCCATGCTGCAATAATACCAAAACTATTAGTACAATCGCCAACAAAACATGCGCTGCCCAGACCAAAATTTCCAACGTGTTACTCCAAAAAATTTATTGATGTAAAGCGCGACAAATCGCAACAAAATCAACTGCAACCAATGATGCACCACCTATCAAACCACCATCAATATCAGGCATGTCAAATAGTTCAGATGCATTACTTGCTTTAACACTCCCGCCATAAAGAATAGTTAAATCATTGGCTATATTAGCATTTTGCTTTTCTATACCTTCCCTGATAAAAGAATGAATATCTTGAGCTTGCTCAGGCGATGCTGTTCTACCCGTACCGATAGCCCATACAGGTTCATAAGCAATAATCGCGTTCCCTAGAGACTCGATTCCTGTTAATTTGATAACCGCTGCTAACTGATCTTCAATTACTTGCTCTGTTGTGCCAGCTTCACGTTGCTCAAGTGTTTCGCCTACACACAGAATAGGGGTTATACCAGCCCGTTGAGCTGCCTGATATTTTTCAGCAACGGTATGACTATCTTCACCAAATAATGATCTTCTTTCCGAGTGCCCTACAATTACATAACGACATTCAAAGTCATTCAACATGGAAGTCGATATTTCTCCTGTATATGGCCCTTTTTCGTACTGACTCACATTTTGAGCACCCCAAGCTATATTCGTATTCTGTAATGTGTCTTGTACTGAGGGCAGATAAAGATAAGGCACGCAAACTAGAAACTCCACTCCCTGTAATCCGTCTAAGCTTGTGACAATCGTATTGAGTAACTGCTTATTCTCTGACAAATTACCGTGCATTTTCCAGTTACCAGCTACCATCTTTCTGCGCATTTTACCTCTTGCCTAAACTTACTAAATGGGCGATGCTACCCTTGATTCTTCATCAAGTCAATTCTATATCTTGCCCCTGTAGAGAACAAATAAACTGTCCGTGTTTGTAGCAAATTATCTGTCCGGATTATCTTAAGTCCAGGAGGGTTAGAGATGAAACGGACGGAATTTCTACAGGAAACACGGAAGATGAGATTTGAAGAAGCCTATGAAGGTTGTAAAAGTGGGTATCTTATTCCAATTCTACTTAGGAACAGTATTAATAATCCAATCCCATCCGGTAATGCTGCGCATAGTTTCCTGGCTTGATTCAAGGTTTTTAGCGCGCTTTCCAGATGAATCTCAAGTGCATCCAGACTATCGAAGGCACGGTTATGAAAGAACTTTCCCGCAACTCATCCCACACATGTTCCTGCGGGTTGAGTTCTGGCGAATAAGGCGGTAGAAACAGGATTCGTATATTCTCTGCCAATTTCATGGCCTAGTTTTTGTGCCAGCCTGCGCCGTCCATCACCATAACAATATTTTCATGCGGGTAACGTGCCGCGATCTCATC
>NZ_JAYUWI010000028.1:0-55881 GCF_043753625.1 Nitrosomonas sp.
AAAAACAAAAAATCGGGGCAGCGCCGTTCCGCTGCATGAATAGGGTGCCCTCTTAAATTCAATCTATTATTGTCTTGACTGCGGGGTCCACTTTAATCACATGAACTATTGACGTGATGTCGCAATATATCTTTTACTATTTTATTAGATGGCTTGCTATAACCAAATAAGCTAAACATACTGCGAAATCCATTTTGGATTATTCACGAGAACATTAGATGTTATAGGGTATCTATGAATCCAACAAATTTCTACCCCACGCTACTAGCGCATCCAATATCCGCCCAGCACTCCCATCCGCTTTAAGCGTCTCTCGCAATAACGAAATCTGCCCCGAAAATTCGGAAAAAGTAATGCTTCCGCCGCCATCGCCTTGTGTCAATCGCTGCAGGCGCATTTGTTCCCAGCGTTCAACTTCAACTGGTATCAAGGTTTCCGGCCAATTGCGGGCACGGTAGCGGAACAGCAGTTCGGGCAGTCGCTGATCATGCAAATCAAACCGCATTTTCGCCAGTTCTTTCGGTGAAGCACGCCGTATTTGCGCTAGTGATGCAGCATCCGCGTTGTCCAGAAAACCATCATACAGCGCCATATCCACATCGCCAGAAGGCTCGAACGCACGGCTGGTGTATGCGGTCGCCACACGTTGAAAAAAATCCGGTTGTGCGCATAGTTTCTGCCAATGCTGGTAACACGCATCCAAATCGAGCGCGATGCGCTCAGTAGCCTCATTATCCAACGTATTCCTTGGTGCCAACGCTGGGCATTTGTTAATCTTTATCGATTTGACCGGTAACCGTTGCATGCCTTCGGGCAATTCGTCGTTGCGGGTGAATAGCAATTGACTCAGCTCATCAGCATCCAGCGGCAGAAACAGCTCTGGATCTTGGCGCAAGTCATAAACCAGCACGCTGTTGTTGTTCCCCGGTTCGGTGATCAATGGCATTACCAGCGACGTGCAGCCGGTTTTGGCCGGGTACATGCGTGTTGTGTGCAAGACCGGATTGTGGGTGGCTAAATCAAGCTGGGCTGCGGCTTTACGTTTATCGCGCAGTTGAAAAAGCCAATCGTAGAGACGCGGTTGCTGCGTGCGTAGCAGTCGCGCCAAGGCAATGGTGGCACGCACATCGGACAAGGCATCATGCGCGGATTCATGCAGAATACCGTTGGCCGCCACCAGATCTCCCAGTTTGAAACTGGGCTGGCCTTCTTCATGCTGCGGCCAGACAATACCGGCGGGGCGCAAGGCGTAGGTCATGCGCACCAGATCAATGATGTCCCAGCGCGAATTGCCTTGTTGCCATTCGCGCGCATACGGATCGTAAAAATTACGATACAGCGTAAAACGCGTGACTTCATCGTCGAAACGCAACGAGTTGTAGCCGACACCGCAAGTGTTCGGTCGCACAAACTTTGCATGAATACGCGCAATAAATTCCGATTCAGGTAAGCCTTTCTCATCGGCTAGCTGCGGTGTAATTCCGGTCAGCAAGCAGGCTTCCGGATGCGGCAGGAAATCCCGAGCCGGTTTACAATAAATAACCAGCGGCTCGCCAATCTCGTTCAGCGCTTCATCAGTGCGTACCCCGGCAAATTGCGCAGGCCGGTCTCGCCGTGGATCGGCGCCGAAGGTTTCGTAGTCATGCCAATAAAGTGTGAGTGACATTGTTGTTTACAGATTTGGAAGCGCCGGTTAAAAACTTGCTTTGCAACTGACTCGTTGCGCAATTATAGTGATATCTTACGCAAAATTTTTTAAATCAAGTAGAGGGATAAAACAGTATGACACGTAAACTCATCAGCTCGGGCTCCACATTTGAACACGAAATCGGCTACTCGCGCGCAGTGGTTGAGGATAACTGGGTTCTGGTTTCCGGCACAACAGGCTTTGATTACAGCAAGATGACCATTTCTGATGATTTGTTAGAGCAGGCAGAACAGTGTTTTAAAAATATCGAGGCAGCATTACAACAAGCCGGCGCGAGCATGAAAGATGTGGTGCGTGTCACGTATGTGTTTCCCAAAGCCGAGGATTTCGAAAAATGCTGGCCGGTTATGCGCAAGTATCTGGGCGAGGTCCGGCCGTCGGCCATGATGCTGGCTGCGGGATTATCCGATCCACGCATGAAAATTGAAATTCAGGTGACGGCTTATCGCAGCGAAGTAGCGTAGCGGAGCAAGCAATCTTTCCCAATCAAAATAAAAGAAGCCCTGCCACATAACGCGGCTAATAGTATGTGAATTGAATGGGCAGTTTCCAGGGCTAATCGGCGCGGCTCATTAATGCTCTGCTGAGAGGGTCCGGATGACGGTGGCTATGGATTAGCCGGTGCTGATGATTGCGGTGCGAAGGGTGAAGCAGTTCCCGACGATGAAGTTTGCCCAGAAGAAGGCGAAGGATTTGTCTTCGATGAAGATTGGGGTGCAAAGGGCGATGCGGCTGGTGAAGCTGTATTGGGTTTTGCTGGAGTCGATGCTGGTTTTGTCGAGCCGCTGGTATCGCCCGGCTTATAAACAAACTTCCAATCCTGGTAGGTTAGTGCTTCCGAGAATTTCGCAATATGCTCAGGAAATTTATCTTTCTTAATCGGCTTTTTTTCAGAGAGGCTATATACCCCAATAATTCGCTTACTAATATTGGAGGTTGTTACCGAGCTACTATTTGGCACTGCACTGCTGGGTGCCGGGGTATTATTAGCTGTCGGATTATTACCGGATGCCGGATTATTAGGCACCAGGCTATTACTGGATGCCGGATTATTGTTGGGCGCTGCGCTAGTACCGGATGCTGGGTTCTTATTGGGTACCGGGCTATTACCAGGCGCTGCGTTCTTATTGGCAGCTGCGTTATTGCTGGGTGGCGGCTCCTCAACAATACCCCACTCAGCTACGTTCATTACCGGATCCGTATAGATTTTACGCAAATGGCGTTTCATAGCCGGTGTGCGTTTGTCCTGAAGCAAATCTTCTAGTGATTCCGGATATTGTTTAGTGCCTGTATTGTAATAAGACATGATTGCTTTACGGAATTCTTCGCCAATGTATAACAATTCAGCTTCTTTTTCCCGCTGCGATTTGGCTTGCCATACCTGTCCCGTTCCTGCCATTACAATCCCAGCTAAAGCAACTGCAAACAAAGCCCAAAGATAAACAAAACCATTTTCTAGTGGCAGCATGCTACTTCTGATATGAAAAGTCGAACAAATTTGGTATCGCTTACCATTCTTCATAAAACGTGCCGTCCGATGCGCGCCCTGAATAGCCGCTGTGAACATCATAGACGCCTGTTTCAGTAGGATTCTTGGGAGGTACTTCAATCCAGGTTTTGTTATTCTCAGTGAATGGATCTATAGGGACGCTGCGCATGTATCTCTTGTCGACCAACTCTTGCAGATCAATGGGATACTTCCCAAAGTCGGAATAAAACTGATCAATCGCGTTACGCATGATACCAAGATCCTGCCGTAGAACGGCTTCTTTGGCCTTATCGAGTGAATTGAAATAGCGCGGCGCGACAATACTCAATAAAGTGGCGATGATTGCCATGACCACCAGTAGTTCGATCAGTGTAAATCCTTTGTACTTCGACTTGCCAGACAGCATAACAATCACCAATCCCGATATGGAATGCCGTTAAGACCAATGCCTTCTGAACGTGAGTGAACATCAAAAACATCATCACCTTCTTTGGGACTATCCCATGGACTCTCATAACTACGCCTTCCCCAGGTGTCTACAGCTGGAGTTGCTGTTATCCCGGCGACATCCAGCTCAATAAACATAGGGTCCCTGGGTAAGCGGCGCAGAAAATAAATTATCTTCTTATCCGGACTCTTAATGTCTGGCACCCCCATGAATAATTCTTCTAGCCGGGGCGGATAACCGGATTCATCGGCTTTCTTAGCGACACGTCCTTCGTCAACTGCCTGTTTATAGGCATCAATCGCCGAGCGTATCTGTCGTAGTACAACGCGCAACTCCTGTTCTTTTTCGCGCTTTACCATGAGTTCGCGCAACGGCATTGCTGCTGTGGCCAGAATGGCCATGATCGCCACAACAATCATTAGCTCAATCAGCGTAAAACCCCTGTGTTTGTCAGAGATTCCGAGTAAATGCTTCATGCCCCGCTTATTTGACATTAATACTGGCGGGTGGTGGCAGCATTACTTCAACTGAGGTGCCATTTTCTAGGTCTTCTGCGACTGCATTCTGGATATTAATTTCTGTTGCGCCTGGGTTTGCAGCAATCACCTTAAAGCGTATTTGTGTCGCCAAACCAGACGTTTGATCTTTACCTAACTTGATTGTGCGTGTTCCGGATTTATCTCCGCCATCCAGCGCCTCCAACATACTGGCCTCGTAAGTTAATTGCAAGTCCGTATTAACCATAGCTTTTGCACCAACCAGCCGGACATTAACCGAAAATTCTTTATCCAAGCCAACATTGGCTGGTGCTTGCAGCGTAAGTGTCGGCGTAGTAGCCGATGCAGCATTGGCAAAAGGATTAGGGGGAGCTTGTTGATCATCCGATGGCGCGAAAGCATCAGCTATGCTTTTTGCACCTCCACGGCCCGATCCAGCCGGAGCAATGGACAGTGATTGCGCTGCAGTCTTTTTAATGGTGACCGGCAATTTACCCGCCTCGCTGGCAGTGCCAAAATGATATTCACTTTCCTGGTTGGTGGGTTTTGCTATATTCCGTACAATACGTGGCGTGATTAACAGCACAACTTCCGTTTTAGTGCGGACTATTTCCTGACTTGAGAACAATCTGTCCAGCCCGGGGATATTTAACAGTCCTGCAAGACCTTTTACTCCTCTCGTGTCCCTGTTATCAATGAGTCCGGCCAATACCTGCGTTTCTCCATCTTTCAATGTCAACAGGGTTTCAGCAGTCCGAGTTCCGACAATGGGAGCTGTCGCTCCACCCGGGCCTGTCGCAGTCCCCGTTTTATTACTCACTTCGAGCGTAATCTTCATCGTAACATCATCATTTAAACCAATACGTGGCTCAACATCCAGCTTGATCCCTAAATCGATAAAAGTCGGCGTGGACGTGATGATAGAGTTAATACCGGGTTGGACATTAGCTGAGAAGAAAGGCTCTTTGGTACCAATATGGATCTTTGCTTTTTCTTTATTACTCACCCGAATACGGGGATTCGCCAGTATGTCGGCATTCGAGAGGCCTTGTTTAAAATCTATTACGGCTTGACTATTCATGCCAAAACTTTTAAAACCATCAAAACCAATCTGATTGAGCAGAACCGCGCCTGGGCCAGCGGCAGCGGCAGCGGTTGCTGTAGCAGCCTTTGCGCCAAACCCGCTAAATGTAACTGACGTTGGAATTTTAGGACCCAGCAAGAAATCATTGTTACGCGCGATCTCAAGGATTGCAACATCCAACATCACTTCCGGCTCAGCCAAATCGTTCAGAGACACCAATCGTTCCGTTAGCCGGATGGCCTCAAGCGTATCGCGCATGATAAATAGATTGAGTTGCTCATTCACATAGATGTCTTTCGCTTTGACGATACCCCTGACCATGGCAACCATTTGTTTCACATCGGTATAGGCAACATGAAAGCTGCGCACGACCAATTCCTGATAATCTTTCTGTTTCGCCGGTGTACCCGGGTATATCAATAACGAGTTACTATTGAGCACCTTATAAGCCAGTTGATTGGTGATCAATAATAGTTTGAGAATATCTTCAATCGTATTATTGCGAACAAAAATAGAAATTTTTGTTTCTTGCCGGATATCCTTATCAAAAACAAAATTAATACCGGCTGTCCGCGACATGATTTCAAATACCGATTTCAAGTCGGTATCTTTAAACTCCATGGTCAAAGCCTTCTTAAAAGCAGACTCCAGCGCCAGATCAGTTACTTCAGGACGTGTCATGCGTGAATTAATTTGAGAAATCAATTCACGGGCATGTGATTGTTGAGGATTTTCCTGCAACACAGCGCGCACAACAATTTCTGCTCCAGTTACATTATTGCGTATCAGTAGCGCCTTCGCAGAATCGACGGCAGCAATATGACGGCGCTCTAATTTCAGTGCTTCGATACCTTCCTTAGCCCGTTCATGAAGTGGATATATGTTCAGAATGCGTTGATAACCTTGTTCAGCTTGTTCTAAATTACCTGAAAACCGCAAGCTATCCGCTTCGAAAAATAATTTGCCAAGAACTTCCTCACGCGACCGTATCAGTACAGTACGAATTTCTCTATTTTCGGGTTCTTCGCGTGCTGCTTGCTCGAGTTTTTGCAATCCACTTTCAAACTTACCTTCAGTAATGAGTTTCTGCCCATCATCAAATCCAATATTCCGGGTACCGAATGTTTTGTTATTGATGGCACATCCTGCTGTAATAACAAGCAGTATGCTAAGAATTAAAAGTCTCCAGCTTCTCATCGAAAATTTCCTGCTAATTTATTATTGATCGTGAGTGTCTGCTTTATATTCAGCGGCAAATAAGTCATTGTAATCGCATCATCATTGATTGAGTCCAATCGATATTTATCATTGATTTTCCCACCCAGTTTAGCAATAAGATTTTCCCCTGCCTGAGAGAGGAAAATCCATGTTTCATTATCTGCAACTGCTTTTCCAGCATATTTAAATTGTAAGGGCGGCGCTGTTGGTGCTGGCGGGGGGGCAGATGCTTTTGCTGTCTGTGCTGCGATTGCAGCTTGTTCTTGCAGATTAGCTTGTGGCTTCTTGGGTGCCCAGGTAGTGGATACAAACAGCTCTCCAGCCAAGGCGCTGAATTTTCTTTGGCCCAATTTACTAACATCCAGTTGCTCAACATTATTTTCCTGATTCTTTACTCGATCACCGGATGGTTTGACCGGTTGTATGGTATCTACTGTATCGACTACTGTTTTTTCCTCTTCAACCAGCACAGCAGCGATCAATGTTGCAACCAATGCACCGCCTACAATCAATTTTCGTTTTTTTTCAGATTGATCCATCTTGTTTATTTATTCAAGTAAAGATTAATTTCAAGACGTGCTTCGAGTTTTTCAGAGGTGGCGTTCTCACGTTTAATGGCGATAGCAGAAATCGCCATGGCAGGAACAGCTTCAAGCGTATCAGCCATAAAAGCGCGTATTTGAGGATACCTTCCTTTTATCGGCAATATCATCTCATAACGGGCTAAACGCGCGTCATTTTCATTAACCAGGCGATATTCACTGCTGCTGAGTTCCACGCCTTGTTTTTTAGCCAGCTGCACCAATTCACGAATCCAGAATGGTGATGAATCAATACGCGGGAAAAACTCATAAAATGCTTGCAGTGCTTGTTCACCGCTCATTGGTTTGCCGCTTTCCGTTTCGCCAGGAGTTTGTTTGGATAATGCCTGCATCTGAAGCAGATCAGCGCGTTCTTTCAGTTTCAGCAGAGTGGATTCTTGCGGCAAAACCGCTGAGAAAAAATAGATGCCGCTCGCTACAATTAAGCCTAGGCCGATCTTACCAATATTACCGAGGCGGCCTACCTGCCAACGCAGTAGCAATGCCAGTTGATTTATTTGTGTTTGGAGTGTTTCAGTTTTCAAGAGGCCTGAATCCATGCTGCAGTCAGAAGAAAAATAATCGGACGATGTGGATTATCTTGTTTAATCTTGTAATTTAACAAATGCACATTTTCAAAAGTCAATTCAAGTTCCAATGCTTCTACAAAATCAAGTAACTCAGACATATTCTTAGCTTCACCGCTGATACGTAATGTCCGGTTAGACACGGTCGGCTGCAAAGATAATAACGCGATTTCTTCAGTAGCCGCATTTTCGATTGAATCAAATAACGTTTCCCAGGGTAAATTAATTTGGTCCAAAATCGCATTGGCCTGGATGATTTCTTTGCGAATTTCCTGACTAAATTCTTTGACCCGCGGTGTTCCACGGGTACGCGGTGCAGTCTTTTTTTGTTGTTGCTGTTTTTCCAAACGTTCGACGCGATTAGTCCAGTAATTGACTTCTTCAGTAATTTTCTGGAATTGCAAAAGTACGCCGGTAAGAACCAACAATCCTATGAACAGTATTGAATAATCAATATGCGAAACGGATTGCCCATGATCGGGAAATTTTAATCTTAAGCGAGGCATTGATTTATCCCGGCATAGTCGGCCGGCACAGTTGGATAATGCGCCAGTACAGTTATTTGCCCAGTTTGTATCGGCACAATACGCCATCCACAGTTCTCAGGCAGCGTTAAATCCGGATGCTCTGGTGCAAACAAATGAACCAGCTCAACAGCTTCTTTATTTCCGGATAGCACTGCTTCCTGGTCCAGCGCAGCGAGAAGCTCATCCGCCACATTTTGCAGGATTCGCTGATTACGTATACTGTACCAAATTCCGTTTATCAATAGGGCAACACAAATTCGCCCAGTTTCTATCACAACAAAGTATATTTTATTGCCACGTAACAACTTTTGCCACCGATCATAAGTGGATGCCAAATAAGGCTCGATTTCTTTCAGTTTAAATTGATAGCGTACAGCCATTTCTTCCACCCGCGCCATCAATTCACGAGGTATTGCCGCACAAACAGCACCATTCACCGGATTCCATTCGCTAACACTGAGTATCCAAGAATCAACACGCTCAGCATAAACTTCTCGCATACGAAAAGTGGCGTAGGACATCACTTCCTCTGGTGATGTTATTTCTGCTTGCGGCGGCAGTGCAACATAGCGGACAAAGTGATTTGACAGCGTTATCCCCAGTTCCGTACTAGCCGCATCTCCCAGTTTTTCTTCCAATTGTCGCAAAGCGGATTCCCAAATAGGCGCACCTTGAACACGTTCGCATAATACCGTCACTTTAGCCGATTGCACCGGCTTAAGGCCCCGCGCTGAACGAACCAAATCTACTCGTTCAGGTGCCAGAAAAACTTCAATCTGATCACGCCACAATCGTGACACGGTTTGCCTCCTCTAAGCTGGTTAATCCTTGCTTGACCATATCTAAAGCACCTTCCCGGAGAAAATGTGTGCCATTATTTCGTGCCGCTTCTTTGATACGCCGTATCGGTTCTTGCGCAACAATGAGTTCGCGGATTTCATCATTCAGAATCAGAATCTCGGCAATCGCATTTCTCCCCCGATACCCACTTCCCCGGCATTGGCCGCAACCTTTTCCACTCCGAAACTTAAATTGACTCGCTTCGTCGGCAGAAATTCTGGATTCTGCAATCAGTATATCATCCGGACGTTCATCCACTGCGCAGTGTACACATAACAAACGTACTAATCTCTGCGCTACAATCCCATTTAAGGCCGACACAAAGCTGTAAGGATCCACACCCATATGAGAAAAGCGTCCAATGACATCAAACACATTATTGGCATGTACTGTTGTAAATACAAGATGCCCGGTCAGCGCAGCCTGTATGGCAATTTGCGCTGTTTCAGCGTCACGAATCTCGCCCACCATAATCTTGTCAGGATCATGCCTCAGGATTGAGCGAAGTCCCCGTGCGAAGGTCAATCCTTTTTTCTCATTAACCGGTATTTGCAAAACACCAGGTAACTGATATTCAATCGGATCTTCAATGGTAACGATCTTGTCATGACCATGATTCACTTCCGAAATTGCAGCATACAGCGAGGTTGTCTTACCACTGCCGGTTGGACCAGTCACCAGTAACATCCCATAGGGTTCCGAGCTAAGGCGGCGAATAATCGCAATGGCTGCTTGATTAAAACCCAGTTGGTTTAATGTCAATCCTTCAATATGATCGGACAGTGCCTGCCGGTCAAGAATACGCAAGACAGCGTCTTCGCCAAAAATACTCGGCATGATGGAAACACGAAAATCAATTTCCCGCCCCTGGATAGAAATCTTAAATCGGCCATCTTGCGGCACCCGGCGCTCAGCGATATCCAATTCTGACATCACTTTGATCCGGGAAATGACTTGCTCAGCCAAGTCTGCGCCCTGCATCACACCAATGGATGTTAATACACCATCGATGCGGTATTTGATAGAGAGCGCGCCGGTTGTCATTTCCAGATGAATATCACTGGCCTGGGATTTGTGCGCGTCATACAAAGTAGAATGCACTAGCCGAACAACCTGGCTGGTACCCGCATTGATACTCTTTAACGACAAATCTTCGATGCCGCTCTGTATATTGTCTAACTCAGTAGAAGGTAATACTTGATCCATAGCACGCATGGTTTTTTCCTGCTGAGCAAAAAAAGCCGTCAGGTCAGCCGGATGTACCAAATACCATTCAATCGCCATATCAAAACGTTCTTCTGCCCATGCGCGTAATTTGCTTGAAAATGGATTACTGACAGCGAGAAAATAGTTCTGGTCTCGCCGAAATAAAGCACATTCATGCATGATTGCTTCCGCGAAAGGTAGCCGGTCAAATGCCGGAATTAAGGCATGGATTGCTTTCATTTCCAGCACCGGCATATGCATTAGTTTTCCTAACTGTTGTACCAGCTCATCGGGCGTATAACCACCGGTTTCCTCCAATATCTGGATGACAGAAATACCTTGTTCGAACGCTCTTCGCCGGATATCAGCCAGACGATTGATATCAATCGGTTGCTTGTTCCCGGATTGTATTGATGCATCAATCAATTGATGCTTCCTGCCAATTCAAATATTGGCATATACATAAGAATAATAATACCGCCAATCACGATGCCGATGACCGCCATCAGTAGAGGCTCAATCAGTTTGGTTGTCCACTCAACCCAGCGGGCAATTTCCTCATCGTGAAAATTACCGATTCGCTCCATCATATCTCCCATCAAACCTGTTCTCTCGCCAACGCGAAGCATACGGTTCCCCACAGCGGTTGTTAGACCCTCGAGTTCCATAGCGCTGGAAATCGTTTTACCTTCACGAATATGCTTGGCCGCTGCCTGAACATTTGGCCGGAAATGCGGTTGCAGCAATCCACTGACCATTTCCAGCGCTTGTGTAATCGGAATTCCGCCACGTAACAGCATTCCCAGTGTTTTGTAGAAACGCGCCAGTTGATAAACACGCATGTGTTCTCCAATCGCGGGAATGCGCCACAATAATCGCATGACATTGGCGCGAAAGGCTGGCCGGCTTACTGTGTAAACTATCATGGCAAGCAGGATCACCGTTGCTATCGCCAATTCCAAACCACGTTCATGAACAAAATTCCCCCACTTAATCAATAATAAAGAAAGCCAGGGCAAATCACTGCCCATATCGTCATAAATGGCGCTGAATTTTGGAACAACAAATACCAGCAAGAAGATAGAAACCAGAAAACCGATAGCCAGTAACAGCACAGGATAGATTGACGCACCGACCAGTTTTTTGCGTACAAAATCCATCTGTGTTTGGTAAGTAATAAATCGTGTTAAAGCTTCCGCAAGATCCCCCGTTCGTTCACTGGCACGCACTGTTGCAATATACAAAGGCGGAAATGCTTGGGGATACTCTCCCAGTGCCTGCGAGAAGGTTACGCCTTCATAAAGTCTTGCAAGGATATTCTCGATAATTTTTCGATTACCGGTGTCTTGTTCTTTCTCGAGTAAGGTTTCAATACTTTCTACCAGACTGAGCCCTGCGGTTTGCAGTGAAAGCAATTCCTGGCTGAAATGTACTAATGGAAAATGGCTTTTCGATTTCAGTGAAAAACCGGAAAAGCTTCGCCGTATACTTAAAACCATTCCACCTTGCTCAACAACCTGGAGACGAGCTTCCTCCTCACTGTTAGCCTCCAGCTCAAGGTGTACAGTACCTTGCCCGGACAAAACTGCTTTCACTTCATATCGCATTACTCGGACTTACCAATTTGTTATATCAGCTGCCTCACCCTCACCGCCCTGTTGCCCATCCTTGCCGAAGGAGAGTAAATCGAATTCCGCGCGTTCGCCAGGATATTTGTAGACATAAGCGCGCCCCCAAGGATCCGCTGGCGGCAATTTTGCAAGATAAGGCCCTTGCCATCTTGGTTCATTATTGGGGCGCGCGACCAGTGCAGTTAATCCCAGCTCGGTTGCTGGATAACTTCCCACATCTAAACGATATTGATGCAATGCTTTTTCCAACGCATCGATTTGCGCTTGAGCCATTTTAATTTCCGATTTGCCGACTTGTGAAAAGTATTTTGGCCCGACATAAGCAGCCAGCAAGCCAATGATGACCATCACAACGAGCAATTCAAGAAGTGTAAACCCACGTACGGCTTTTGCCTTTTGTCGTTTAACCAGATGCATCATATTTGTCCTTTAACTTAAGTGATTGCCGATTATTTTACTTGTGTTTAAATAGATATTTACCATCAAATGCTCACATGGTAAGTCGCTTATATGACAGGGTCAAGACTGCATATGGCATAAAACACTGGATCTCTACAAATTCAAAACAGCTAGCGTCGAAGAATTGCCCACCACCGGCCGATATTGAGCAATGTCATGAGCGAGGCTGAAACATACGTCCAAGCTGCTGCGCGCAGGATTTTACGTGCATGTGGCTCATCCCCTTGAATCAGGTATTTACCGTGCTCCAGCATCGGCAGTGCGCGCGCAAAACTCGCGTGCATTTCCATCGGAAGGGTAACCAAATGCACGACTGTCACAGTACCCAGCGTTAACAAGCCACCGGCAAAAAACAATGCGCCCGCGACCGGTGCCCGGGTAATCACTGTAATGGCAGGGGCCATCATCAAAATAGCCGCACCCAGTTTCTCAGCCGGAGCAGCGATTTGTATCAACCGCGTACGTAATTTTAGCGGCAAATAACCATCCCGGTCTTGGATTGCATGCCCCACTTCATGGGCAGCCACGGTAATTGCTGTCAACGATTTGCCGTTAAATTTATCCGCTGTCAGACGAACCGCTTTCTCTAGTGGATCATAATGATCACCTTGCTCCGTCACTTCCACCTTGACTGCTTGTAAGTTGGCCCAATCCAATAAAATTCGCGCCAGCTCCCCACCAGTACCTGGATATCGATCTTCAGGATAACTGTACTTCTTAAGGGTATGTTTGACCCAGTAAGACGGCCCGACAATGAGTGCCGTCATTGCAATAACAAATATTAAGTACAGCATAATCTACTCGACTGCTTCATCAGTGCAAGAAGAAACCGCATAAAAATAGATATCCCGAAAAATTTCACTGTTAATTCAGATACAAACTCGAATTATTGGTTCCGCAAGAAAATCATATGCTATTAAGTATATAGTCCGGAAATATTTTTAGAGGCGGCCATTATTGAATCAATCATCAAAAACATCACAAAATGATGCCTTTCGATTCATATCTAAATAAGCCTGAAGCACGGCACTACACAGCACTAAAATTATATGATTACTCATAATACATCCGTTTGATTGATCGATCAGACCAATCAAATGGCACTATTTATCTACTCAATTGAGTATTTTACCTGTTGAGCTCGGATATAACTTGATAAAAAAGTACCTTGAAACAATTAACACCGGCACCCAATGAATACCGGAAAACACAAACCACAAATAATCATATAGATATCACCATTAGTCACACAGAAGCAGCAACCTTATAAAAGCGAGATGATCGCAGATTCGGAAGAAGACCAACTATTATCAACGAAATTCCTGTTTGATTTTGAGCACTCGCATATAACTATGCGGATAGAACATGAAATCATCTACAAATGAAAACACCCAGATACTGATCAGCTCTACCGAACATTTTGTTTTCATCATTGCCGTGATAATCTCTACCCCTACAGCTTTACTACTCAAATTATCCCACTCAAATCGGCTTTAACTGCTTATTCAATTACTTTAAGCCATTACTCATGTCAAGTAACGATCAACCAGCTTCATACCGTCATTATATATTTCAGTTGCTGGTATTAGCTGCTTTGTACTTTACCTTTGGGCATATTAGTTTCTTAATTACTGTCTCGCATTTCATTGCCATCCCGGTTTTCTTTGTGGCTGAAGGTCTTGCACTGGCCGCTATCATCCTGTTGGGGCGCAGGGTTTGGCCAGGTATTTTTTTGGGACAGCTCGCGCTCGCTTTAAGCGCCGGCCTTGAGTTTTTGCCATCCCTGACTATTTCTGCCATTAACAGCATTGAAGCAGTGATTGGGGCAACCTTGTTTAAACACTGGAAGCTTGATCCGGCGCTTAGCAGCGTACATGACTTCAGTCACCTGGCTACCTTGATTTTTTTAATTCTCCAGCCATTTAGCGCCACCTTTGGCACTGCAACACTGCTATTCTTTAATGTCATTCCAGAATCACAGAGCTACTTACAAGCCTGGGCTTACTGGTGGTTTGGGAACTGCTTGGGGCAACTCCTGGTTACCCCATTTTTACTGATTCTTTTTTCCTCGTTCGCCCGTATCAAAAGTATCCTGCTATCCACTCAAAGCGCGACCGTGCCGATTGTTCTGATGCTGCCTTCAACCTGGCTGGTTTTCGGCGACACTCCTATCGGCGGCATTGCCCTGGCGCTAGTCATCTATGTTCCCCTTTTGCTATGGGTTGCGATCAAAAGCGGACTAGCCATCGTATCCCTTATTTGCAGCGGAATTACCGTACTGGCATTGTTTGAGACATCACGCGGATTCGGCCCCTTTGTCGTGAATGAGAATCCGCAGATTTTCGACATGAATATCTTTGTCCTCGGCATCTCGCTCACAGCACAGTTTGTCAGTGTGCTATTTGCTGAGCGCAACCAGGTTGAAGCAGAGTTGCGAAAAAGTGAAGCCAAGCTTTACGCGATCATTGATTCATCCCCTATACCCAAGGCAGTTAATGATGAACACCAAAATATCATCTTTTTAAACAAATCATTTGTTCAATTATTTGGGTATACATTGAAAGATATACCCACATTGGCTGATTGGTGGCCGAAAGCTTACCCGGATAGCGCATATCGCCAATGGGTGGCGGAAGCATGGGCCAGGAATCTGGAAAAGGCATCAAGGGAAAATACGGATTTCGAGCCTATTGACGTCGTAATCCGCTGTAAAGATGGCTCGCTACGTAATGTCATTGCAATGGCCTCGCCGCTTGAATCTCCGGCATCCCCCAAAAATTATCTAGTCACCCTGATTGATATCACATTACGCAAGAATCTGGAAAACCAGCTCATCAAGAGTCATAAATTTCTCGAAGATTTATCCAATAATATTCCTGGCTTTATTTACCAGTTCCAGCTTTTCCCCGATGGGAGAAGTCGCTTACCTTATGTCAGCAGAGGAATAATCGACGTTCTGGGCATTCACCCTGAAAAAGTGATCTCAGATGCTTCTCCTGTATTTTCACTCATTCATTCCGAGGATTCTGAAACACTGAAGCTGTCGATCCAGGAATCTTCAAATACACTGAATGATTGGCACTCCGAGTTCCGGATCATTACCGCACAGAATGAAATCAGGTGGATACACGCACAATCAAAACCTGAAAAACAGACTGATGGAAGTATCATCTGGAATGGCTATGCTACAGATATCACGGAACAAAAAAATATATCCCTAAAATTTGGAGCTTTACTAGACATTGCCAGTGATGGCGTCCATATTCTGGATGAAGATGGAAATATTTTGGAATTTAGCCGTTCATTCGCCACGATGCTCGGATATACCAACGAAGAAACTGCCCGGCTCAATGTGATGGACTTGGATGCCATGATTCCGAAAGAAAAACTGATCAGCGCGGTGCGTGAAGTCTCGAAAACGCCGCGCGTTTTTGAAACGCTTCACCGGCGTAAGGACGGCACTATTTTTGATGTTGAAATCAACGCCAGAAGGCTGGAGATTTCAGGAAAAAACTGATTTATGCCTCTTCACGCGATATTACCAGTCGCAAACAACATAGTAAGGAGCTGGAATACCAGCGCCTACGCTTATCCAATATCATTGAAGGGACGCATATCGGCACCTGGGAATGGAATGTGCAAACCGGCAAGGTTATTTTCAATCAGCGCTGGGCCGAAATGATTGGTTACACCCTCGATGAACTTGCACCCGCATCCATTGAAACCTGGCTCAAGTTTGCTCACCCGGATGATTTAAAGCAATCCGAAGCGCTCCTTAACGATCATTTTTCCGGCAAGATTCCCTATTACGAATGTGAGGCCCGAATGCGTCATAAAGCGGGGCATTGGATCTGGGTACTGGATCGTGGCAGAGTATCGAGTTTGACAGATGACGGCAAACCGTTAATGATGTTTGGAACCCATCAGGACATTACTGAACTGAAAGATCGTGAAGCCATGCTGATACAAGCACGCCAGCAAGCAGAAGCAGCCAGCATTGCCAAAACCCGTTTCTTAGCTATGATGTCACATGAAATCCGCACACCGATGAATTCCGTACTGGGAATAGCATATTTATTAAGCAAAACTTCGCTTGACTCCCAGCAAAACGCCTATTTACGAAACATTAAAGGGTCTTCGAATATTCTGTTAGGCGTCATTAACGACATTTTGGATTATTCCAAAATCGAGGCAGAAAAAATCGAATTGGATAACATTCCCTTCGATTTGAATAGTATCCTGGAAAACCTGTCGGCAATGGCTTCAATAGCAGCAAAAGACAAAGCTGTCGATGTGCTTTTTTATGTAGCGCCCAATGTCCCCAGGAATTTTACCGGCGACCCGTTACGGCTGAGTCAGATATTCGTCAACCTCACTAACAATGCGATTAAGTTCACCGACCAAGGTGAAGTGATTATCCGCATCACGATTGAGAACACCAAAGATTCTGAAACGGTCACCCTTGCTTTCAGTGTAACTGACAGCGGCATCGGCATAACCAGTGAACAGATGGCGGATCTTTTCAAAGCTTTTTCGCAAGCCGATAGTTCCATTACACGCCGTTTCGGCGGTACCGGCTTAGGCTTGTCCATCTCACATCGGCTGGCTCAGCAAATGAACGGCGATATCGTGGCCGAAAGTCACTATGGCCAAGGCAGCCGGTTTCATTGTACGGTTAAACTGCATCAGATAGACCATCACCAGGAGCCATGGGTATCCCTCCCCGACCATCTTCGGTCGCTTAAGGTGATGATTATTGATGATCATGCAACCACCCGCGCAGTACTCTCGGAAATAGTGCAATCTCTGGGCTGGAACACTGTTGCTATCAGCAGTAATGCTGAAGCCATTAAACAGCTTGCTGAACCCGCTCCCATTCCATTCGACTTGCTGCTGCTCACCACACGTTTGGCCAATACAGAATATCTCGAAACCCTCCACGCGATTGAGGTTGCGCTACCTGATTCATATCGGCTTAGGATCATACTGATCACCAGCAATTTAGAGAATTCTCTATTTTCAAAAGAGATCGAAACTCAAGGGATGATCAGCGTCCTGATCAAACCGTTCACGCCATTAAGCCTGGTTGATACCGTCGTAGCGCTTTTTAGCGAAACCGCTGGCAAGGCCGGCCAAAAGCAAACAGCCGGCGTTGCTCAAAAGCAATTCGCCGGTGCGCATATCCTGGTTACCGAAGACAATGAAGTCAATCAATTATTGATGTCTGAGTTGTTAAGTGACTTGGGGGTAACCGTGAGTCTTGCGAAAAATGGCGTTGAATGCCTGGATTTACTCAAAACATCAGAATCTCACCCGTTCGATTTAATTTTTATGGATATACAGATGCCGGAAATGGATGGATTGGAAGCAACCCAGCACATTCGACAAGATTTACACCTGACTGATATGCCAATTATCGCGCTGACCGCTAACACTATGAAACATGACCAACAAGAATTCCTCAGAGTGGGAATGAACGCTTTCCTGCCTAAACCTTTTAACCCGGATCAACTCCATCAAATTCTTGATCGCTTCTTGAAGAAGGAAAGTAACAACGATCAGAAAGAGATTCTTTAGAATCTGATACCAGCCAATTTACTTTACCGGAAAATGCAGAAAATAGACAAAGAACTGGACGCGCGCGGCTTGGTTTGCCCATTACCCATCTTACGCACCAAACAATCGCTGGCCGGAATGACCAGCGGGCAAACCTTGAAAATTGTTGCCACTGATCCGGGTTCCGTGATTGATTTCCAGGTTTTTGCCGAGCAGACGGGGAATGAATTATTGTCTTTGTCGCAAACCGCGGATGAATTTATTTTTATACTCAAAAAACGCTAAGTGAAGGTGCGTATTGTTATGGACATTATGCATGACAATCTCCGATGCTCAGCCGTGCCGCGCCATCCGGTCGTCCCTCCCTGCTTGCTTGCACTGCTGTTGTTCTCTTCCCTCCGGGTTTTTTGCTCACGGGAAAGCCAGATGGCTATCCACTGACTGAAGAAGAAAAACACAACCGGAAATCGAGGGGGTTAAGGCGATTGTCCGGGTGATTCGCATTCCGGTACGCGACACGGCAGTTCAGCGGTTGATTGAAATAGCTGCCGCCGCGCAGCACGCGGAGGGCGTCTGTTTTTTCTCCTGCGCGGCACTGAACCTTATAAACAAACACTGTGGCACTGTGCTAAAACTTGATCCTTCCACTCAAATCAGCAAACAGACATTCAATACTTTCAACCACCGGCTATGGTCATGTGATCAATCAGAACTGATCCGCACTGTTTCGATCCGCGGACTATGACGTCGTCACCAATCGCCAGAATTCCCTGAAACATATTCATCAAATTACCAGCGATGGTGATTTCTTCTACCGGGTAACTGATTGCGCCGTTTTCAACCCAGAAGCCGGAAGCGCCGCGCGAATAATCACCCGTCACCGCATTGATGCCATGCCCCATTAATTCCGTTACCAGCAGGCCGGTACCCATTTTCTTTAATAGCGCATCAAAATGCATCGGCGCCGCATTCTGCATAATCAGATTATGCGTGCCACCGGCGTTTCCAGTTGTGCGCAACCCCAGTTTCCGGGCCGAATAACTACTCAGAAAATAACCCTGCACGATGCCATTTTCCACCACCTTGCGTTCGACTGTCGCCACGCCGTCATCGTCAAATGCGCCGCTGGCCAGCCCTTTGTGCAGATGCGGCAATTCAAGAATCTGAATATCGGGTGTAAAAACCTGTTGTCCGATGCTATCCAGCAAAAAGGAAGATTTCCGGTAAAGATTGCCGCCGCTCACCGCCGATGCGAAATGTCCGATCAGACCGGAAGCGATTGGCGCTTCAAACAATACCGGCACTTCACAGGTGGCGATTTTTCTTGCGCCCAGGCGTGCCGCGCTACGCATACCCGTTTTTTTCCCGATGCTTTCCACCGCTTCCAGATCAGCGGCATCACGCGCAACGCTATACCAGTAATCCCGCTGTTTGCTATCGCCTTGTTCAGCGATCATGGCGCAACTGATACTGTGGCGGGAAAGCGGATATCCCCCGATAAAGCCCAGGCTATTCGCATAGATAAATTGCGATTCACTGACTGAAATCGTGGCACCCTCGGAATTAGTAATGCGTTTATCCGCAGCGTAGGCCGCTTGTTCACACTCTTTTGCCAATTCGATGGCCCCCTCGACATTCAATTCCCAGGGGAAGTACAAATTCAGGTGCGGGTATATTTGCGCCAATAGCTCTGCATCCGCCAATCCGGCACAATCGTCGTTCGCGGTATAGCGGGCAATCGACAAAGCGGCAGAAACCGTATCGCTGATAGCTTGCGGCGAGAAATCGGAGGTGCTGGCATGGCCGCGCTTCTGCCCGATATAAACTGTCACCGACAGTCCTTTGTCACGATTGTATTCAATCGTTTCAACCGCACTTTGGCGCACTGTAACGTTTTGACCAAAACCATCGGAGACATTGGTTTCACAAGCAGTCGCACCACCTTTCTTGGCATGCGCCAAAATGTCTTGGGCAATCTGTTGCAGTGTGCTGAGCAGATAAGAGAATCGGGAATCTGAAACGGGTAAATTGTTCATAAATAGCGTTGTGACAGAGAATTTAAACTGGATTTTAGATAAAAAGCTTCAATCGTTAAAAACAAATCAAAGGCGAAAATATTCTTGTAAAGCGCTATGATAGCAGCTTCTTGACACCGCATTACACAGGTTACCGTGCAAAACACCCCGGAAAACGATATCGAACAAGACACAACGCCGAGCAAAACCCGGCGCAAGAAAGACATGCACGCATTGCAGGAAATTGGCGAGCAACTGGTAGAACTGGATCAAAAGAAATTGAGCGAATTTGATCTACCGGAAATTTTAGTCGACGCCATCAACCTTGCCCGCCCCATGAATAAACACGGCGCACGCCGCCGGCAAATGCAATACATAGGCCGCTTGATGCGAGAAATTGATGCGCTGCCGATCCAAGAAAAGCTCGATTCCTGGCATCAGGTATCGGTGCACCAAACCGCCCGGCTGCATCAGCTCGAACGCTGGCGCGAACGTCTTCTGGCCGATGAACACGCACTCACCGAGTTTGCGCAAAAATACCCGGCTGCCGACTTGCAGCATTTGAGATTATTGATCCGCAACGCCCATAAGGAAAAAGCGGCGGATAAACCGCCGAAAAGCTTCCGCTTATTGTTTCAGGAGTTACAAGAAATTATCGCCAAAACTTGAGAAAACAGGCCCTCGGGCATGCCTATCTGCAATAGCGCCAACTGTTCTAAACAGGCCATTGACGCATTATAGCTTTGCAATTGTGACAACAAACAAGCTGGCAATAATCGCCGAAACTTCAGGATAGATCAATATCAGCTATTTGCACTTATTTCCCGCTCCGATGAAATTTCTTTCTGGATACACATATATCCAGCTTAGCAGTAACAAAATCCAAAGTTTGTTCAATCAAATCGGCGATACCATGATAAATTATCAGTATCCTAAAAAAAGCTGTTACGTTTAATTACATTTTTTCGTCGTACGGGGAGTCATTGATGAACGAGTTTATTGCCAAAGTGTTGAAATTTGTTTCGATTGAAGCATTGATAGAAAGAGGCTGGCTAGAGATCGTGCAAATTTTAATGCCCGTTTTTATTTTAGCTTTAGTATTTCTTGGGTTGAGTTTTTTTATTCAAAACAAGCGATGGAAAACCGCGGCTTCCGTTGTATGCGCTGTCCTGGCACTGGTTTATTTGCCGTATGAGCTCTATCGCCAATCGATTGTATCAGCCAGAGCGGATGCGAATGTTAAAGAGATTCATGGCAACCTGCAGAACATATTAAGTTCCGCCAATCTAAGCCACATGGAAGCTATTGCGGATAAAGAAGTTGCTACCGACATGCTGGATCAACTGATTCTTGGTCTCGACCAGGAGAAGAAAAAAGATCTTCTGCTGATTGCGTGGTTGGTTGCAGAAAATGAGAAAGATGCGCTTAGCCAAATTGATGGTAAGCAAAAAGTGCTCACCGATGACATCAAATCCAGCTTGAGTGCGGCCAAAACAGAAATTATCGACTCACGCCCTCCTATAGAGAAAATCTCTGACACAATCGTGAAGAAGCTGGATGATGATGTCAAGCAATTAGTCGAAAAGAAGATGCAAGCATTTAAGCAGGAAATTGACAGCTCATTGGATGGCTTCAAAGAAGGCATCAATACCTTTGTCCAAGGTGAGCTCAACAACTATCAGGAGAAATTAGCTGGCATTACCCAACAAAACGTTGATGAATTAAAAAATTACTCCGGCAAAGCCAATCAGGCTTTTGCTGATCAGGCCAGAAAAATCAATCAAGAATCAATGAAGAAACTGGATGAAACAAAACAAAGTATTGATGGAATTGGCGTCACAATTTCGGATATCAATTTAAAGAATATTGCTCAGCAAGTTAAGCAACTTTCGGCTTCGTTAGAAATTGCTCAGAAAAAGAATGACGTTTTATTTGAATATAACGAATGTATGAGAACTGCTGGACTACTAGATTTGGGCGGCAAGGTAGAACACTGTAAAACTAAATTGAATCAGGATATGAGCACCCTGAAATAAACCGAATAACAAACTTGTATGGATAGTTTTGTATTCCACAAAATCGATCCATCCAAGTTTTGAATTGATTTATACGGTATTTTTCTACCCGATGAATCCAGAAATTTGTGAATTCATCGGGTTCTTAATTTTCAGTTAGCATCAACATCTCAAGATTACTATTTTTTGAAACGTCAAAATTAATGTTGTTTTAGTGGCTTCTATGCCTTAATTTTGCACAGCTCTCAAGAAAGAATCCTTCATTATTTGCTAATCTTCGGAATTGCGTTCCGATTGTGTCAATAGATGCGGCCATAAACGTTGCATCGCCAGAAAGGTAAAAGAAGCCGACCAAGTAATCATCGCTAACCCTGCCAAGCCTTCAGCAGCAGTCAATATGCGTATGGCTCCAATCGGCAATAAATCACCAAATCCGACCGTCGTATACACAACGGATGAAAAATAAATAAAATCAAACCAACTACCCTCAGTCATTCCGGTGATATGCCCCAATCCCACGCCATGCTGCATGACGATATAGCCCAAAGCAAATATAAGAATTTCCAGCACATGCGCTACCAGTAGTCCAAGCATCACAACCAGCACTCCAATGCGTTTATGCATATGTATTCCTACCGTGCGGCTTAAGAAACGCAATGCCTCGTAATGCAATACTACACAGACTGTCACAATAACCATGGAGATTGCTAATGCCATCAAATAGGAAGTATGTTCATTCATTATTAACAGGTAAATTCCCTATCACAAAACGCATCGTAGACACCTATAATAGAAGTTGCTTTCATTGAATAAAATTTTGATGTTTAAATTGTTCGATGCGTCGCTGTTCTACCTCACATTGCCATGTGAATAGCGAAAACAAGCCAATACTTATCGTCATAAGGAGAATTCATGGGCCAGGTAACTGAAATTGTAGGCCGTGGTCTGGCACGGTTCCTAACCAAGCCGGTGCGGCAAAGCACTCAAGTTGCTACGATCAGCCAGGAAAAACTCGCAGCAGCCTTGCAACCCGGAGATGTCCTATTGGTTGAAGGAAATACCCGTGTCAGTGTCGCTATCAAATATCTTACGCAATCCACTTGGTCACATGCAGCCCTGTACATCGGCGATGTATTGCCTTCCAGCACACCCTGGCAGCTACCTCAGGTACTGATTGAAGCCGATCTGAAGGAAGGAGTGCGCGCAATAACACTGGCACATTATGCGCAAATGCACACTCGGATTTGCCGTCCTGTCGGTTTGAACGATGAGGATCGCAAACGGGTTGTCGATTATGTCATTGCACGCATCGGCCAACACTATGACCTAAAACATATTTTCGATCTCTTACGCTATCTTCTTCCTACTCTACCCGTTCCCACGAGATTCCGCAGACGCCTCCTGGCACTTGGCAGCGGCGACCCGACACGCGCAATCTGTTCAACCCTGATCGCGCAAGCGTTCGAATCGGTGCGCTATCCGATCTTGCCGGAGATTCAACGCACTTGGTCAGATAATCCGATGCAAGCTGATTGCTATGCAGAGATCTACCACATACGCCATCATAGTCTGTACACACCGCGCGATTTCGACATATCGCCCTTCTTCGACATTATTAAACCAGTGATCGAAAATGGCTTTGACTACCGCTCGCTTGCCTGGAGTGACGCCACACACAAGCTCGAGCAGATTCCATGCAAATCAACCGAGTAAATAGCATTTAAATTTCTAACTGCTGAGTTCGTGATTCATGTGCGCTGCCTGCGATAACGGTTCAGCCACGCCATTGGAAAGTATAAACACACGATCTGCCGCATTGATGACAGCCGGTTGATGCGAAACAGCAATAACCGTCAAATCTTTGGCCAAATTCTGTAGTGTTTCGCAGATAGTTTTTTCGCTTTCCGGGTCCAGTGCGCTGGTAGGTTCATCCAGAATTAAGAAGGATGGGCTGTGAGCCAGCGCCCGCGCAATGGCGACACGCTGGCGTTGTCCGCCGGAAAGTAACCCGCCGCGCTCACCCACGACCGTTTGCAATCCTTCCGGTAAAGCACTGACAAAATCCCAAGCACCGGCCTGACGTAACGCTCGCTCTGCATCGACGGCAGTCAATGCGGGCTCTCCGACCAGAATGTTATTCATCACCGTATCATGTAACAAAATAGTGTCTTGCGAAACATAACCAATCATGTGGCGCCATTGGCGAAGATTGATGTCATGCAGCGATACGCCGTCAATCTGAACTTCGCCGGATTGCGGCTCGGCCAATCCACAGAGTAGATCCAGCAAAGTACTTTTGCCGGCGCCGGATGGCCCCATGACCGCAGTGAATGAGTTGATCGGTATTTCGATATTCAGATCTTTGAAAATAGTTTTCTGGCCATAATCAAATTTAACATGCTGCAATGTAATGCCTTTTTGCAGCGTAGGTTGCAGGGTTCCCGTTGCCCTCTCCGCCGCCGCGCGGGCGTCTTCGGCAGCCTTACGTAAAGCCCAGTAAGCACTTTCTTGCGCGGCCAGTTGCTGGTGTCTACGCTGTGTCTTATTCAATAACCCCAAAATACGCGTCAGCAAAAAAACCATCAACATGACTTCCGGCAAGGATAATTGCCAGACCACTAATGCGAGATATAAGCCGCTGGCTGTCAGAGCGGCTAGTATGGGCTCTTGTAACGCGGTTAGCGCAGCTCTATTCATCACTTCCCGGCGCGTAGCTTTTTCCAAGTGCTGCGTTTGTTCGTGCAGAATTGCGTCGGCAACATTGTCACGCGCCATGGCTTTCAGCGATTTCACCGAGCTGAGTACATCGGATAAGTACGTTAATAAATTACGTAGCAATAGGGTTTGCTTGTTACCTGCACGCCGGGTTGCACTGACTAAGCGGTTCAACGCAATTAATAGGAATAAGCCGATAATTAATGAGGCCAGTGTCGCTTCCCATGAAATAAATAATGCTACGATGGCGTATACCAGTACTTGAATAGCGAGCGCAAGCACGTTGACACTGTGCTCAAAACCGTTGGCTGCACGATAAGCTTCTGTCGCAACCGAGTTAGCAAGTGCTCCAACGGGTTGCCGTAAATAGTATTGCCACCGGCTAGCCAACAAAGCTTCAATAAGATCCAAACGTAAGGCCGTCGCCACATGCGCAACGGTGTAACCTACCTGACGATTGGCCAACAGCAACACCACACCTTTGAGAAACATACCACCAACGATAATGATCAAGATCGCATCCAGCGTGGGTTCAATGCCGATATCTTGCAGCGCTTTCTCCATGAATTTACCGATGCCCGAATCGCCCGATTCGCCTGAATCACCGACAGCGATCGATAATAAAGGCAGCAGCGCTGTTAAACTCAGCCCTTCAGCGATACCGGCAATCAGCAGCGCAACCAGAACAAAAGCGCTGCGCCGGGGAAAGACCATGATGTACGTAAATAAAGTACGCATAAACCGACTATAAAAATGGAGGAAAGATCGGTGGTTTGTTTACGTAGTCGTTATGCATTGGGGATATCGCATAAAACGCCGTCGATCAATTGCTTGATTTGTTGGGCCCGATTGGCAAGGCGAGAATCGTGCGTGACAATGACCAGGCTGGCATTAATTCTATGGTTTAACTCCAGCATCAAATCAAAGACGCTTTCAGCTGTCTGCCGGTCAAGATTTCCGGTAGGTTCATCAGCCAGAATGCAGACGGGTTGTGTAACCAATGCACGCGCAACCGCAGCACGCTGACGCTCACCGCCGGATAATTCACCGGGGGTATGCGTCAGGCGATGACTCAATCCGACTTGTTTCAAAATATCTTCTGCCCGGTCATACGCTTCCCGGTTCGGCAGGCGACGAATCAGCAGCGGCATAGCCACATTTTCCAGCGCGCTAAATTCCGGTAACAAATGATGAAACTGATAGATAAAGCCGAGCGAACCATTGCGTAACCGGCAGCGCTCTTCTTCATTGATTTGCGCGATATCTTGTCCGAGAATCCGGATATCCCCGCTTGTCGGCGCATCCAATCCGCCGAGTATATGCAGCAATGTGCTTTTACCGGAACCAGAAGCACCGACAATTGCTAACATTTCCCCTTTAATCACGTCCAGATTAACGCCCTTTAATACGGGAACTACCAGATCGCCCTGGGAAAACTGTTTGACCAGATTGCGGCAAGAGATAACGGCATCATTCATAGCGTAGCGCCTCCGCCGGATTAACTTTGGAAGCACGGTAACTGGGATAAATCGTTGCCAGCAGACTAAGGACAAATGAGGTCACAGCAACAGTGGTAATATCTGCCATCTGCGGATCGGTTGGAATCTTGCTGATGTAATAAATCTCCCGCGACAAGAACTGAACATGGAACAAACTTTCAATAAACGCCACCACCTCACCCACGTTGTAGGCTAACAGCATACCGCCCGCAACTCCCAGAATAGTGCCAAAAACGCCAATAAAAGTTCCCTGCACAATGAATATTTTCATAATGCTGCGTGGGCTTGCACCGAGGGTACGTAATATCGCGATATCCGATTCTTTGTCGGTCACCGCCATTACCAATGTGGAAACAATGTTGAATGCCGCCACCGCAATAATCAATGCAAGAATCAACGACAACATGCGTTTCTCGATCTGGATTGCACGAAAATAATTAGCATGCTGTTTTGTCCAGTCACTGATATAGTTGTCGATCGTCAGCATTGCGGGTAATTCTTGAACAACTTGGGGTGCCAGAAACAAATCCTTCAGTTTTAGACGCACACCGGAAACATCATCGTTATCCATACGATAAAGTTTTTGCGCATCGAACATGTGAATCAGAACCAATCCGGAGTCATATTCAAAATGCCCTGCTTCGAAGATGCCGACCACGGTGAATTGCTTCAGCCGAGGCAAGATGCCTGCTGGCGTGACTTGCCCTTGCGGCGAAATTAAAACAATTTTATCCCCGAGGAAAGTACCCATAGACCGCGCCAATTCCATGCCGATGACAATACCAAATTCGCCCGGCACCAGACTATCCAGCTTTCCGCTTGCCATCATCCTCCCAAAATCCGCCACCTTGTCCTCCATCGTTGGCAGAATACCGCGCACAACAACGCCCTGAACAACTTGGTTGTGCGATAGCATACCCTGCGCATTGACATACGGCGCGGCAGCTTCTACGAATGGGTGCTTAACGGCTTCTTCTGCGGTTTGCTGCCAGTGACCCAGATTGCCATGAATGCTGCCGATCTGCACATGCGAAGCGACGCCTAGAATCCGTGTACGCACTTCTTTCTGGAAACCGTTCATGACCGACATGACCGTAATGAGCGCCGTCATTCCCAGCGTGATGCCCATCAGAGAAATCAATGAAATAAACGAGATGAAATGGTTGCGTTTTTTGGCACGCGTATAGCGTAAACCAATGAAAAGTTCATAAGGGGACACGAATTTAATAGACCCGTAATAAGTTCAACTGCGAAGTTTGCCACATTTAAGCGCGGCATAACAAATAATCAAGAAATTGTAATCAGGAATTGTTACTGCAGGATTTCCGTTAGAAATCGCCGCGTACCGCATTAACCATTTCTGTCAGCTTGGCTACGTCCAGTACATGTAAATCATGCCCTTGACGCATAATAAGCTTACTTTTTACCAGCTTATTCAGTTCTCGCGATACGGCTTCACGATGCGTGCTGACCAAATTGGCGATTTCAGTCTGGATTGGCGCCGGAGAGATGATTGCAGCATTCGCAGATATCATGTGATTCCTTGCCAGACGCAGCAATTCCGACTGAATGCGATTACGCACAGCCAACGTGCTGTAATCATAAACGCGTTCGGTCAAGCGGCGAACTTGCCCGGTCAAGCGCTTCAGAATGGTTTCGGCTATCTGTCGATTGGAATAAATCAGATTCTGAAAATCCAGCGCATGCATCGACGCCAGCAATACACTGGTTCTGGCAATCACGGTTGCTGAGCGTGGATAGCCATCAATCGCCGTCAATTCACCAAACATTTCACCGGTAGACAAATCACATAAAATAACTTCCTGCCCCAACAAACCATGATACATGACACGAATTTCACCCTGCACAATGAAGAAAGCACTGTTGGCGTGATCGTGATAGCGCACAATCTCATTCCTGGCTTCATAACGATGCCACTGACAAGCAGCCGCAACCATTTCAATATCGGTAGGTGACAGGCATTGAAATTCCTTGATAACAGACAGCATAGCATGAGCTCGCTCAGCCGGTATATTTCGTGTGGTCATCTCGCTCATATCCAATGCTCAAGAAAATTTCTTCCCCAATCAGCCCGGTAATTTTAAACACCTCTGCTTTCCCCTGAAAAGGGTAATGATATATCAATCCGAAAGGATACTCTGTTTAGTGGAGCTAATTAACAAAACCGATTGTCTGGGAGTTCCTTCGTAGCAATGAGGATAAGACGAGTATTTAAAGATTTAATCAACAGTCGTTTTATGCTGTCATTGACGTAATAAGCTTTATGTTTTAATTTGCAATCGGTCTAATTTTAGTTAAGCATACAACTCGTACCCACCATTTACATTTCAGAGAGGAAGAACATGGCCGTCTATTCCCAAGAAGGTCACCGAGCGCTTAGTCGCCGGAATCAAGAAATATCAACCTATCCTTGCTGCTGCTAAAATACGAGATGTCGGTGAGGCAGACACCGTCACAATCATTAAGGATATGCTGAGCGATGTTTTTGGATACGACAAGTACTCTGATCTTACATCTGAATATGCGATTCGCGGGACTTATTGCGACCTTGCAACTAAGATAGATGATGTCCTGCAAACGCTTATTGAAGTGAGTTCTCCAACAGTGACTTTGTCGGCTTCTTGTCTGTTGATGAATACGCCTCTATCCATTTCAGATTCAATGAGTCTTGCCCATTTCTGAGCATCCGCTTTGGTTTTATAGGTTTTTGTAATTGCAGGGATTCCGACCTTTCTTATTTGTACTTTGAAAGTGCCCGACTGTGTTTTTGTAATTGTTGCCATTTTCGCCTCTCTGCACATAGATTGTGCTGAATTTGTGACGAAATAGACATTCAGTGGATAGAAATCAGGATCTAAGTTGTTGTTTTTATTGGCGCCCTGAACACGAATCGAACGTGCGACCTACCCCTTAGGAGGGGGTTGCTCTATCCACTGAGCTACCAAGGCGAACTGGGTATTTTACGCTAATATCACACGATGAATAAACCTTATCAGCTGAATCCTTTAGATCCAGTCGTTTCAAGACGACTACCTAGAACAGTGATTGTTCTCGGGTTGGTCAGTTTTTTCAACGACTTTGCTTCGGATATCGTTGTGCCGCTGATCCCGATCTTGTTGGCGACTGTGCTGTCGGCAGGTCCCATTGTGCTGGGGTTGATTGAAGGGGTTGCGGATGCACTGGCTTGTTTTCTGAAATTATGGGCGGGACGGCATTCCGATGTAATGAGCGGGCGGCGTAAAGGGCTGGCGATGTCGGGTTATATGCTTTCTAATCTGGTGCGCCCGTTGCTTGGATTGGCGGGCTCCTGGGTCACCGTATTGCTGCTGCGCAGTGTTGATCGTATCGGTAAAGGGTTGCGCAGCGCACCGCGCGATGCGATGGTGGCCGATGCGACACCGCCGTATATCCTCGGGGCTATGCGTTTGGTTTTCATCGCGCGTTGGATAATGCTGGTGCGGTTGCCGGTGCATTGACTGCGGCGGCAATACTGGCGTGGTCGGATTTAAGTTTAAGTGAGGTGATTCTGTGGTCAGCGGTTCCCGGTTTTGTCGCAGTCGCGCTGTTGGGCGCAGGTGTGAAAGATGAGAAAACCAATCAAGTTCAGCGAACAGAATTGCCGCGTACACTGCCGCCGCTGCGCTGGTCTGCTTTGTCTGTGCCGATGCAGCGCTATTTATGGGTACTGATGCTGTTCACGTTTGCGCGCGCTTCTGAAACTTTTATTTTGTTATTCGGTCATGAATTAGGTATTGGCGTTGTTGAATTGCTGCTGCTATGGGCGGCGCTGAATTTTGCCAAGGCCATCACTTCCACGCAAGGGGGGCAATTGGCGGATCATTTCGGACGCGGCGTTTTGATTCTGATTGGCTGGTCAGCGCTTGCGGTATCGTTTCTGGCATTAGGCCAGGTAACTACCAGCAGCGGATTGTGGATGGTGAGTATTTTCTACGGCTTGTTGATAGGATTGAGCGAAGGCGCGGAGCGTGCCTTGATCAGTGATTATGCATCGCCCGATGAGCGTGGCACGGCTTTTGGCTGGTATCATCTGGTCAGCGGCATTGCCGCCATCCCGGCGGGATTGTTATTTGGGATAATTTGGCATGTATTCGGCTCGGCAGTGGCATTTTTGTTTGCCAGCCTGTTAGCGCTGCTGGCAATCGTATTATTACGGCTATGGGCCTGGCCGATGCGGCATTACTATAACGAATAAGGACGAATAAGTATCATGGAATGGTTAACTATTATCTTGTCGGTGTTTGCGTTGGCATTCATGTTCTGGTTTTTTTCCACAAATAAGAAATCACTTGAAGTGGGACAATCCGCGCCTGCTTTTAAATTGGCGGATCAGCATGGAAAAATGCATTCGCTGTCTGATTTTCACGGGAAATGGCTGGCGTTGTATTTTTATCCGAAAGACGATACGCCCGGATGCACCAAACAAGCTTGCACCTTTCGTGATGGCCTTCAGGAGCTGACGGATTTAGGTGCTGAAGTGATCGGAGTCAGTGTGGATGACACGAACAGTCACGCTGATTTTGCTAAAAAATATCATCTGCAATTCCCGCTTCTGGCGGATATCGCAGCAGAAACTACAGCACGCTACAATTCCCTGATTCACCTGGGCGTTGTCAAATTTGCCAGACGCAATACATTCCTGATCGATCCGCAGGGGAAGATTGCCCGTGTTTATCTGTCGGCAAGCGCGGCACGAAATTCTGCAGAAGTGATCAAAGATTTAAAGCAATTGCAAGCGGTATAACCGACGGCAGGATTTCAATGGATTGATGTTCTGTTGACTTCCATCAAAGATTGAATTTTCCACTTCATACAACATGTATGAGATTTCACTAAAGAGGTACAGGATGGCAAATTTTACTGAAGATCAATTGACACAACTTAAATCTGCATTACACAAACGCTATTTGGATTTGCAGGAAGATATTCGCAACGAGCTGGCACATACCCAAGATATTCGTGATTTTGATCTGATGGAGTATTTAAACAATATTCCCGATGACGTCGATACTGCGCTGGTTGACCGGCAGATTAACGAAATGCGCGAATTGGAAATATCCCTCAAGTACTTGAGCGAGCTGGAGTTCGGTGATTGTATTGATTGCGGCGATGAAATCGGGTTTGAGCGGTTGCTGGCGTATCCATCTGCCCAGCGTTGCATTGAGTGCCAGAGCCAATATGAAAAGTCTTTTCCGCAAGAATCCAACCCTTCGTTATAAACACGGACTATTGCCAAAGTTTATGTACTGACTTTGAGCAAAATCAGAATAGCGCCGCCACCGCCGTCTTCTAGTTTGGCCTGGCAAAAAGCCAGAACATCAGCACGCTGCATCAACCAATTCCCAATTCGGATTTTCAAAACCGGCTCGCGGTTTTTTGAACTCAATCCTTTGCCATGAATGACACGGACGCAGCGATATTTTCTTTGCGCACACATACCCAGAAAAGCGCTTAACTCCTGCCTGGCTTCGTCACGCGTGAAACCGTGTAAATCCAGATTATCCTGGATTCCCCAGTAACCACGCCGTAAACGCCGCAGTGTCTGATGTGACATGCCCGGCCGCAGATACGACCATTCATCTCCCGCTTCAATTTCCATGGCGATATGATCTGAAAGGGTATCTTCAGTGACAGCCTGTTCAGGGTACTTTTCTTTCCGGGGAATCGGAGGGACTTTTGAACTGCTAGGGGCGAGCTTGTCTGTGGCAGGTAATGGCACAACATCCCGCATTGCTGCGTGAAATAACGCCATTTCGTCTTCATCCTTGGCAGAATCTTTTTTAGCCATTTAATTACATCGTTGACTCGCTGTGGCTTGGTCTCCGATTTATGATCTACTTCAGATTGTCGAGATATTTTTCCGCATCCAATGCCGCCATACAACCACTGGCAGCGCTGGTTACAGCCTGACGATAGATGTGATCCTGTACGTCGCCCGCGGCAAATACGCCAGGGATGCTGGTCGCCGTCGCATTACCCTGACCGCCGCTACGCGTAACAATATAGCCATTTTCCATTTGCAATTGTCCAGTAAAAATATCGGTATTGGGTTTATGACCGATGGCGATGAAAACACCCTGCAAATCTATCGTTTGCGTGGAATCATCCTTCGTGCTTTTAATGCGCATGCCGGTAACGCCGGATTGATCGCCCAGCACTTCATCGAGCACGTGGTTCAGCGCCAGTTTAATGTTGCCGCTGCGGGTTTTTTCCATCAATTTATCAATCAGAATTTTTTCCGAGCGGAATTGTTCGCGCCGGTGAACTACCGTCACACTGCGTGCGATATTGGCCAGATAGAACGCTTCTTCCACTGCGGTATTGCCGCCACCAATCACGGCGACATCTTGCCCTTTATAAAAGAAGCCGTCACAGGTCGCGCAACCGGAAACGCCTCGCCCCATAAATGCTTCTTCTGAAGGTAAACCGAGATATTGCGCGGAAGCACCGGTGGCGATGATCAGTGCATCACAGGTATAGGTGCCTTGATCACCGATTAACGTAATCGGTTTTTCAGTCAGTTTTGCAGTATGAATATGATCGAAAATGATTTCTGTATGAAAACGTTCGGCATGTTTCTGAAACCGCTCCATTAATTCCGGGCCTTGCACGCCCATCGCATCCGCCGGCCAGTTGTCCACATCGGTCGTTGTCATCAATTGCCCGCCCTGAGCCAGCCCGGTGATCACGACCGGATTCAGATTGGCGCGTGCGGCATAGACCGCAGCGGTATAGCCGGCAGGGCCGGAACCCAGAATAAGCAATGCACTGTGTTTGGTTGTCATAATTTATTTGCGAAGTAAATCGAGAACGATATTGTACTCGTAAATGGGCAAGTTTCCTTGCTGGCCGATATTCTTGGCAATCATCGCGGATTTCTCCGCAGCGGATTTCGCGTTCAGCAATAAATCGATTTTATTAAGTTTCTCATCGGGAAAATACATTTGTGTCGTCAATGCGCGATAACCTGGTTTTGAGATTTTTAAGTGAATATGCGGCGGCCTAATCCAAGTCCCGCTGGCTGGATAAGCGCCGGGCATCACAGTTTTAAAGCGGAAGAAACCCTTGTCATCAGTTTGAATGATCGCCCATCCCTGGAAGCTTTCATCCAATTTAGCTTTGTTGGGATCGCGTGGATGACGGTAACGGCCGTTGGCATCCGCTTGCCATATGTCCAGCATTACATTTTCAACCGGGCATCCAGTAACATCCGTAACTTGGCCACTGACGATAATGTATTGGCCCTGAGCAACACCCGTATGCCCCTCAATTTGCGTTAAATCGGCATCTTTGTCATTTTGATCTTTTACCGGATAGAACGGCCCTTCTGTTTCATCGGGTGTCGGTATCAGCGCTAATGCTTTAGCAAAGCTATAGCTACCAAGTACACTGACCACGCTGCCTAGCAGGCTTAATTGGATCAATTTTCTTCTGGAAATTTTTTTCATGGAGCTTTCAGCACGATTAGTTCATAACTATTAATTACTTAATTAATGAGCAATATACTCACGTTGTTTAGAATCAACAATTGATCCCAGTTTTTCTGATCCATCATTTTTTTTGATGACTTTACTTGATGTTCGTTCAGATTAATTAATCCAAATTGTGCTGCGCATTCCGTAATCCTGGCTTCTTCAAACATCCCTCAATGGAAATGTACTGCGAAAAGTGAATGGTATCCGGTAGCATCCAACTATTTACTGGCTTTTGGTTGTAGAATAAGACAAAAATTAAATCTTGTAAGCTGCTGATGAAACATGTGAATTCTGCCAATAACCGCTTAACCAAAAAAAGTATTAGATAAATCCCGAGTTGTGCCTGATATGGAATAGAAAAAACAAAATGAAGCAATTTACCGATCAAGAGCTTGAAGCACTACTCAATGAGATTGAGTCTGATCTAACGGAAAGAAAGAGATCCTTTGGTAAGGATGTGTCTAAAAAAGCGCGGCAAGCGGTGTGTGCTTTTGCTAACGATTTGCCAAATCATAATAAACCCGGCGTTCTTTTTATAGGTGCTGAAGATGATGGTTTGCCCTCAGGTGAACCTATTACGGATGAATTGCTTCGTAATCTGGCAGATATGAAAACCGACGGCAATATTCTCCCATTACCGGTGCTTTTTGTTGAAAAGCGAGTACTTAAGGATGCGGAGATGGCGGTGGTTACCGTAATGCCATCCGACATGCCACCTGTAAAATATGAAGGGCGCATTTGGGTTCGAACTGGGCCTAGGCGCTCTATTGCCAATGCTCAAGAAGAACGTATTTTAAATGAGAAAAGAAGGTATAAGAATCTTCCATTTGATATTTATCCCGTTCCTTCAGCAAAGTTGACAGACCTTTCAAAAGTTATTTTTGAAAATGAATATTTGCCTGTAGCGTTTGCTTCCGATGTACTGGAAGAGAATAACCGGAGCTATGAAGAGCGCATGTCATCTTGCAAGATGATTGTTTCGCCGGATGATACGACGCCAACCGTGCTGGGCTTACTGGCAATTGGTAAAAGCTCGCAGGATTTTCTACCGGGTGCATATATTCAATTTTTGCGTATCGATGGTACGGAACTTGAAGATACTGTAATTGATGAAGAGAACATAGGCGGCGCAATGGTTGAGATGCTTCGTCGCGCTGAAGAAAAGCTTAAAGCGCATAACCGTTCAGCAGTAGATATCACCTCCGCGCCAACACACCAAATCGCACTGACCTATCCGCCAGCGGCGTTGCAGCAAATTCTGTATAACGCAGCGCTCCATCGAACTTATGAAAGTACCCATGCACCTGTGCGTATTTACTGGTTTAACGACCGTATCGAAATCAACAGCCCAGGTGGTCCTTATGGCAATGTGACCGTAGAAAATTTCGGTAAACCCGGCATCACAGATTATCGCAATCCGAACATTGGTGATGTGCTGAAAACTTTTGGTTTTATACAGGCTTTTGGAAGAGGAATCGCTACTGCCAGAAAGGAAATGGAGAAAAATGGTAATCCGGCGCTTGAGTTTGAAACCAATCAAAGTGCTGTTGTATGCACATTAAGGGGAAAGCAATGACGCCACCGGTGCTGACATTTTTTAACAACAAAGGCGGAGTCGGAAAAACTTCTCTCATTTATCACCTGGCCTGGATGTATGCCAGCCTTCGTAAGCGAGTTGTGATTGTAGATATCGATCCGCAAGCAAACCTGACTGCGGCATTTTTGACTGAAGATAAAATCGAGGAAATCTGGAACAACAAAACTCAAGGCTCTACAATTTATCAGTGCGTAAAACCCTTGACCAGTGTTGGTGATATCGCGGACCCGGTGTTGCAAAATATCGCAACAGATCTCTACCTTCTGCCAGGCGATGTCAATTTGTCAGGTTATGAAGATGCATTATCTAACGAGTGGCCTCATAGCATGGGTGATAATAATTTGTATCGCCCTATGCGAATTTTGAGTTCTTTCTGGCAAGTTATGCAAAAGGCTGCATCCAAAGTACAAGCGGACATCATTCTCGTCGATATTGGACCAAATTTGGGAGCCATAAATCGTTCCGTACTTGTAGCAACTGATTATGTTGTGATACCGCTGGGAGCCGACTTATTTTCGTTGCAAGGTCTTAAAAACCTGGGGCCCACATTAAAGAGCTGGAAAAGTTTATGGCAAAAAAGATTGGATAACTGGAAAAACAATGCCGAACATCAAGCTTATCCAGAATTTCAGCTACCCCAAGGAAAAATGCAACCCATCGGCTACCTCTGCCAACAACACAGTGTGCGTTTGGATCGGCCTGTCCAAGCCTATGACAAATGGGTTAACCGTATTCCCAATGTATACCGGGAGTCGGTGCTGGGTGAAGAGTGTGACGAAACAATTACACAAGAGCATGATCCTTATTGTCTGGCCACCATTAAGCATTATCGCAGCCTGATCCCTATGGCACAGGAGCATCGCAAACCCATTTTTAACCTAACATCCGCCGATGGCGCCATCGGGAGTCATGCACAAGCCGCTCAAGCTGCGAAAAAGGATTTTAAAGATTTGGCGGAGAAAATTGCCGCTCAAATTGGAATGGCACTTTGAGAATGGTTGGTATATCCGTGAATCTTTTTCTGGCGTAGTAATGATCATGTTGTTCTGCAGAATTCTAAGTGAAAGTGCAGTTCTGTCAGTAAATATTCGGATTTATTGAGAACATTTTTCTCTTTCTTGCTCTTTGTTATGAAATTTAACAGCGCAACCACTACCACTATTTGGGGGTATCGAATCAAGAATCCAATACCGACAACACGTAACCACAAGGTTACAAAACAAAAGTTATACTTAATCTACCAGCTATATTCTCAATTCACGAACAGTCTCCATGCTTTCTCGAAGCAGAATTTTTTTCAATAAATGCTCTTTAGTATAAAATGAACACCATATAAATTGACATGGGGTATCTGGATAATGGCTAATATGATAGAAGTCGTTTTTTATTCTGTAATTGCATTATTTGCAGGATTAAAAGTTGCGCAGATAATAAAGGAAAAATTCTTAAAATAAGTACGCCAGGTATCCCCATGAATAGGCGCATTCGAGGCGGCCGATGCAAGTCAAAACATCTAAAAATGCAAACTTTAGAGTCTGAGTTTTAGCGCACCATTGCATCGCTGAGATCTAGTACCGAATCACGAATCAAATACCCTCAACGCACACACCGCAAAGTCACAAAACAAAAAATCATGCTTATTTCATCGGCTATATTCTCAATTCGCGACCTGTCCCCTATGCTTTTCGAGATTCTTACATGCCACATTCAATAATTATTTATGGTGATTTGGCAGTCCACACAACTGTATAAATATGTTCCAGAAATACATATCTCTTATTTTTATACAGCGAGGAAAGGGGTTACGCAACACCATTTTTTGTAAGGAAACTTTATTATGCCAATTGTAACTGACTACACCGCACTGCTGACCGGTTCATACTGGGGTGGTATTGAAGTGACTAGTCGTCCGACCTTGATCACTTATTCCTTTGCGACCAGTGCGCCTGTCACCGATGAAGCAGTGATCGGTGCATCCGCCTTTGCCACCTTTCAGGCATTTACCGCCACACAGAAGACCCAAACGCGCGCAGCGCTGGCTGAGTGGGGCAACGCCAGTGGCCTCACCTTTATCGAAGTACCAGCAGGTGCAAGCGAAATCATATTTTCTGCCTATGACTTCACGGGTTCCCCTTATGATGGTGTCGGCGGTGTTGGCTTTTATCCCTTCGGTAATTGGAATTTTTTTTCTTTCCCCAATTACCTCGACGGTTGGAGCGGTGCTGGCAATATATTACTTAACAGTGATTTTGTGACCGCTGGGCAATTTGACTATGGTCTTATTTTGCACGAGATCGGACATGCTCTTGGATTGAAACATCCTACTGAGACTTGGACGAGTGCTGCCAATATTGTGCACGACCAGGTATTGGCGGTGGATGATCCAGCCCTGACGATCATGAGCCAGCTCGGCGGGCCGCTCGTTCATCTTGCAGCCCTTGATATTGCTGCTATCCAGAATATTTATGGACTTAACATTGCTGATCTGACCAACTGGTCTTATGACAGTTTTAACAATATTCTGACTCAGACTGCCGGTATTAGCGACGCCACACTGCGCGGCACCAATATCGGTGACATACTCAATGGCGGTAGCGGCAGCAATGTCCTTACAGGCTTGTTTGGAGATGATTCGATATTCGGAAACGCCGGCAACGATCTGATGTTTGGTGGTTCGGGTAACGACTCACTGAACGGCGGCCCCGGCAATGACACCATGCATGGTGGTATTGGTAATGACAAATATACCGTTAATGCTGTGTTTGATCAGATCATTGAATTCGCTGGAGAAGGCATCGACACCGCGACTTCGAGCGTTACCTACACGTTGCCAGCGGAAGTCGAAAATTTGAAGCTCTCGGGATTTGTGGCGCTTAATGGTACGGGTAATAACCTGAATAACCTGATTACCGGCAATGATGCTGCGAATACTTTGCTGGGTGGCGATGGTAACGACACTCTGGACGGCAAGCTTGGTAACGATAATCTGATAGGAGGCTTGGGCAGCGATAGCTACGTTCTGGATAACGGTAGCGATCAAGTGACTGAGCTTCCAGCTGAGGGCACCGATACCATCAAAACAGGATTTACCTTTAATTTGGTGCCGATTGCCAATGTCGAGAACCTGACACTCATCGGCACATTGGCGATTAATGGTGATGGCAACGGTCTGGCTAATACGCTTACGGGTAATTCCGCTGCCAATACGCTGAACGGCGGTGGTGGTGTCGATAAACTCTTCGGCGCCGCTGGCGAGGATAATCTGAATGGAGGTCTTGGTGCTGATATGCTGACAGGCGGATCCGGTCGCGATACCTTGTCTGGTGGTAGTACGGATGCCGATACCTTTGTCTACACTATACTTACGGATAGCGGTATCGGTGTGGCAAACCGCGACATTATCACCGATTTTGATACCGCTGATCGTATCAGTTTCAAATCGATTGACACCAATCCGATACTCGCAGGTGATCAAGCGTTTACTTTCGTTGGTAGCGGGCTGATCACAGGTAATTGGCAGGTGGGGTATCAGATTATTGGTGCCGATACGCTAGTGCTGATTAACACGACAGGAACCGTAATGCCGGAGATGGAAGTACTGCTGGTCGGGTACAACATTGGATTGACAGCATCGGATTTCATGCTTTAGCACACGGGCGTTTACCGCCTGACAGAATCGCTAGTTAGTTATGGTGAGATTAGTACCACTTCATTGGAAAGCACAACGAGGGTGGTACCGAATCACGAATTCAGAGTGCAAAACAAAAATTTGAAGTGGCTGTGATGGGTTTTGAGCTAACCATCGGTGTCGAAACTGCGTGTGTACATCTGGCCATTTTCTCCCACATCAAGCTTTCAAAGTTTGAATCAAATCAATTCCCGGGTGACGCAAGCTTATTCGGGCTACTTGGCTGTCCCCATGCGTGAGTCAATAATAATCCAGATGTTAAAACCGGTTTGATCGACATCCGGAGAATTAAAACTACTCATCTAGGTTACAGCGGTAAGCAGGAAACATTGCTTTTGTTGCTGTTTGAATTGCTATATTCTCAAGTATTCGAAGCAAACCTGATAACACCTGAATAAAACCTCATGACACCTGAAGAATTCATTAAAACCTGGACTCAAAACGATTTAACCGAAAAATCGGGAGCGCAGTCGTATATCGAGGATTTGTGCGACTTGTTGCAAATCGACAAGCCGCGTAACTCGGAGGATTTTTGTTACGAAAAAGGTGCGATCAAAGATGGCGGTGGGCAAGGCTGGGCTGATGTCTGGAAGCGTGACTGTTTTGCCTGGGAAAACAAAAAGCCCGGTCGCGATCTCAAGGCTGCTTTAGCGCAATTGCGTGAATACTCGGGCAATCTTGGTAATCCACCGCTGCTGATTGTGTGCGACCGCGAGCGCATCGAAATCCACACCGTGTTTCGCGGTTACCCGGATGAGCCGCGCAGTATCCTGCTTAAAGATATTAGTGATCCGATCAATCTGCAAATTCTGCGCTGGGTATTTACTGATCCGGATAAACTCAAACCGTTGAAATCCAATGCGGCAATTACTGCCGAAGCCGCCGGACAATTTGCTGAATTGGCGGAAGCGATGCGCGAACGCGACATCGAACCGCAGCAAGTGGCACATTTTTTGACTCAATGCATTTTCTGCATGTTTGCCGAAGACGAAGGTTTGCTGCACACCAGTCCTACTGGGGACAATGAAATTTTTACCGGTATTCTCAAATCCGCTCACGCTGACCCCAATAAAGCTGCTGTCCGGATTAAAAACCTGTTTACCGCGATGCAGAAAAAAGGCGGCATATATGGTAATGACGATATTGCTTGGTTCAACGGCGGTCTGTTCAAAACCATATCCGTTCCGTCGCTTATCGAAACCGACCTAAGTATTTTGTATCGCGCCGCCAAAAACAGAGATTGGCGAGCGATTGATCCCACTATTTTTGGCACCATGTTCGAGCGTGGCCTTGATCCGAATTGCCGGGTGCAACTGGGCGCGCACTACACCGATGTCGCCACCATCAACAAACTGATCGAGCCACTGATTACCCGGCCATTGAGCGTCGAATGGCAAGCCGTTAAAACAGGAATCATTGCCGCGCTGGCAAATGCCGATAAAGTGAAATCGGCAACCGCTAAAAAACAGCACCGCAAAGCTGCGGCGGATCTGTATCACGGTTATCTGGAACGTTTACGCAACTTTCGGGTATTGGACGCAGCCTGTGGTTCGGGTAATTTCCTTTATCTGGCTTTACATGCGCTGAAAGATTTGGAACATATCGCCCAATTAGATGCCGAGGTGCTCGGCCTGGGCAAACAACTCACCATCGAAACCGGAACCAGCAATGTACTTGGACTGGAAATCAACGAATATGCCGCCGAACTGGCGCGGGTGACAGTGTGGATCGGCGACATCCAATGGTGTCAGCGCAACGGCAGATTGATTAATAAAAACCCAATTCTCAGTAGCTTGGACAGTATCCAGCACCGCGACGCGTTGCTCAACGCCGATGGCACGGAAGCGCAGTGGCCGCAAGCTGACGTGATTGTCGGCAATCCGCCATTTCTAGGGGATAAAATCATGCGTGGCGAGCTTGGCGACGATTATGTGACCACTTTGCGTAACTGCTACAAAGGCAGAGTTCCAGGTGGCGCAGATTTGGTTTGCTATTGGTTCGACAAGGCGCGACAGCAAATTGAGAACGGTTACGCAAAAGCGGCAGGATTGGTTTCCACAAATTCGATACGGCAGAAGCGCAATCGCATTGTGTTGGAAAATATCCTGCTAACAATGCCCATATTTGAAGCTTGGCCTGACGAAGATTGGTTCGATGCCGGTACTGCGGTGCGCGTATCGCTGGTGTGTTTTGGCGATGCCGGATTGGCTTTCACTCGATTGGCAGGCGAACCAGTAGCTGTTATTCATGCCGATTTGGCAGCCAGCAACGATGCCGATGATGTGCTGGATCTGACGCAGGCCAAGCCTTTGATTACCAACAAAGATAAATCTTTCTTCGGTTTGTGCTTAGCCGGACCGTTCAAAGTGGATACCGCTAACGCGCTCGCATGGCTGAAAGATACCGGTAATCCGAACAGTCGACCGAACAGCGATGTAGTGCGGCCCATATACAATGGTTCCGACATCACCCGGCGCTGGGCGGGCAACTGGGTGGTGGATTTTTCCGGCTTGGAACAAGAAAAAGCCAGTGATTACTTGGTCCCTTTTGCTTATGTCGAGAGCAACGTGAAACCATTGCGTATTAATAACAATCGCGCGGCACGAGCGGAAAGATGGTGGCAACACGGTGAGAAGCGTCCCGGAATGCGAGCTGCTCTTGCAGGACTCTCTTACTATATCGCTACCCCGGAAACTGCCAAGCACCGCTTCTTCGTTAAATTCCCAGTGCAAGTGGCCCCAGAGCACAGATTGATCGTAATTCCTCGGCAAGATGATACACTTTAGGAATTCTTTCTTCTCGCTTCCATTGCGTTTGGGCACTGGCTGCGGGTGGGACTTTGGAAGACAGGCCCGTCTATAACTCAACTCTATGCTTTGAAAGTTTCCCTTTCCCACCTGGTTTCGATCTCAGCACCAGACTCGTATCAGATAGCGAGCCATTCCAGACCATCGCTATTGCTGCCGCCGATCTCAATGATTGGCGCGAGAAATGGCTCAACCCGAAAGACTGGCTGGATTGGGTGCAAACCGACGAAGAGCGCATCGCTGGTTTTCCGCCCCGGCCAAACCCTAAACCTGAACATGCCGTCGAATGGAAGAAACGTACGCTGACGAACCTTTACAACGAGATGCCCGCCGGGCTGAAACTGCGCTATGAAAAGCTCGACACCGCTGTTGCCAAAGCGTATGGCTGGAACGATTACACGACGGACATGGATGAGGCGGAAATTTTGCAGCGTTTGCTAAAATTAAATTTGCAGCGAGCCAGTGGCAAAAGCCCGTCAATAGTTTCAGGGAAAACCGGTGGAGACATTGAACTTAAACACGGCGAATGATCGCGCATTTTGCAACACTTTGGCTTCGTCCAACGAACCTGCTCTGCAGGATTTCTAGTATAAAATCGTGCCCCAATAAGCAAAAAAATGACTTTAATTAAATTACATTGGTAAAAATCCTATCTTTTAATAAAAATACAGTGCAGCCTGTACATTAATTTGGCAGAATTAGGCTATTTGAAATAACCTTTCACTAACCGGGAAAATGAAATGAAATATAAGAGCCTTCAAGAGTTCAGCGCTTATGTGGCTGAGCGTAATCCTAATCAACCAGAGTACATGCAAGCGGTTACTGAGGTCGTGGAGAGTTTGTGGCCTTTTATTATGGAACATCCACGTTATGCGGAGCATGGCTTGCTGGATCGCTTGGTCGAGCCGGAGCGGGTGATTATATTTCGTGTGTCCTGGGTTGATGATCATGGTGAAGTCAAAGTTAATCGCGGTTACCGGATACAACACAGTTCTTCCATCGGGCCTTATAAAGGCGGTGTCCGGTTTCATCCTTCGGTGAATTTATCGATCCTTAAATTCCTGGCGTTTGAACAGACCTTCAAGAATGCATTGACGACGCTGCCGATGGGCGGCGGTAAAGGCGGTTCCGATTTTGATCCGAAAGGGAAAAGCCCCGGTGAAGTTATGCGGTTCTGTCAGGCTTTTATCTGTGAATTGTTCCGTCATATCGGCTCCGATACCGACGTTCCCGCCGGCGATATCGGCGTGGGCGGGCGTGAAGTCGGATTCATGGCGGGCATGATGAAAAAATTATCCAATCGCGCGGATTGTGTGTTTACCGGGAAAGGATTGAGTTTTGGCGGATCACTGATACGTCCGGAAGCGACGGGTTACGGCACGGTGTATTTTGCCCAGGAAGTGTTGAAACATGCCGGGCGTTATCTGGAAGGCATGCGCGTTTCTGTTTCCGGTTCGGGCAATGTGGCGCAATTTGCCGTGGAAAAGGCAATGGCAAATGGCGCCAAGGTGGTTACCGTATCCGATTCGAGCGGCACGATTGTGGATGAAGCTGGCTTTACCCCGGAAAAACTGGCGATTCTGGCCGAAGTGAAGAATCATTTGTATGCGCGCCTGGATGAATATGCCAAACGTGTCAATGTAACTTACTTGCCGGGTGTAAAACCTTGGCATGTGCCAGTGCAAGTGGCATTGCCGTGCGCGACACAAAATGAAATCAATGGCGAGGACGCGCAAACCCTGGTTAAAAATGGCGTTATTTGTGTTGCCGAAGGCGCCAACATGCCATCGACTGCGGAAGCCGTTGAGTGTTTTATCCATAACAAGGTACTGTATGCGCCGGGTAAAGCGAGTAACGCAGGCGGTGTGGCAACGTCCGGGCTGGAAATGAGCCAAAATGCAATGCGTATGTCCTGGACACGCGAAGAAGTGGACGCGCGCTTGCAGGAAATTATGCAGGCCATTCACAAATCCTGCCTGAAGTACGGCACTAAACCCGATGGCAGTGTTAATTATGTGGATGGCGCCAATATTGCCGGATTTGTTAAAGTAGCTGAAGCCATGCTGGGTCAGGGCGTTATCTGATTGTTATTGCCGGTTTATAGACTGGCCGTTAAAATTTCACATAACTTGAAGCATGACACTGGATTATCGCGGCGCTGCTGCGATAATCCGGGTTGATTGTAGAGTGATCGTTTCCGTCTCTTTATTGAAGTCTCCATTCGTTGTACCTTATTAGCTATGAGAAATTACCTTTTTGGATTAATCCTTTTAGCTTATGCTGGAACACTATCAGCAAATCAGGACAGCGATTTTCTTGATGCCCGGCAAGCATTTCAGGCTAGTGATTCGAAGCGCTTGGACGATTACGCCAGACGGCTGCAACGCCACGCGCTATGGCCTTATGTGGAATATTATCAATTCCGCATGGTGTTGCAATCGACCGATATCGCAACAATCAGAAATTTTTTGCAGCGGCACGAAGGCAGTCTGGTTGCAGATCGATTAAGGGCTGACTGGCTCAAGATGCTGGGAAAAAATCAACAGTGGAACCTTTTTGACGCTGAATACCCACTGTTGGTTAATAAGGATACCGAGCTATTGTGCTATTACTATCAGCGCCGCCTAAGTGCGCATGATAAAACGGCGCTGACGGATGCGCGGTCATTGTGGTCTACGCCTACCAGCATGCCGGACAGCTGCACACCTATTTTTCAGGCACTCATTTCCAGCGGGCAGATTTCTCAGCAAGATATTTGGACACGGATCCGGGCTGCGCTAGAAGAAGGTCAAACCGGAGTGGCCACACATGTTAATCGTTATTTAACTGGCAACGATGCGCTGAACAGTGCCGATTTGAATAATGCCGCCAAGAATCCGCAGCGTTACCTGGAGACGCTGAAAAGCAGAATTAAAACGCGAAGTGATCGTGAAATTGTGCTGTTTGCATTACTGCGCCTGCTGCGCAATGATACGAACCAAGCGTATGTGCAGTGGCTAAAAATAAAAGATCAGTTCACCGCATCGGATCGGTCTTATTTCCTCGGAAGACTGGGGTATCGGGCTGCAATGCGGCATGATTCCCGCGCACTGGATTGGTTCAAGGAGGCGCAAAATACCGCGCAACCTTACCCGCCCTCGGATACCGTGCTCGCCTGGCAGGTACGTGCCGCATTGCGGGTTACCAACTGGGATGAAGTCCTGAAAACCATCAACAGAATGTCGCCAGCGGAGCAGCAGGTCGATACATGGCGTTACTGGAAAGCGCGCGCATTAAAAGCAAAAGGGGAAACGCTGGAAGCGCATAACATTCTTATTCCACTCAGCGATGAGCACAGTTTTTACGGCCAATTGGCAAGAGAAGAACTGGGAACCATGCTCAGCATTGCGGACAAAACATATCGCGTCAGCAATAGCGAAGTGATCGCAATGGATCGCAAACCCGGCATTCAACGTGCCCTGGCTTTCTCCCGTATGAATTTACGTACCGAAGCGTACCGTGAATGGAGCTGGACCGTCCGCAATTTTAGCGACCCGGAGTTACTGGCCGCAGCGGAAGTGGCCCGCCGTCATGGTATGTATGATCGCGCGATTAACACGGCAAACCGGACCGTGTCGCAGCATGATTTTAGTCTGCGCTTTTTATCACCGCACCGAGAAACACTCAAAAAGGTTTTGCGGCAACACGAACTGGATGAAGCCTGGGTTTATGGTCTAATCCGGCAGGAAAGCCGCTTCATTGCGGATATCAAATCCCATGCCGGGGCAGCAGGTCTGATGCAACTGATGCCCGCTACCGCCGAGTGGGTTGCCAAGCAATTAGGAATACAGAATTTTCGCCAGAATATCGTGGTGGATGTGAATACCAATCTGCAACTGGGCACGTATTATCTCAAGCATGTGCTCGGTACGCTGGATAATCAGCCACTACTGGCTTCAGCCGCCTATAATGCCGGGCCAGGACGAGCCAGGCGCTGGCGCGATAATACCGTGCCGCTGGAAGGCGCGATTTATGCTGAGACGATTCCTTTTAATGAGACGCGGGATTACGTCAAAAAGGTTTTGAAGAACTCGATGTATTACGCCAAAGTTCTGGATCACGGGAACGATTCGCCAACGCTTAAGCAGCGGCTGGGCGTTGTGCGGGCGGCGAAATAACGGTTGGTTAAATTTTTATTCATTCAGCGTTAGAGTCGACATTGAAAACTTATCTGGTAGGCGGTTCCGTGCGCGATGAACTGCTGGGATTGCCCGTCAAAGATCATGATTATGTGGTTGTGGGCGCTTCGCCGGAGGAAATGGAGCGGCTGGGCTATCGTCCGGTCGGCAAGGATTTTCCGGTTTTTTTGCATCCGCAAACGCATGAACAGTATGCATTGGCGCGTACGGAACGAAAAATTTCGCGTGGATATAAAGGATTTGAGGTGTTTGCCTCACCGCAAGTCACCTTGCAGGAAGATTTGGCGCGGCGTGACTTAACCATCAACTCGATTGCCAAAGACGAAGCAGGCAATATCATTGACCCGTTTAACGGCGTTGCGGATCTGGAAGCCGGCATACTGCGCCATGTGAGTCCTGCGTTTTCCGAAGATCCGGTGCGTATTCTCAGAGCTGCACGCTTTGCGGCGCGTTTCAGTTTCCGCATTGCACCGGAAACGCTGGCGCTGATGAGTGACATGGTGCATAACGGCGAAGTGGATGCGCTGGTGCCGGAGCGTGTCTGGCAAGAGCTCGCGCGCGGATTGATGGAAGAAAATCCCTCAAGAATGTTCTATGTGCTGCGTGAATGTGGTGCCCTGTCGCGTATCCTGCCCGAAGTCGACGTGTTGTTTGGTGTTCCGCAGCCGGCGCATGCACACCCTGAAATCGATACCGGACTGCACATCATGCTGGCCATCGATTACGCTGCTGCAAAAAATTATTCGTTGCCGGTGCGTTTTGCAACGCTGACGCATGATTTAGGCAAAGGCACGACACCGCCAGAGGAATGGCCGCGCCATATCGGGCATGAAGCGCGCAGCATTGATTTGACGCGGAATTTATGCGAACGCATCAGAATCCCCAAAGATGTGCGTGATCTGGCGTTACTGGTGGCTCGCTATCACGGTAATGTGCATCGGGCGGAAGAACTCAAGCCATCTACGCTAACGGATATACTGCAAGCGGTTGACGCCTACCGGAAACCCGGGAGATTCGAAGAATTTTTGCAAGCGTGTGCGTGTGATTTTCATGGACGGCCCGGTTACGCAGCGAGACCTTATGTTCAGGCTGAACGATTCCAAAGGGCCTATGCTGCAGCGAAAAGTGTTGATGCCGGTGCAATTGCGGGGGAATTGAGCCAGAGTCTTGCGGATCCCACAAAATTACCCCTGGCAATTAACACGAAGGTACGCGAGGCGAGAATCACCAGAATAAAAGCTGAATTAATCTGAGAACGGCTTCAGAAAAATCACGCCCCGCGTAGTACGCGATGCTGAGAATGAAAGCCTATGCTCCTAAGCGAACACTACACCGCTTTGCTGAAGTCCGACTAGATCGATATTCGTTGCGTTGACTTCAGAATTAGCGGCAATTTCCAGCAATTCCGCTTGAGTCAATGATCCGCCACTGCCCTGTAGCAATCCAACATAAAAATCATGTTCCGCAGATGATGGCGCCGCGCCCACTACGTTCTGGAAGACATTATCCACAAAATCCCCATTGCTAGGATTACCCAACACGCCGATCACGAGTTGTGCTACTTGCAACATACTTTGGTCGGAATCGAACAGATTGAGTCCGATACCGACATAATCAGGGTGTTCCTGAATAGTCGGCGCATCGAACGCCGCACCGATGAGTAAAGCTGTGTTGCTGGCTGCTTGTCCGGCATTGAGATCAATCGCGATATTTTTGTCGGCAAAATGTAAGCGCTCGATACCGGTGAGTATATCGTTGCCATTCGGCCCAGAAACATTGAGACCGGAGATTGAGCCGAGGATCGAGTAGTCCGCACGATTGCTGGTGTAGATTGCAGTATCAACACCCAGGCCGCCATTCAATGTGTCATTACCCTCCGCACCTTCCAGCGTATCTTGCCCGCCGGCGCCCAGGATAAAATCATCTCCTGATGTGCCCACCAAATTGTCCAGATTATCTGTCCCTGAGATCACACCGCTCGGTACAGTGCTGATGTTACCCGCAAAATTTGCGGGTGAATTGACTCCAGTGGAACCATCCTGGTTAAGTGACAATGTTCCATCAACCGGTAATGCGGCGTAAGTAATCGTGCCTCCAATCATTCCGGGGAAGCTCACGGTGCCATTGGTAGTAAACAAGAATCCATTCGGAATGATGTAGTCAGGCGTCACAATACCCAAGTCTGAAAATCCTTGCGTTGCAACCAGTACCGACTTGCCGTTGGTCACTTCGCTGGGTAGATTGGTGGGGATATTGAAAGTATTGGTGGTGACGCCGTCGCTCGAGGTAATAGTATGCCCCGCCCATTCGTCTTCGCCGTCAACATCTCCTACAAACTCGATGAATTGAACAGTTCCGTCAGCATTTGAATAGACTTCGTTAATGTGGAATACGTGGAATGTCATTTTTTGCTCCAGTAATGTTTAATTTAAGTAATGATCAGAACAGTGAATAATGCTCCCAATCGCTATTTATAAATTTATATGCGGAGGCACGGACAGTCTGTTCGGTAACGAACATTGATAAAGAACTTTGCACGGGCAGAGTCAGTTTCAGATGCGATTAATGGCATAATAATGTTTATAATCATATGATTGATATCATTGATATGAGTTTATCGGAGTTTGATGTCACCCGCCGCACTCGTAAAGGAAACTTCCTCAATCAAATCGATCAACTGATTGATTGTGGGCACCGATAGAAAAAGCAATTGCCCCGCATTATGCCCCTGTATCAGATGCCGCAGGCCGTCCGGCCTGGTGGTCTCAGCGATGAAGTGGTAGAAGACATGGCTAATTCGAATCTGCACGTCATGCGCTTTTGGGGTTTATATCTGGAAGACGATGTGCCGGATCATTCGGTATTATCCCGTTTCAGAACCCGATTGACCGCAGCTGGCGCATGATTTAGGCAAAGGCACGACGCCGCCGGAGGAGCGGCCGCGCCATATCGGACATGAAGCGCGCAGCATTGATTTGACGCGGAATTTATGCGAACGCATCAGAATTCCCAAGGATTCGCGCGACCTTGCGTTACTGGTGGCTCGCTATCACGGTAATGTGCATCGGGCGGAAGAACTCAAGCCATCTACGCTGGCGGATATACTGCAGGCGGTTGATGTTTACCGGAAACCCGGGAGATTCGAAGAATTTTTGCATGCCTGTGCGTGTGATTTTCATGGGCGTCCCGGTTACGCAGCGAGACCTTATGTTCAGGCTGAACGATTCCAAAGGGCCTATGCTGCAGCGAAAAGTGTAGATGCTGGCAAGATTGCAACTGAACTTAGTTAGAAAATTCTCGATTCTAACGAATTACCCGCTGCAATCCATCCTCAAGTCCGCGCAATGCGTATAGCAACCATAAAATCTAAGTTGAATTAAGTTCGCGTTAACAGGCCGCTGAAAAACTATCTGCGTTATCGCTGCGGTGTTAGAAACAAGCTAAAAATGCTCATTTATTAAGCATAAACTGCGCTTTTTCGCCTGTCTTTTCCTTGCAACGACTGTGCCTCTCTCTCGAATACGTTTTTCAACAGCCTGTTAGATCTCTACTTCGCTCGCTTAGGAAATGTTCGTACCTGCGGCGGAGAAGTCAGATCAGTTTTGTTAAAGCTGATTAGGAATAATACTGTGTATGAGTTATAAAACGTGTCAGCAATAAACGGTGAAGAGGATGCTATAAAACGGCCAGATGGCATATCAAAAACATCTAAATGGAATCTGATGTAACCACTCTGTAGATCTGCCTTAAAGAATGCTAATTCAGGCAATGAAATAGGTATCAACGAAGCTTGTATGGGAGGAATTCCAAAGAACGTATTACCTACTTCGGAACCCAGAGAATCAATTACAAGATTAACCCGATGAGTCGCATTTTCTGGACCATCCTGAACCGTATATCCCAAAAATCCTAGCCATCCTGCCACTATCCCTTTTGCCATATCTTTATCGGGCGTCAATCCAGTAACATCTAGTTTAACGACTGCCCCTTTGGGTATCGGTAATGGCAAATCAATCTGTTTAGGCAGACTGCGCGTGATTGCTTCACTAATAAGTAGTTGCTCAGTTGCTGTTCTTGCCGAATTTGTTACTTTTTGTGTTGTTGAGCAGGCGGATAAAAATCCAATGAGCAGACTTAAAAAAAGCAGATGGATTGTTTTTTTCATGACAAATATCCTTATTAATATTTTTTAGATTTAATTCCTCGCCGTTTGTGGCGGGAGTGTTTTATTTTCATAGTTTGATGACTTCTTTTTTGCGGCCCCGTGATCTGTAGCAAAGCATATTGGGATTGTCAAACTAAATTGATTATGTGTACTCCTCTGTTACAGATAGAGGCAGTGATAACATAACCGGGGGCTATCATGGCACAGATTGCGGGAAAAGAGCCGTGTCTTCGATTGTTTGGATGCGCTTGAAACATATCTGAAAAGCGTACTAAGCGCCTTGAGTCAAATCAGGAAATCATGCACGGCATTTCCAGATCTTTTTCCGGGTTACTTCTTTTTCCACTGCCCATCGATCTGAATCCAGGTTCCTGCTGGAACTTTCTGGATAATCTCTGCTGCATACACTTTTCCTACCTGCTCAATGTCTATGCCCTGTGCGGCGGCTTTTTCCTGGTAAATGGCTTTGCGCTTGGTGTTAATCGCATCGGCTTCCGCCTGGGCACTCGCGTCTCTTGCCACGACGTAGCCTTCATACGTTTCACCAATCGCACCCGATGCGCGCAGGTTATCGAGCGCATCAGCCCATGCCGGTATTGCGCAGAGTGCTAGAGCTAGCAAAATAGCACCGCTGATTCCCGCTAGCGGTTTTTTAACTGTCAATTTTGGAATACGCTGCATAGTGTTCTCCTTTCTCATTTAATATCAGAAAATACCGGGGTTGGCCGCGATATCTTTCTTGGCTTCTTCTTCAAGCTTTACCCGAATATCAGCATCCAGCTTGATATTGAGATTAATCGTAATCGGCTCCTTCGGAGTTTCCAGCTTGACTGTCGGTGCGCACGCGGTGATCACCAGGCAGCAAAGGATCAGGATCACTGTGGCGCGTATTATGTTTGTTATTCGATCAATTTTGCGCATGATTGCACTCCTTTTCTAGTGGATTCCAAAGCCGTTTTTTCTGGCCGAGAACCGGTAATGAGCATAACTGTGCTCTATGGCTATAATATGGTGCAGCCTAACTTAATGACGCCTGAATGCATTGCGCAGAACTTCATGGGATAAATTGTAGCCCTGATTAATCGTCTGCAGAATTTTGTCGATATCACTTTCCAAATTGATATTCAAGCGGAAAACCTGCCCATCTTTAACCGCAGGATTATTTCCCAGCAACGAAAGTTTGGCGATCAAGCCATGTGTTGCCGATTTATCCAGATCCAGTGACAGCTCGGTGTAATGGAAATCCTGCACGGCTTGCAGCAACAGGTTCATCTCTTCACCCGCGGTGGCTAACAGTTGTGAAGCTTTTGCGGATTGGAAGCGCAAAACACCCGGTGCCTTTGCTGCTAAATGGCCTTTTCTTATCATAACCTGATTATCTTCCAAGCGGATCGGAATCTGACCATCCAGATGCCCGCTTCCGGTAAGCCCATCGATTTGAATCAGGTTAAAAAAGGCTTTCAGATCGATGTTGTTCACGTGGACCAGGACATCAGTGTGTGCAGCGGCAGGATTAATGATCGTGGGCGCCAATGACAGGATGCCATCCATCATGGAAAATTGCGCTTTCTCAAGCACGATACGCGGTGGATCCGCGCTTTCGATCTGATAGGAAACCAGCAGATTTTCTACCGGAATGCCGAAATCAATGCGCCGGATCGTGATGGTCTGCTGCGGTAGGCTGCTGGGCGATAATAAGTTCTCTAAATTGAGCGATGCATTAAGATCGTCTATTTTGGCGGTTTCATGGGCAAACGATACATGGCGCAATTCAAACGCGCCGCGACTGCTATGCACGCCCTGATTGGACCACTTGAATTGCGCGCTCGCGCTGATCTGACCACTCACCGCTTCCAACCGGGATAAAGCAGGGGAAAGTGCGCTGGGCTGCAAACGGTCTGGCGAGGAATTGAGCGGAACAATTTCTGCTTTTAACATCCCATTACCGCTATCGGGCGAATGCTTTCCAGTGATTTTTAAATAGTGTAAATCCGGTACGCCGCCCACAACGTTTAATGCATACACCGCTGGTTCCCCATCAGCAGCTTCATTCCGGATGCCGCCGGAAATAGACAACGTTGCGAACAGCGGCTCGGGTGCCAGATGTTGCAGTTGGCCGATGGCAAAATCAGCGGCAGTGCCGGTTTCTGGGTCATTCAGATGTAGCGTGGCGGAGATAGCCTTCAATTGCAATTGAGATTGCGGTAATAATACCGCCGCATCGCTGAGGGTAAACCGTGCCTGATACTTTTCTGTGGCGTCGAACGCTCCGGTCAAGACTATTTTCCCGGGGTGAATCTGTGCCTCAATGGCCGGAGATTTGTCTTGATCAACTAGCAAGGAGAAATCTGCCGGTATCACAGCAATATCATGTTTGAGTGCCAAGCCCTGCGAATTCTTGACCAGCTCCAGATCGGCTTGGGAAATTGAAAGCTTCAGAGGATTCTGGAAATGCAAAGCAGTGCCGGAGTCAATCTTGCCCAAGGTAACCTGCCCCGGATTGCGGAGTCCAATGCGCCAGCTATCCTGATCGAGATTAATCTGCATCGGTAATGAAACAGAAATCTTCTGGATATTCATAGGGCCAACCATTGATTGGCCGCCATCAATTTCCAAATCGAGCTGCCCTGACCAGGAATCCGACAATCCGCGGATATCTCCTGTGATGCTGATTTGATCAATAGCCATGTCATGCAATGGGAATGCTGCCGGGTTTTTATCAGCCTGTTCAGAAACCGGCTTCGCGGACTTTTTTCCTGACAATTGAACTTTGGATAACGCAAACTCGGTGACAATATGTTGCAGCCGCATCGCCGCAACTGTGAAAGTTGCATCGCCTACAAAACTGGAAATTTTTGCTTCGGGCAAGTTCAGCATGCCTTCTGCAACAGTGACTTTACCCCGCATATTCCCCTGCTTATCCAGAGTCGCAGCCAATGTGCCTTTGGTTTGACCGAGTGAACCGGAGACCACGGCGATGAAACGTATCGCCTGAGTACCCGGCTGGTCTTGCTGGATGTCGCCAGATAGCGCAATCGTGGCATTGCCAGCCGTTGCGTGAAGGTGAATTGCCGAGTCATTCAGAGAAAAGTTAGGCAACCAGGGTATGCTGATATCGCTTCCAGCAGTCGATGTCATGGCTTGCACCGAATCCGAAGGGGAGTGCTCTTTACTCAAGTCGAGCACCCATTGCAAACCGCTGATCTCAACCGATGCCGGTTTTCCGGCGAGCAGATCCTGCAGTTGCCAAGCGACCAGAATTTTTCCAACACGCAATTCCTTGTTATTCCCTGCTGTCAGATCCTGCAAGTGTAAGGAATTGAGTGAAATATCGAGAACCGAAATGGATTGCAATGGCATTCCCTGTTTTTCCAATTGGTGGCTGATCAGTGCTTCCAACAGGGGATTGCGGAATGCATAGAGACTAACGCTAGCAAAAATAATCAGACTGACTAGAGCCAGTAACCCGGATTTTAACCGTTTGCCCATTTGATGAATTGGTAATGGTTGTAATAGCGCATTGATTTCTCGATTAGACTTTACTGATAGGCTCTTATGTGCCGCGACAAGATAGTATAACCTGCCAGTTTTATTTATATCCTTTATGTTTGGGCAATGCCCGGCAAGAATAAATCGCGATCGGACCATTTATCCTTTTATACTATGTCTCTTTTATAATTTTTTATTTCAGACCCTTAACAAATATGGATTTATTGACCCAGGGATTGCTCGGCGCCACGATGGCGCAATCAGGTGCCAAGCAACAGGAAACGCGCATTGCAACCGGCATTGGTTTTTTTGCCGGAATCGCTGCGGATGCGGATATTTTGATTCAGTCGTCGAATGATCCGTTATTGAATATCGAGTTTCATCGTCATTTCACGCATTCGCTGTTTTTTGTGCCGTTCGGCGCCTTGATTGCAGCGCTGCTGCTGTGGCCATTTCTGCGCAAGCGCCTGCCCTTTGCCCGTCTGTATTTATTTGCTTTGCTGGGTTATTGTTTGAGCGGCGTGCTGGATGCGTTTACCAGTTATGGCACGAATCTGCTCTGGCCAGTGAGCGATGCCCGAGTGGCGTTTAATATCATTTCAGTGCTGGATCCGGTTTTCACGCTGATCTTGCTGGTTGCCGGGGTGATTGCTTTCAGGAAATACAATCACACGGCAGCCCGGATTGGATTACTGCTCGCGGCGGTTTACCTATCATTCGGCTGGATGCAACTGCACCGTGCCGAAACCGTCGCGGAAACATTGATTGCGGAAAGAGGGCATCGTGCGGAACAATTGCTAGTGAAACCGACACTCGCCAATCTAGTACTCTGGCGTTCCATCTACGAATTTGAAGGCAGGCTCTATGTGAATGCGATCCGGGTCGGTTTATTCTCCGAGCCGCGCATTTATCCGGGAGAATCCGTTGAAAAATTTGTCTTGGAACGCGACTTGAGCACATTGCCGCCGTCGTCGGTTCTGGCAAACGATATTGCACGCTTCAGCCATTTCTCGGCAGGATTGCTCGCGATCCGACCGGAACAACCGAATGTGCTCGTGGATGTGCGTTATTCCAATTTACCGATGACGCTGGCGCCGCTCTGGGGCATTGAAATCAACCCGGAACAACCCGATCAGCATGCAAAATATACGCTTTACCGGGATTCATCGAGTGCAACACGTGAGAAATTTTTGAAGTTGCTGCTGGGTGAGCATATTTTGGATTAATACCAATTGATTTCACACCTATCTATTTTGAGAAATTTTCAGGCGACTTTCGCCTATGACCCGATTACCTTTTTCTTTTCTGATTGATCATAAGAGTCTATCTTTCTTCCACATTGAACGACCTGGGGCCTGAGCGCGAAGCAGTCCGGAAAGCACTGGGTGGTCATTGCACGGTTGTTGAAAGTTATACGGCTGATGAGCGCAGTCTTCGCAAGAGTTGCCTGGAAGATGTTGCGGGGTGCGATGTCTATATCGGTATTATTGGTCGTCGTTACGGATTTATCCCTCCCGGTCAGTCATTTTCCATTACTGAGCTTGAATATCAGCGGGCGCGTGAATATGAGCTGCCGACATTTATCTTCATCAAGGACGATGGCGCGATCTTAAGTCTATTTCACGACGGCATCAATAATGAGAATCCGCCCGATCGGATCGAGTCATTCCGACAACGCGTTAATAATGGTACTGAAGAAGCTGTACGCTCTAAAATCTTCAAGACTACAGAAGATCTCACGACAGAAGTCATGAGTGCCCTCTTGCGTTATTCCAATCGGCACGGCGTTATCCCGCCGAAACGCATTACGGGTCGTCCATATCCGGGTTTGCGCGCTTTTTTGACCACCGAGTCAGATCGATTCTTCGGCCGGGATGCGGAAATCGAAGCGTTGACTGAACGTCTCATTGCCCGCAGCGAACGCTTTCTTGCGGTGATCGGGCCTTCGGGTTCGGGTAAATCCTCGCTGGTGTACGCAGGATTAATTCCAGCCCTTGAGGAGAACGCGATAACAGGAAATGTTCGCTGGATTCCAGTCAGTTTTTCCCCGCGCGAACTGGGCGATGATCCGTTCCAACCCCTGGCGGCTGCCTTGAGAAAATCATTTCCAGACCAAAACTGGCGCGTGCCGGATCTGACGGAGCGGCTACAGACGCATCCGGCCGATATTGCCGCTGTGGTGAGCGATGCGTTGGGGCAAGCTGGCGCAGCCGCCCAGCTTCTGCTGTTCGTCGATCAATTTGAGGAAGTATTTGCCAGTAAGGTTGCTGAAGGGGTTCTGTCGCATTAAGCGCAAAAATGCATATTTTGGATGAGCTGGCATGCCATCCCTTTAAACTAGACGGATTTATTCTGCCAGCGCATAAAA
>NZ_JAYUWI010000029.1:0-6885 GCF_043753625.1 Nitrosomonas sp.
TTTTATGCGCTGGCAGAATAAATCCGTCTAGTTTAAAGGGATGGCATGCCAGCTCATCCAAAATATGCATTTTTGCGCTTAATGCGACAGAACCAATGCGATTCCTCATAACAACCGTTTTTTATCCAATTCTATTTCATCCCACCTGGCATCTATTAGTTCGCCGGTTCGCACGAAAGTTAAAGCCATCAGTTGCAATGCCAGCTTGGTTAATGGTTGCCCATCGTATTCATCAATCTTTTGGAGTAGTTCGGGTAATTCTTTTTGATCCAGCCTTGCGTAATTGGTTTTCGTGGCGGGTTTCAGTACATCAGAAGGCTTTATATCAGCCGCAGGATTGCGCTCAGTCATCCCATGTGCCACGGCATAGCGTAAAATCTGTCCGCAAGTGGTTAATGCTCGTTTGGCAAGATCTAGCGCGCCACGTGACTCAATCTTCTTAATTATCATAATCAGAGTGGGTGCGCTGATTTCGGTAATAGGTTTATTTCCGATAACTGGAAAGATATCTGCTTCTAGTCGCCTGATCGTGTAACCAGCATGCCGCTCAGTTTTGCCAGATTTCCAATGATCCCACCAAAGACGCGCTATTGATTCAAAGCTGTTTGACGCTGCTATGGTTTGCTTCTGCTTTTCTTCTTGGCGATGCTGTGAAGGGTTTATGCCTTGCTTTAATAGATCGCTGGCAGTTACCCGCAATATACGTGCATCTTTGAGGGTAACTTCTGGGTAAGTTCCGATGGATAGCATTTTTTCTTTACCGTTGTACTGGTATCTGAACCGCCACCATTTTGAACCATTGGGCTGAATCAACAATACAAGACCATCGCCATCGGAAAGTTTGTAAGGTTTGTCTTTAGGCTTAGCAGCCTTAATAACAGGGTCTGTCAGCTTCATATGGGTAACTTTTGGTGGGTAGCGAGAGTTACCCGTAATGTTACCCTATTTTTTGGGGTGTTACCCAGATTTTCTACCGTTGCCCACTGTTAGCAGAATTAGTTTGAAACTATCTATTCACGAGGGTATATTTGGTATCTGCGGGTAACTATTGGCGTACGATTGGCGGAGAGGATGGGATTCGAACCCATGTGCCAAGTTACCCTGACCAACTGATTTCGAGTCAGCGCCGTTGTGACCGCTTCGGTACCTCTCCGGTTGCTGGAAATAATACACCCGTTTGATTCATCTTAGATCAAACGGGTGTAGAAAACTGATACAAATTCTATTTTTAAGCGCTTGTTGCCATAACATCACGCATTTTCTGTAGTGCTTTAACTTCAATCTGACGGACGCGTTCAGCGGATACGCCCAGCTCATCAGCCAGATCATGCAGGGTGGCCGTACCTTTTTCCCTTAACCAGCGGGCTTCGATGATTCGACGGCTGCGATCATCCAGACAAGCCAGGGATTGTTGTAAACCTTTTTCACGTAAGAAGCTGATCTGCTCACTCTCCAGAATTTTTGAGGGTTCTGCGCCGTCTGTCAGATAGCTGATCGGACTGAAAGTATCATCTTCGTCATCAGACATCGGTTCCAGCGAAATATCCGAGCCATTGAACCGCTTTTCCATTTCGACCACTTCTTCAGATTTGACACCAAGTTGTGTCGCCATCGCCTCAACTTCCCTCGGATTCATTGTGTCCAAACCCTGCTTCATGCTACGCAAGTTAAAGAATAGTTTACGTTGCTGTTTGGTGGTGGCAATTTTAACCAAGCGCCAGTTACGCATAATAAATTCATGAATCTCAGCTTTAATCCAATGCACCGCAAAAGACACCAAGCGAACGCCACGCTCAGGGTCGAAACGTTTGACTGCCTTCATTAAACCGATATTGCCTTCCTGAATCAAATCGGCTTGTGGAAGACCATATCCTTTGTAGCCACGCGCTATTGCGACCACAAAACGTAGATGCGACAGTATTAACTTTTGTGCAGCCTCAATATCGCCATGATTCCACAAGCGCCACGCCAAGCTGCCCTCTTCCTCTTGGGAAAGAATAGGAAAAGAACTAGCAGACTGAATGTAACTTTCAAGACTTCCTCCCAGTGAAGGGAGCGTTAAAGCATTCGTCATTATAATAATCTCCTCATTATGTCTGTGCTTAACTTTATCTTTAAAATTTATTTTAGCACTCTGCTAATAAGAGTGCCAAATTTTTAAAAAGTTTCGTTACCAAGCCCTCACTTATCTGGGCTCTATTTGCCAGAGATGGCTTGCAACGGATATGCGCGCGCCAAGCCATCCCAGCCAGGATGAAAACAATAACAAGCTGATGCTATCTGATGGAGGAATTTGCTGGAGTTGCAGATCAAAGTCATAAAGTTGTGCAAGTGTAACGAGCTTTTCATTCATCGCGCGTATGACTAATGTCATGATAAGCCATGCGGTAGCACCGCCGGCCAATCCTTGAATAGCGCCAAAATAAAGAAAAGGACGTCGGATAAAGCTGTCGGTTGCACCTATTAATTTGGATATCTCGATTTCATCCCGTTTGGTAAGGATTTGCAAGCGGATAGTGTTAAACATGATAGCGATTATCGCGACACTTAATAGGGTTGTCAGCATCAATACAATAAAGCGTCCCAGTTTAAGCAATGCATTCAAGCGCTCGGCCCAGGCAGAGTCAAATTGCACGTGTTCGATTTCCGGCCAGCTTTGCATTGCTACACGCAATTGCTCAAGGTTTTCAGGTGTATTTTCCAAGGTATGCACAATGAAGGCATCCGGAAGTGGGTTGTGAACCAAGCTAGCGGTGATATCAGTAAGCCCGTTACTTTGTTGCAACTGCTGTAGAGCAATAGCTTTCGGAATAAACTGAAAGCTTACGATTTGTGAATCTTCTTCCATCCGCTGTTTGATTCTTTCAATATCTTCTTTCTTGATATCCAGATTAAGAAACAAACTCATTTGCGGGGAACTCGCCGTTTGTCCGGAAATGGCACTCAGATTTTCCATGAGTACATAAATGCCAGTCGGCAAACTCAATGCGATACCCATCACGATGACACTGAGCAGGCTGGTAACAGGCGTGGCAATCAGCCGTCTGAGTGTGAGGAAAAATACAAATCCGTGTTGCATCAACCATGCGCGTATCATATTGCTAATTTCCCTTGTTTCAGCGACACAATACGATGCTCCGCGTCCCTCAATAAGGATGCGTCGTGGGTTGCAATCAGCACCGTGACACCCACTTGATTGAATGATGTGAACATTGACATAATATCCTGAGCATATTCAATATCCAGATTTCCGGTTGGCTCATCTGCGATGAGAATACTCGGACGATGGACCACCGCACGCGCAATACATAATCGCTGTCTTTCCCCGCCTGATAACGCAATGGGCATGGCTTTTTCTTTTTTTAACAAACCAACTTTATCAAGCGCCGCACGAACACGACCGGCTACTGTTTTGTTATCAAAATTGCTGATTTGCAGCGGCAATAATACATTGTCAAAAACATTTCGATCAAACAAGAGTTTGTGGTCCTGAAAAATAAACCCGATCTTGCGGCGTAAATACGGGATAGCACCTAGCTTGAGTTGCGCGATGTTTTGCCCACTGATCGTAATCGTGCCGGAAGTCGGCCGCTCTATCGCGGCGATCAACTTTAATAACGTGCTTTTGCCTGCACCTGAGTGACCGGTTAGAAACACCATTTCACCAGATTCAACCGTAAGATCAATGTTATTCAGCGCAACATAACCATCCGGATAACGTTTGGAGACATTCTTAAAGACGATCATGTTATGGCCATATACTGGTAACCATCAATCAATCATCGCTTCGACAAACTCTCTGGCATCAAATGGTCTTAAATCATCCAACCCTTCGCCAACGCCAACAAAACGCAATGCTGGAGGATTCTGTGGATATTGCCCGGCAATGGCTGCTACCACACCGCCTTTGGCGGTGCCGTCCAGTTTGGTCAGAATCAGGCCAGTTACATTCAGTGCCTCATCAAAGGCTTTAACCTGCGTGATTGCATTCTGCCCAGTATTGGCATCCAGCACCAGCAACACTTCGTGCGGTGCATCTGGCATAGCTTTGGCTATCACACGTTTTACTTTTTTAATCTCTTCCATTAAATGCAGTTGCGTGGTCAAACGTCCGGCGGTATCTGCCAGCACAATATCGATACCGCGTGCTTTAGCCGAATTGACCGCATCAAAAATTACTGCCGCCGGGTCACTTTTTTTATCTGGATCACTATCCGGCGCAATCACAGTGATATTATTCCGCTCGCCCCATACAATCAGTTGTTCACGTGCCGCTGCACGGAAGGTATCGCCAGCGGCCAGCAATACCGATTTGCCTTGCGATTGAAAATATTTGGCAAGCTTGCCGATAGAAGTTGTTTTTCCCACGCCATTGACACCTGTTATCATAATGACAAAAGGTTTTTGTATCGTGGTGTCAAATGGTTGAACAAGCGGTTCCAGCATAGCGATGAGTGATTGCTTAAGCGCCTGTTTTAATTGAATGGGATCGGTTAATGCGTCGCGCCTCACTTGCTTGCGGAGATCTTCAAGTAATTGGTGGGTTGCGTTGACTCCAATGTCGGAAGTTAACAAAATAGTTTCCAGTTCTTCGTAAAGCACCTCGTCTATCTTGCCGCCACCAAATAAACTCGATAGCTGTTTACCCAAATTCTGCCGGGTGCGCGAGAGGCCTTGTTTGAGCTTGCTTGCTAAGCTTACTGATTCGGTAGACCTGGATTCAGATTCAGATTCAGACTCAGACTCGGTATCAGGTAAAACCGCTGCTTCAATAGGATCCTCAGGATTCTTTTTGGATTTAAAAAAACTAAACATTCTGGTAGGCTCTAATATGCATTGCAATTCTCAAAGCTTAATTTTATTCTGTTTACTCACATTTAGGTTAGTAAAAATGAAACCTGATCACCGTACTACTTTTTCCCGCTTCTTTTCATTTTCCGGGTTGTTGCTATTATCGAGTCTGTTAATCTCATCGCCTGCGTTTGCCAATCCACACGAGTATTTGCTCGATAATGGCTTGAAATTGATTGTAAAACAGGATCATCGCTCACCGGTCGTGGTTACACAGATCTGGTACAAGGCAGGAAGCATTGACGAAGTAAATGGCGTAACCGGGGTTGCGCATGTTCTGGAACATATGATGTTTAAAGGCACAGAAAAAGTGCCTAATGGTGAGTTCTCAAAGAAAATCGCCGCCGCGGGTGGACGCGAGAATGCTTTTACCAGTTACGATTACACCGCTTATTATCAACAATTGCACAAACGCAGTTTGCCCATGGCGATGGAATTGGAATCGGACCGGATGCGTAACTTGATCCTGACTGAGGAAGAGTTCTCAAAAGAAATCAAAGTGGTTATGGAAGAAAGGAGACTGCGCACGGATGACCAGGCACGCTCGCTGTTGTATGAAAAAATGATGGCCATGGCTTACCAGGCGCATCCATACAAAAATCCCATCATTGGCTGGATGAATGATCTGGAAAATATGCGCGTAGAAGACGCGCAAGAATGGTATGACCGCTGGTATGCGCCAAATAATGCAACACTGGTTGTGGTCGGTGATGTTGATGCGGAAGAAGTGTTCAAGCTGGCACAAAAAAACTACGGCACCATTCAAAAGCATCCTTTGTTACCGATAAATGCCCGCAAACCACAAACTGAGCCGCCCCAGGTGGGCACCAAAAGAATAACAGTCAAAGCGCCAGCAGAATTGCCTTATCTGATTATGGGTTATCACGCACCAGGAATTAAAAATGTAGCAACAGACTGGGAGCCTTACGCGCTGGAAATACTGGAAGGTGTACTGGATGGTAATGCTTCGGCCAGACTGAACAAGTCATTGGTACGCGAGAATCAAATTGCTAATTCCGCAAGCGCTGGCTATGGCTCAATGGCTCGCGGTCCGAGTATTTTCTTTCTCAGTGGGGTGCCGCGTGCCGGTAAAACGGTGGCAGAACTGGAACAGGCATTACGCGGCGAGATTGAGAAAATTATTAAAGAAGGTGTCACGGAACAAGAACTTGCTCGAGTTAAAGCACAGGTTGTGGCTAGCCATGTGTATCAACGCGATTCGATTTATTCTCAAGCGATGCAGCTTGGGAGGCTGGAAAGTATGGGATTGTCTTTTCGTGATATTGATACCATACTGGAAAAGCTGAAAGCAGTTACTGCCCAACAAATACGTGATGTCACCAAAAAATATTTCAATGATGATAGCTTGACAGTAGCTGTGTTAGACCCGCAACCATTGGATAAAAAATTGCCCGCTAAGGCACCGGCTGGACTCAGACATTGAGTTGATCGCATTCACCAATTGCTCTGACAATTACTTTGATAAATCAAACTACTTGTCAGAGCAAAATTTCGGTTTGTTTAGCTCGCTAAGCCGTATTATTTTTTGGCATCACCATGCACATGGCCGCCATCTTTCTGTTGATCGTGTTTGTGCATATGATTCATCATGCCGTGCGTTTCTGCTTCTTCCAGAAAGCCGTCTTTGTTGGCGTCTTTTTGATCAAACTTGGCCTCATGGTGCTTCATGAACTCTTCCTTACTGATCTTGCCATCTTTATTCAGATCCACTGAAGACATCATATGCGGGCATTGATGGCCGTGGCTATCACCGGACTTCATGTCACCATGACCTACAGTTTTCCCACTTTGGTGTTGATGGCCGCTATCTTTAACGGCATCAGCAGCAGAAGCTGTTGTTGCTCCGAACGTAAATAAAAAAACGGTCCCAGCAGCAATAGCAATCAAATTTCTTTTGTGGAGCATCTTGTTTCTCCTAGGGTCTGTTGACATTTCACATAGGTAGCCACAGATATCCACAAGCCATGGCAACCATACTTTCGTAATTTCTTTTCAGTTTGTCATATCGTGTTG
>NZ_JAYUWI010000030.1:0-20720 GCF_043753625.1 Nitrosomonas sp.
AAGTGGCGATGCGGGCGATGATCAGATTTTCGGACTCAATGGTAACGATACTATTTTTGGAGGGACTGGAAATGATTATCTCGTCGGCGGTCTAGGCAACGATATCCTCTTTGCCGGTTTGGGCGCTGACGATCGTTATCTGTTCGACACGCCACTCGGTGCCACCAATGTCGATCTGATTAACGGTTTCTTTGCGCCTTCCGATACCATCGAGTTGGAGAATTTTATTTTTTCCAATTTCGCCCCAGGCGCTGTTGCAGCGGCTAACTTCCGCACCAATGCAACCGGAACAGCGGTAGATGCCAATGATTACCTGGTTTATAACACCACGAATGGTGAGTTGTCGTATGACTCTAATGGCGGTTTTGCGGGTGGAGCACAAGTCTTTGCTATCCTTAGCGGTGTTCCTCCTGTATCAGCCGCTGATTTCTTGGTTATTTAAACTAACCCCTTTAAACTCCATCATCCAAACGAAGGGTGGTGGAGTTTTTTTGTTTCTAAAATTCACCCAAAAAATCACACCAAGTAGAATCCAAAGTAGCGAGATATTCAAGCCCAGAATCACACATATCAATTACAAGGCAGATATATATCCGATTCTTCGTTACTATTTCTAATTCGTGATCTGTTCTCATGTTTTCGCCCATACTTTCATTTGTTAAATCGCAAGAACTCTACCTGGACAAAATTTTGCCTGCTCCAGACGCGTCAGCGTCGGTAGCAGATTGAGTTCGGTTTTTTCTTTTAATTTAAGTATTTGTACTTTAAGCTCATCCAGTGGGATTTTAATTTCTTCTCCGTGCGTGGCCATTGCAATGACATTGCCTTTGTCGCAGGAAGGGAAAGCCAGTGCACGCTCGTCGAAAGATGCTCTGATACGTTCCAGACTGGCCTGGTAGCCGCGGCTACGACCCAACAAATTCACCGCAAGGATGCCGTTAGGGTTTAATCGCGCGCGGCACATTTGGTAAAACGGCAGCATATCTAATGCACCGGGACGTGCATCGGCATCGAAACCATCCACCAGAATCAGATCGTAGGTTCTGTTGTGTTCGGCGATATACTCTGAGCCGTCTGCGATCACGATATTCAGGCGTAGCGGATCTTCCGGTAGTTTGAAAAATTGCCTCGCTGCTGCCACCACGCGCGGTTCAATCTCAACCACGGTCAATTTCGCTAGCGGATAGTAGCGATAAAGGAATTTGGTTAGCGATGCCGCACCCAAACCGATCAGCAGTACTTTGCGCGGAAAGCGCGCATCATCTCTTAGCAGCAGGCTTGCCATCATTTCCCGGGTGTAGTCGAGTTCCAGATGCCATGGGCGTGCGATGCGCATTGCGCCCTGTATCCAGTCGGAGCCGAAATGCAATGTGCGCACACCGGCTTTTTCGCAGATATCGATAGAAAAACTCATTGTGTATTTGGTGTGGAAGAGTGGCGCAACACTGGCACGTTTTCTGCGTTGTACACGCCGCTCTCAATCAAGCCGATATCGAACGGGCGGCAGTGCTCGAGTAGATCGGCCAGATGCTCGTCTGTGTCGAGAAAAGACATGTAGCAGCCAAAACATCCACTGAATGGCGTGGGGGTGATTTTAGGTTTAATCATCATTTTTCTTCGCGATTTTTTCGTGCAAATCAATTTCCAGAAGGGTGTTCCGATTATAAATGCGTTACCCGATAATTACAGAAATGGATTGAATTAATACGGTAAAACCTAGAGTGCCTTGTTTCCCATAGGGATCAAGACAAAATAAGTGGTTCTATATGGGAAATTCGTTTTAAATAGAAATTTTCTATGTGTTAGACTTCAGTTTACTAGATAGGATGGTTAAAAAACAATGAATTAAGTATCTTCCGTGAAGGTTAAAGACGCTGAATTTTGAATGATTCTTTTATGAGGTGATTTTATGTTTAAACGGGCTTTAATAACTGCCGCCGTATTTGCCACATTAGTATCTTCTGCTTTTGCTACGACCCCAATTGGCGGTGCAACATTGATTGATACCGTTACAGTGAATAGCGGCAAGGTGTCACCAACCGCTTATCTTAGTTATTCGAGTGGTGGTAATGGCGCCACCGGCTGGGCGGATGGATCAACTTGGGGCGGCGATGGTTTTACGCCTGCCGCCGCCATGAGCACGGCAGACCATCATTGGCTCCAGTATGATCCGGCCATTGTGGTGTATAGCGCCACCGCACTGAGTTCTGTCCTCGCCATTCCGGCAATCGACCATGGCTGGGCTGCCGGCAACACAGGTGATGAGCCTTGGGAAGCTTTTGAATTTCGCATTTTTGGCTCTGATTCTACAGGCACATTGCTCGAAGAAGGGCATATCACCCATGTGTGGGTGAAAGGTGTAGATGATTCCAGTGCTTTGAAGAATGCTGACGACTGGACGACACAATGGTCTTTCACGGGTTCCTATAATTACTTCACGGTCGTATCCGGAGACCGTCTGGTTGGCGGTTTTTACTCCCCAGGCGAAGGCGAGATCGATGCCATAGCAGCCATTCCGGAACCAGAAACCTACGCGATGTTGTTAGCTGGCCTTGGTTTATTGGGGTTTGCTGCACAACGAAAGAAACTGCAAGAAACAGCCTAATTTCTAGGAAGAACGTTACTGACCCCGCTGCGGCGGGGTTTTTTGTGCGCATTTAATTTTCAAGCCAACAATGCCGCGACAATACCGGTGATGAAAATCCCATCAAAAGTACCTGCGCCGCCGATGGATGCATACGGCGTGCCGAGCCGGGAAATATCTTTCATATGCAGCAGATCAGCACCGATCAATACTCCCAATGTGCCGCTGATATAAGCGAGCGGTGCGCTGTGTTCCGGGCTAAGTATTAAACCAATCAGCGCCGCACTAACAGGCGCGACCAGTATCGGCATGCCAATGCCTAGCCCCTGAATCGGACGGCTGAAAAAATAGCTGATCATGGTGATAAGTGCGATCCCCAGCAGCGTGGAAGACAGGCTCAATGGGCTATTGGAAAACAAATAAAGCGACAATGCCGCTGGTATCACGCAACCACCGAGATTAATGGAAATCTGTGTTTCGTTGTGAAATGGGCGCACTGGCACTCTGAGCAATCCCAAAAATGTCGGTTGCGTGAATTCCCGTATGGGTACCTGGCTTTTAATCCGCGTCACCGGCAAATTAATGACACTGCCCAGCAAGGAAAGAGACAGTACCACCAATCCCAATGCCGGCGGCAAACCCAGTTTCGCAAAAGCAAATGACAGCAATTCCACTTGAATCAGCGCCATCATGACGCCTAGCAGAAGAACGAAAAATATCAGATGACCGGGGGAGAAATAATTTTTCATCGTAGTATGGTAGGGGGGGGGCGCTACTCTTGGTGATACTGTGATTTGTGATATCCTTTCCAATAAAACAACATCACTATAATGACAAATCAGGAAAATTTTTTATGAAAAAATCGATAAAACAATTCATTCTTTCGACCTGCACGGTTATCTTGATGAGTAATGCAAATTTCTTGTCGGCCGATATTACCACCGATACTGAAAAGCTACTGAATTGGGCTGAAAATACTTATCCGGATTTTTTTCCGAATCATCAGGTAACACAAAGCATTGAGCCTTGGCTATACCGGTTTTACCCAGACAAGGGCATTTATGCTGGGGTGAACAAGAATGATAATAGTGTTTATGTGTTGGGTGGGCCGTATGGGGCTGTACCAACAAGGATTGCAGGATTGTCGGAATTGATAACGGAGATCATTGATACCGGTGGGAGTAGCAGCATTCCTGCTTGCGATACAGCCGATGCACCTGCTGGAATGTCATTTTCGCAAAGCGGTAATGTTGTCAATGTCACGACGGGTGGAACTTGTATACCGCTCCCTGCCAGCAATAATTTTTGCTCGACACCGAGACAATCGACACCAACAGGTATTTCGGTAATAACTAGTACCACAGTTATCTCAGCGCCGATTAACGGGATTAGCATCGATATCCCTGGCATTCCCAATCCATTTCAAGCAGCTACCGAAGCGTTTGCAAATAGCAAACATTGCACAATCCATGTTCCGGCCAATGACGCCAATTTGATAATCAATACCAATGTATGTTTCGACATCACATCGGCACTGAGTGGAATTACGAGTGTGCCCGGAGTAATCATCACACCTCCGGTAACATTCGCGCTAAATAGCACGACCACCAGCCAGGTCGTGTCGGATTGTTTTGCCACCGATGCGAGTACGATCTACAACGCAGTTACTAATGAGTCCTGGAGTAATATCGACGGCCGTTTTGTAAACCTAGGTTCAAAGCGATAGCCGTTTACAAGAAACTGATTGCAGTGGCGATCACTGCAATATAAATTTAATCATTTAAGTGCATGACACTGCGTTGTGCACTTAAAGCAATATAGGCATATCATTTTAACTGTCATTTCGAGCATAGCGAGAAATCTATAACGTTGATTTACAAAGATTCCTCGCTTTGTTCGGAATGACAAACATGAGTTATTCAGAGTCTCCTTAACATTTTCAGTCGTTATGATCATTAAGAATCAGTACATTTATAACTAATATCAAGTGCTTATAGATATTTCAAGGTAGACTAATTAGAAATCAAGGAACATTCACAAGCCATCAAAAGCTGACAACTAAGCAGTTAACAGTTTTCTGTCATCAATTATTCCGCAGTTGCAACCAAAGCAAACCCTTATGAGTCAGGCGATAACGCTGTGTTGGGCTACGCGGAGAATCAGGCTGCGTGCGTGCGTGCGTTCGTTCGTTCGAGCCAGTGTAGCTGAGTACATGAGTGCCGATTGCTTTTAAAAGTTGCGCTACTTGGCCGGTTACATAGTCGTTTACTAGATCGGTAGCTTGACAGAATTTTCAGATGACTTCGGCGCATCCTCGCCGATCATCACCGCCTTGCCGTCCCGCCAGACCACGGCGTAGTGACCCAGGCGGCGTTTCTTTTCAAGCGCCTGTGTTACGGCTTTTTGTAACGAATCCAGCATTACTTGACCTTCTTCGGAGAGCTTTGCTTTTGACGTTGTCTTCATTACTTAACTTCCATTAATAACTGCTGATAATAAATTTCATGGAGAATATTACGACTGTCGCCCGTTTGTTCAAACACGGGGATCGGCATTTCACCATCATTCATGAAACAAATGCAATGATCAACCTTGTGACTGAATACTTGGAACAGATTTCTAAGGCTGCGTGAGAAACGCCGCTCTATGTCGCGCAACGGAATATTGTGGCCGCCGTGCGTGACTCTTTCCGCCACGCGCATTTTTGACATTCCGACATTTGGCAAGGCAAGATAGATCAACTCCACTTGCCAGCCATCACGTTGCAGTCGATTGATCAGTCGCAAATAACTACGGCCTGAAAGCGTGGTTTCGAATGCAAAGTTTTCGCGGCGACTGATGTTTTCTTCAATTTCGTTCAGAAAGATACGGCTTGCCGCAATAAGTTCGCGTTCCGGTGCCAGCGGGGAAAGACCCGCTGCGATCAGATCGGCATTAACAAAATGAGTACACTCCGCCACCTTGGGCAAATATTCCAATGCAAATGTGGTTTTGCCTGCGCCGTTGGGACCGGCAATGATCCAGCATGTGGGCATTACATAGTCTCCCCATGTTGTTTTTGCTTTCCTTTGATTCGACTGATCGTGGTAGGCATGGGGTTTGTGAGAGTGAATCTTAATTGGTTAGGCGTCGAGTTGTTCAAGAGTTTCCCTAGCAGTTCTGGGGTCCATGAGTGCGTTGGCGTATTTCGCTATTTCCTTTAGAACTTCGGCTGTTTCCGCATAGGTTAAGCTTGTGTCGACGCTTCTGAGCCCCTGATTGTCCAGCCACACCGGGACGGTAGCGCCCGGAAGCATTTGGCCGTTGTCGATCCGAGACTCGACATGCTTCATTTGGTTGTACAAAGCATTAAGGCGCTGTTCTACTGAGGCGTCGTTCTTATCAAACGCTTTACCCTTCCATGCGGCAATCAGAATAGACAGTGCGTGCCACGACTGTCCTAAGTAGCACTCCCAATGAAAGAGGGCGTCAGCATAACTCTTAACTGACTGAGCCTCACCAGCCAAGAACCCTAGCGTAGCCTCACGGGCGAGATGGTGCTCAGAGAACGCGTATTGGGCGCGGCGGAGGTAATTGTAGGCATATGCATTCATCGGGGGAGCGAACGATGTTCTTAGCGCTGAGTTGAGAAAGTAGTTTGCGATCCAGTGCGGAGATTGTTCGGCCCAAGAGGACATGTCAGGGATCTCAGCGGAAGTGAATCCCGAAACACCTGGGGCAATGTGTTGATCGAGAATGGCAGAGTAGAACTTGATGGCCATGTCCGACGCCTAACGTAGAGCTAACCGGCGCTGCGCGGTTTCATCGCGCAGCGTCCAGCGACCGAAGGGAGCGAGGTTGAGCGCCGGGTTATACGTTTTCACCGTATAGTCTCAGCACAATGAGATGAAGTTCGTGGGTGTTCCCAATGCTCAGTGCCGACCCCGATACAGTGGCAAATGGAAACTGGCCAGACGCAACCGCTGAGACAAAGGCTGCTGTATTTTTCCCGCCAGATAGCAGAGTGGTGGCGGGATTGTGGGCGACACAGTCACGAAGGTAGATGAACCCCGAAAGGTGCGTTTGATTGACGATAGAAGGAACACCCGTGGACGGCTCAAATTTTCGGAGTGCCTTGAAGTCGCCCTCGGCAATTAGATTTGATTCCGCTAGAGATACCAAAGCAAGCACAGTAAGACCGCGACGGTAATTGTCGTATTCGGTCTTTTTTGCGGTGTCGTCCGGCATCGTGATATCGAAATGCGCGTGGTTTCCCCCAAGGACTCCTAGGGTGAGATCACGGTAGTAGCGCCGATATTCAGCGAGTGTCATGACAACGTATAACGTAATATATAAGACATTTTGTCCAATAATCCTATCGATAATGTCGTGTAATCGCAGTGAATATTATCTATCATCATGTTTTAATATTAATTGATAAATTGAATAAGACAGTTCATAGAAGCAAATATGACCCATGCGATCAATTAAGAATTTTGCTCGATTCAATCCGTGAGAAAAAATTGCGAACACGATCGTCTAAGCATGGAAGAACCAATATTTCATAGGGTAACACTATATTATTTTTGACGGCAAGCTTCATTGGGCGGCTCGGTTGCAGCTCCGACAATTAAAAAAGCGATCTGGAATTAGCAACCATGCTACTAGCGTTCCACCAACATCACTTTAGCCACTATAACCGTATCATCTCTCCGATATTTTAATTCCACTTTCTCCCCCGCTTTCAACGTGCGGAGAATCGCCGCATACGACGCTAAATCGCTGATCGGCTGACCAGCCAGTTGAATCAGAATGTCACCCGTTTGTAACTGCGCTTGCTGCGCCGGGGAACCGGGGAGAACATTGTCCACGCGCACGCCTTCGCCCTGGTACGAAAAATCCGGTACTGTGCCGAGGCTGGCTGTGCGTTTTTCTTTGGTTTTTGTTTCTGTGGGATCGGCTTGCGTGGTTTGCGATGGCACTGTGACGGTCAGCGGTTCGATGCGGTTGGCCAGGTATTCGGTGGCTTCTTTGAGGATGGCGGCGACTTTGACCAATCCGGCGGAGTCGATTTTGTCCACGGTGTCGCCGGGGGCGTGGTAGTCCTCGTGCGCGCTGGCGAAGAATTGCACGGCGGGCACGCCGGCCTGGATGAAAGCGGCTTGGTCGCTGGAACCGAAGTCATCTTGCACGGCGTTGACGGGAATACCGGTGACAAAGCCTGCGCCGCGGAAAACATGCACCAGTTCACGCGCGGTGCCGGTGCCGAACACGGTGACCGGGTTGTTTTCAAGCCGCCCAACGGTATCCAGATTCAGCATCGCGATGATTTTCTCGGTTGGATAATTTTTGGTATTGCGGATGTAATGCTTGGAGCCGAGCAAATCCGCTTCTTCTCCGGTAAAAGCGACAAAAATAATGGTGCGCTCCGGTTGCCATTTCGGCACGATCTGCCGCGCCAGTTCCAGCATTACGGCGATGCCGCTGGCGTTATCATCCGCGCCATAATGAATTTTTCCCTGATGGGCTGCGCGAACATCCGGCCAGCCCATGCCGAGGTGGTCGTAATGCGCGCCGATGATCAGGCTTTGCCCGGCGAGTTGCGGGTTGGTGCCCGGCAAAATGCCGATCACATTGCGTAGTGTGATATTTCCTTTCGGTAGGCCGACATCTTGTTGCCAAAACTGAAAATAACTATTGTCGCCGCCGCCGGGTGTCAGGCCGATTTGTTGAAATTGCTTGGCAATATACGCTGCTGCGGTATCTAGTTCCGGGGTGCCCAGTTCACGTCCCTTGAACGATTCGCTGGCCAAATGCGTGATATCACTCAGCATGCGGCTCTCGGAAAACACCGGAGGCAGTTCCGCCAATGCGCGGCGCGGCTTGGTGATGCCGGTATGCGTCGTGTGAATGACGTAATTGTCTTTTTGCTTGATCCATTGTGAGAGCGGCGATTGCGTAATCGGCCATTGACCTTTGTCGATATTAGTCAATTCGTCGCCTTTGAATACCAAATAACTGTATTTCCGGTAGTGCGGCAATTTATTGGCCAGCTCGGCAATCGCCTTGGGATTGTCCGATGCGATCAATAATAGCGTTTTATCCGGATTGGACGGTTGCCGGGTAGTCAATACGACGGCGTGCTCCGCTTGCGGATAGGTCTTTTGATCCAATTGCAGTTTTTTCTGCTGATAAGTCACACCGCGATCCGCCAAAGTTTTGGCGACAGTCTCAGCAAACTTATTTTGCCACCCCATGATCCAGACGGTGCGATCTGCGGGCAAAGCGGTGAGTTGATCGTCCGTAATCACTTCCAGTTGGTTCGATTGGGTTTTCTGCCAATTCGCCGCCAGCGCACGATAGGCTCCTAAGATTTTTTTGTCTGCGCGCGCAGGCAGAATCAGTAATGGTTTTTCTGCGCCAAAACCCTGCGACAACGCGGAAGGGATTTCACGACTATCCAAGCGCCTGAACACATCAAAATGCGGATCGAGGTCGATACGCACCGGGCGGGCGTGGAAATCCATTTCGATGGTTTGCGTTCGCTGATCAATAGTGATGTGCGATTGTGTCGCCATATCCTCACCTTCCAGCGTGACGGAAACTGGAATGTGCAGACGATAAAGATCGCCCGGTTGCGTTTGCTCAACCGTCAGTGTGAGTTTGAATCCATCTGCCGTGCGCTCGGTTTCTGCATCGCGCAGTAATAAATCGGGCGCGCCGGTACGATGCACCCATTGTTCAAACTGCGCGGAAAAATCTTGGCCGGTGGTTGCGTTGATCGTCGTGAGCAAATCTGCAAAAGTCGCTTGTTTGAATTTGAACTGCTTATAAAATTGCCGCAATACGCGCACAAAATCCTCATCGCCTAATTCCTGACGCAGCATGTGGAAAAATAGCATGGTCTTACCGTAGCCGACGGCTTCCGAGCTGGCGCTATGGCGCGAAACGAACTGGATGATAGGGAAATCTTTTTCCTTATTGACGAAATCAGCATATTTCTGCAGCACGTCGCGGCGATATTCCTCGCCTTTGCCGCGTTGTTCATTGACCAAGTGATCCGCGAGATAAGCAGTTAAGCCCTCAGCCCAATTGCCTTTGGCGTAATCGACAAACACGCCATTGCCCCAATAATTATGCAGAATTTCATGCGGATACGACGAATGCAGAATGAAAGGAAAGCGAATCACTTTTGGGCCGAGAAGCGTAAAGGAAGGCATGCCGTAGCCGGTTTCCCAGAAATTCTCGACCAGCGCGAATTTTGTGTACGGGTAGGGGCCGAGCAGCTTGTTATACATGGCAATATATTGCGCGGTGGTGTCCAAATATTTCTGCGCCAGCGCCTCATCCGCGCTACGCAAATAAACCAAAGCATTCACCGCACCGGCGGATTGTGTGTAGCGCTGATAGCGGCCCGCGACGATATAGATATCGTCCTGCGGCTGTGTTTCTTCCCAAACTACGTTCTGAGTTTCGGCTGTTTTCTGTTCACGCACCAACGTACCCTGGCTGACCACATCCCAATCGGCAGGCACTTGAATATCCAGGCGGAATGACACCATCGCATCAGCTTCAAACTGCGGATACCACGCACTGGAATTGGCTAGAAACACGCCTTCCGGAGAAATCACTCCCGGCGTGGAACCGAAGCTGCGCGAGTATTCTTGTCCGGGGCCTTGTACCGGGTGATTGATTTTTCCATTGAAATGCAGAGTGAATTCCTTCTGGCCGGGGGGCAACGTTAAAGTGTAATGTTTAATGGAAATTGAACGGGACTTTAAAGCGACTTCACTTCCCTGTGCTTTAATTTGAGCGCCTTGTATATCCGTAATCGTCAGACCGGCGTGCAGGAAGAAATCAAGTTGCGTGGGTATTTCTGGATTCTGTACATGAACTGGAATCTGAATATGGTCTTTGACGCGGATTTCAGAAGTGCCTGGTGAAAGTTGAATTTCCATGCGGTGATGGAAAGTTGAGGTACTTGCAAAAGTAACGAGACTGTAGAGCGTGCAGATGATGAAGAAGAGCGCTGCCACACTGCGATTTATTGATTTTTGCATTTTTTCTTTTATTGTTTGGAAGATTTTTTGATGAATTCCGGGAACTATTGAGATAGTTACATAATTTTCGCCGCAATGTGATTTTACTAACAGCCAGTTCGCATCATATCAAACATCATTGTTTTCTTGAGATTAAACACATAATGCCTGCATAATTCCGGACATTCGATATAAAAATAATTCGTTAAGTGAGCAAAGAGCTATGGGAACTGACAATAATCAAAACTTTAAGAATGGTTTGATTTCGATTTTATTATTGATCATGCTGGTTACAGGTGCTGCAGTCAATAATCCATTAACCAGTTCACGCCCACACGATTCACAGCATACCAAGCTATTATCATCGGATAGAGGCAAAGTAGATGCACGCTTATGGCAAGATCCAGTAGCCGCAGTTGAGCGTTATATTAATCAAAATAAGGATTCTGGAAAAAAATCTCCTCCTGAAACTGGATCAATGAGTGATTTTTTTAAAAAAATTAAGGGCGATATTAATGAAAATGCAGGCTTACGAATTATAGCTATCAGTGTTTTTGGGAGTTCCTATCCAGAATTGACTGAATTTAGGCAACGTTATCGTTATGCAGTAGTTTCTGCACTTGGTGTACGAAAATACTTTGCTCAAGATACTGAGCATATAAATTTTTATCGCTTGAAGTCATCATGCGTCCCTGATGTTGATGCACATTGTCCCCCTATTGATGTGCCTTATGAGTGGTTTAAGGGTAGTCATGAAGAGCAGGTACTAATACTCTGGTTAAATGAAGACAAAATCCCTGCTACAGAGTATGGGAATTTCATTAAAGTTCTATTCAATGGGTTAAAAGAGATTCAATCAGGGCAGTTTGATTTTTCTTTAATTGGACCAACCAACACATCACTCCTGGTCGAGTTGATGAAATCTAAGGAAATAGATGGGCTATCTGCTTCATTCAAAATAATTTCATCCAGTGCAACTATTTCAGATAAGGATTTATTTAGTGCTATTAAGAAAGATAATCAATGTGATAAAGATCTTGGTCCTACTAAGAGCGCAGAATGTATAAAGGAAGAAATTGCCAAGAAGCTTGCCGATAAATCCATTTTTCGCACGATCGGACAAGATATAAATCTTGCTAAAGCACTGATCTGGGAACTAGAGCAGCGCGGCGTTAATCGTAAGATTCCATTCATCAAAGATGAATGTGAAGATGGCTTGGTAATTATTAGCGAGCAAGATTCCTTATATGCCCGATCATTAACTGAACATTTCATTGATTCAGTTAATAATGAGCAATGTAATAAAAAGGAAAATGAAAAACAACTTGTAGTGAATTTTACGTATTTTCGTGGATTGGATGGCAAATTGCCTGATCTTGATGAGTCAAGTAGGAAATCACAAGATACGCAAGATAAAAAAGAGCAGAAAAGTTTAATCACCCAATTGGATGACGCATCACCTGAACACGCGGAAGGACGCAACCAATTCGATTATTTGAGGCGACTTATCGGTAAGATTGAAGTGCTTGATCGTGGCGAAGGGTTAGGAACCAACCGGATCAAAGCAATCGGAATTTTTGGTAATGATGTATACGACAAATTACTGATATTGCAAGCCTTGCGTGATCGTTTTAAACATAAGATCTTTTTTACCACCGAGCTGGACGCGCGATATCTACATGCGGATCAAACAAAGTGGGCACGCAATCTGGTCGTTGCCAGCAATTTTGATCTTACACTCCGACCGGAATTGCAGGGATCAATAATGCCATTTCGTGATAGTTATCAAACATCGATGTATTTTTCTACATTGCTTGCTTTGGATCCAAAGCTAAATAATTTAATACCGCCAAGCAAAAAAGTGGAAAGCAACGATTGGGTAAAAATGTGGGGTATGTGGTATACCCCACAGCAAAAACTAAGTAACTGGTTAAATCCTCAGATTTTTGAAATTGGAAGGACTCAGGCAGTACATCTTGCGTCACCTCCGACAGATTATCTGGACAAATGGATGAAAAATTCTGCTGATACGAAGTTTTCTGAAGAAAATAATAATGAAGTATGTGGCACGACTAATTTATTTGTCTGCGATACTATTGAGCAAAAGCGTCAAAAGAAAATCGATACAGCAGCAATTTATCGATTACTGATATTGATCTTAACAATCCTAATACTCTGTTATCTATTGTTTAGGTCTGTCTTTGAACATTTCTTATTTGTTGTAGTAAAAGGGAGTGTGATTAGCATTGTTGCTATTGGATTAATTCTTTTGTGTTATAGCCGGGATAATTTTCCCAACCACCAAACTGGTGAGCCATTCCTTTGGCTCGAGAGAGTTAGCGTATGGCCCAATCTAATCATAAGATTTTTTGGGATTATCATTATTCTTCTAGTCTTTTTTTATTTTGACAAAAAATTTAGAGAAGCCAAAGAAATTACTAAGAATTTTGAGTTTTCTAAATACAATGGACCGAAAAATAGCAATAATTGGCGGGAAGGATTGAAGGGGCCATTTTTTGGTTTCACATCTACTAACAAGGAAGTCGAAACACTATGGCTTGAGTACATGCAAATTACAGATTATAGAAAGCCCAAAGGGTATCTGTGGATTTTCTGTGCTACCGCAATTTCACTTGGATTGACTTACTTTGGATTATTTTCACTAGGCTATTTAAATTTCCCATCGCGCGGAGAGATTACGCAGAACCTACACTATTTCCTTGCTTTCGTACAATTTTTTATCTTGTGGGGATTGATTTACTGGGTTGGCTACGAAGCAACGGCTTGTAAGCGATTTATTGACCAGCTTGAACCGAAGAAATTTCCCGCTGATCAACTTGATTGGCCTCTAGAACTCATGGAAGAACACGAAAAAAGAACAGGCATTTCACGCGAAGAATTAAAGCCTTACTTTCGGTTCTTATTAATCACAAGACTGATCAAAAGAATTAACAGCATCATCTATATTCCCTTTGTTTTAATGCTACTGATAGCGATTGGTCGGAGCAATGTATTTGATAATTTGGGATTTTCTCCTGCATTGATAATCGTTTTTATCGGCGCGTCAATTTACTTGATCATTACCTTGATTTTATTAAAAAAATCTGCAGAGAAACAATGCGAGGATATACTTCAATTTTATGAAGAAGATCGGCCTGGAAGAATATCCTTGGCGTTTGGTAATGCGAATACTGTGGACCAGGTGGTAACAGAAATTCGCAACAAGAAGCAGCAAACTTTTTCTTTCTTTCAACAACCGTCATTGCTCGCGCTGCTATTGCCCGGCGGTGGCATAGGCTTAACAAGCATTGTCGAATACTTGTACAATTGATACCGAGTTTTATCTATTTTTAAGGATTTTGATATCAAATGAAAATGTTTCCTGGCAGGCCGGATTATTTACAATCCGCAATCAAATTTTTTCCAGTTTTGTTTTTTTTGGCAGCATTGAACGCCAATGCTACCGACTTCATTACCGGCGAACACCAGCTCTCCGTCAAGGAAAAACGCGCCGGTGAAGCGTATTACCGTGCCGATTCAAAATGGATGATTTATCAAGCGGAAGTGGCAGATGATAATCCGTTTTATCAGATTTTTTTGAAGAATGTCGAATCTGGTGCGGTGACGCAGGTATCGCCAGGTACCGGCAAGACCACGTGCGCGTGGGTACATCCGGCGCTGGAAAAAGTGTTGTTTTCATCGACGCATGAAGATGCGGAAGCTAAAGCCAAAATGGTTGCAGAGATTGAGCGCCGGAAATCCGGTGAACAGAAGTCTTATGCATGGGATTACGATGAGTATTACGATATTTACGAAACTGATTTTTCCGGTGGCAATATCAGGAATCTGACCAAAACATTGGGTTACGATGCCGAAGCTTCTTGGTCTCCCGACGGCAAGCTGATTGCATTTGCCTCGAACCGCAGGGCATATACGGAGGAATTATCCGATGAGGAAGCCGCGCTGTTTAAAGCCAATCCATCCGCTTTGATCGATATTTATATCATGGGCGCGGATGGTTCCAATGTGAAACGATTAACGCACACGAAAACCTACGACGGCGGTCCGTTTTTTAGTCCGGATGGGAAAAGAATCGTTTGGCGGCGTTTCTCGGAAAATGGCCGGGAAGCGGAAATATTTACGATGGCTATCGACGGATCGGATCAGAAACAAATCACCCGCCTTAATGTAATGTCTTGGGCACCTTTTTATCATCCTTCCGGAAAATACATCATATTTGCAACGAATGTGCATGGGCATCGCAATTTTGAACTGTATATCGTTGATGTCGATGGCAAGAATGACGCTGTGCGCGTGACTGATAAAGAGGGTTTTGATGGTCTGCCGGTATTTACACAGGATGGGAATTATCTAACCTGGACCAGTGACCGCACACCTGAGAAAAAGGGTCTTTTGTTTCATGGAAAATGGGATCATCAGAAAGCATTAGAGAGTCTTTCCTTGAAGTAAGACAGTTCCTCTGTTGGCTGCGGCACTGTGGAAGCGTTGGAGTAATTCTGTTTTTAATCTCTACGGGTTCAATTCCCCATCCTTTGGGGCGAAAGCTGGTTGGAAACCTCCAGATTGAAGAGCGCACCCCGTTGTTTGCAGATTTTCTGAGCGCAAATTTACCTTCTTCAAATAAGAAGTGCAAATGACGCGCGAAGCCAATGATACAATCTTTCTCAAGAGTACCGAACAAAAGAATTTCGGAGAATTTCATGTCAGCCATTGAGTCAATTTTAAATGAAACTCGCATATTTCCGCCTTCTGATAAATTCACCAGAACAGCAAATGTACCCAACCTTCAGAATTATCTGGCTTTGTGTGCAGAAGCAGAGTCGGATTATCTGAGTTTCTGGGCAAAACAGGCTAAAGAACAGATTCTTTGGCATAAGCCTTTTACGCAGATACTGGATGATCGAACTCCGCCGTTCTATCAATGGTTTAATGATGGTGAATTAAATGTCTCATATAACTGCCTGGATCGGCACCTGGCAACACAAGCGGATAAGATCGCTATTATTTTTGAAGCCGATGATGGTGAAGTTATTCAATCGACTTATCGTGATCTTCATCAGCGTGTTTGTCAGCTCGCCAATGCGCTGAAATCAAGAAATATCCGGAAAGGCGATCGTGTCATTATTTATATGCCCATGCGGATTGAAGCTGTTGTCGCTATGCAAGCCTGTGCGCGCATTGGTGCAATTCATTCGGTAGTATTTGGCGGGTTTTCTGCTAAAAGTTTGCATGAACGCATTGTCGATGCCGGTGCAGTCGCAGTCATTACGGCTGATGAGCAGGTGCGCGGTGGTAAACGCAATCCGCTCAAGGCAACCGTTGATGAAGCGATGAGCATGAGTGACACGACACCGGTGAAGCTGGTTGTGGTTTATCAACGAACTGGTAGTGAAATCCCCTTTAATCCAGCATGCGATGCCTGGTGGCACGAAATCACGCAAGGTGTCAGTACTCAGTGCGAGCCGGAATGGTTCAATGCAGAGCATCCGCTCTTTACATTGTATACTTCAGGATCAACGGGTAAGCCCAAGGGAGTTCAGCATTCCAGCGCCGGCTATTTGCTCGGAACCAAGCTGAGTATGCAATGGATCTTTGATTACAAGCCGTCCGATATATTCTGGTGTACTGCCGATGTTGGCTGGATTACTGGCCATAGTTACGTTACCTATGGGCCTCTGGCTATGGGTGCTACTCAGGTAATATTCGAGGGAATTCCGACTTATCCGCATGCCGGGCGCTTTTGGGAAATCATCCAGAAACATCGCGTCACTACATTCTATACCGCACCGACTGCAATTCGTTCGCTAATCAAACTGGGATCGGATTTGCCCGCGCAATACGACTTATCCTCGTTACGCTTGTTGGGCTCAGTCGGTGAACCGATTAATCCCGAAGCGTGGATATGGTTCTATGAAAAAATAGGCCAGTCACGCTGCCCCATTGTGGACACCTGGTGGCAGACAGAAACCGGTGGCCATATGATTGCGCCGATGCCGGGTGCGGTTGCGTTGAAGCCGGGTTCTTGTACTTTTCCATTACCGGGAATTTTTGCGGCGATTGTCGACGAAGCGGGTCATGATGTAGAAAATGGTAAGGGCGGTTTTTTGGTGATTAAAAAGCCTTTCCCTTCACAAATCCGCACGCTCTGGGGTGATCCAGAACGCTTCAAGAAAACTTATTTCCCGGAAGATATGGGCCATGGAAAATTTTATCTGGCCGGAGATTCAGCATACCGTGATATGGATGGTTATTTCTGGATTATGGGACGTATTGATGATGTCCTGAATGTTTCCGGGCACCGTTTAGGAACGATGGAAATTGAATCGGCTTTGGTCGCCAATCCCTTGGTTGCAGAAGCCGCTGTTGTCGGCAAGCCGCATGAAATTAAAGGTGAGTCGGTGATTGCTTTTGTTGTGCTAAAGGGGAAGTACCCGCATGGCGAAGAGATTGCTCAAATCACTAAAACGTTGTGTGATTGGGTAGCGCAGGAGATTGGTCCGATTGCCAAACCGGACGAAATCCGTTTTGGAGAAAATCTGCCCAAGACGCGATCTGGTAAAATCATGCGACGATTATTACGCACACTTGCCAAAGGTGAGGAAATAACCCAGGATATTTCTACTTTGGAAAATCCGGCTATCCTTGAACAATTAAAGCATCCCTCCAAATAACATTGAGTAGTAACTCTCGTGTTGGAAGTTTGCATATAAATCCGGAATAATATGTCATTACCACTTGTAATCGATTATGAACACGGCATCAGTTCTATTGATGCACAATTTCACCGTCCTAGGCGGGCAGCTATTCATCTGATCGTTGAAAAAGGTGCGGCTGCATTGGTTGATACCGGCACATCCTTTTCCATTCCTGGTGTGATCGAATCACTCAAACACAAAAATATTGCCATTGAAGCTGTTGCTTACATCATATTGACGCATATTCATCTTGATCATGCCGGTGGCGCCAGTGAATGTATGCGTCTGTTCCCGAACGCCAGATTGGTTGTTCATCCACGCGGTGCGAGTCATATGGCAAATCCTGCGCGGCTGGTCGCTGGCGCAATAGGCGTTTATGGGGAAGCGGAATTTAGGCGTGTTTATGGTGAGATTTATCCGATTGACGTTAACCGGATTATTGAAGCGCCCGATGAAAGCCGAATTGATCTCAATGGCCGCGCATTGCTCTTTCTCGATACGCCTGGTCATGCACGTCACCATAATTGCATCTATGATGAACGCAGTCAGTCTTTTTTCACAGGTGATACGTTCGGTGTTTCGTACCGGGAATTCGATGTCAATGGATTGGAATTTGTATTTCCGACCACGTCACCGGTGCAATTTGACCCTGAAGCAGCCCATGCTTCAATCGATCGCATTATGAGTTATCAACCGCGCTATGCTTATTTGACACACTATAGTCAGATTGCAAACTTGGCGCATCATGCAAAATCGATGCACTACTTGCTAGATGCGCATGTGGAAATTGCTCAGGCGGCAAAGCATGATGAAGCCAATCGGCAATCTGTTATTTCAGATGCTTTGCACAAATTATTGTTACAACGATTATCGGAGCATGGTTGCCGGTTACCGCAAGCAGAGATCGATGAGCTTCTGAGCTCGGACATTCGACTGAATACACTAGGATTGATTCATTGGCTTGATCATCCAGCCGAGCGATTCAAACGTTTATAACTTTTAGGATGCTTGCCAATTGTATTTTCAAACAATAGCTTGCTTAAATTCTTGAATAAAAATGGGGTTAATGCGATTGAAATATTCGCATTAACCCCATTTAGACTAGAAAATATTATGCAGTAACTTTTTTCTCAGAGTAGTGCTTTCTGGTTTTTGATGAGCCATGTGCCATAGCAATCACCAAGTAGTTCACATAAAGTATCGCTCCAAGAATAATGTCTGAAAGAACCCATTCCGTTGTAGTTTCTGGTAATTCAAACAATGACAAAACGCCAAAGTAAGCACCAGTAATAACTAAAGCTGACAGAACAAAAATATGACTTGTTTTCATGAAAATCTCCTTAATTGAGGGTTATAAAAGCTATTTAGAATAGCTTTGTATCTATATGATACGTTGCTTCACAAAAAGTTCACACATATTTCACATTTAATTCACATTCTTGTTGCAGATAAGCGAAAATTTTTCTTTTCTTATGAAAAATAAGGAAATTATTTTTCTGAGAAAAGAGCAAAAATCGAGGAAAAAATTCAATTCACTTATTTGCGCTAAAATGGACGGTACTGACACTTTGGAGATTTAGCCGGATGAATACACTGTTTACACCGTTAAAACTGGGTACATTGGATGTGCCAAATCGCATTTTCATGGCGCCGCTTACCCGCTGCCGGGCAGGGGATGAACATGTTCCGAATTCTTTGATGGCGGAACATTACGCACAGCGGGCAAGTGCTGGACTGATCATCGCGGAAGCCACCATGGCGACCGAAGGAAATTCAGCCTTCTGGAAGGAGCCAGGCATCTATTCTGCAAAGCAGATAGCAGGCTGGCAGCGGGTGACCGATGCCGTGCATGCAGCCGATGGCAGAATTTTTCTGCAGATCTGGCATGGCGGCAGAGCATGCCATCCGCTTTTAAACCGTGGCGCCCAGCCTGTTGCACCGAGCCCGATCGCCATTACCGATGATGAAGTACGAACGCCAGAGGGGAAAAAGCCCTACGTTATTCCACGAGAACTGCGCGATGATGAATTGCCAGGCATTGTGGCTGGATTCAGGAAAGCTGCGGAAAATGCCAAAACTGCGGGATTTGATGGTATTGAAATACATGGTGCGAACGGTTATTTATTAGATGAGTTTCTGCGCGATGGCTCGAACAAGCGTACGGGTCCTTACGGCGGCTCGTTCGAAAATCGGGCGCGTTTGACATTGGAAGTGCTTGAAGCCGTCAGTGCCGTGTGGGGGGGCGATCGTGTCGGCTTGCGCATTTCACCGTTGAACAGCTACAACAGTATGATCGATAGCGATCCGGTCGGATTATTCACTTGGCTGGCGACCCGGCTCAACGACTATCACATTGCCTATTTGCATGTGATGCGCGGTGATTTCTTTCGGCAGCAAAACGGCGACGTAATGACGCCGATTCGCCAGCATTATAAAGGTGTGCTGATCGGCAATATGGGTTATACCGGCGAAGAGGCAGGTAAGGATGTCGCCGCAGGAAGAATTGACGCGGTGGCTTTCGGTACCAGTTTCTTGGCGAATCCCGATTTGCCCGCGCGGATCAAAACGGGCGCGCTACTCAATCCACCCAATCCGGCTACGTTTTATACCTGGGACGCAGAAGGGTATACCGATTACCCGGTATTAACGACTTCATGAGTATTTAGAAATGCGACTATTACTGGGTATTTTTCTGGTTCTTTGGATAAGCGGGTGTGTATCGATTCCGCAGAATATCACACCAGTTGATGGATTTGAGCTGAACCGGTATCTGGGAAAATGGTACGAAATCGCACGGCTCGATCATTCGTTTGAGCGCGGACTCGACAACGTGACGGCGGAATACTTTCTGAGCGACGATGGCGGTGTCAGAGTCATCAATAAAGGCTTCTCGGCGACGGAAAACAAGTGGAAAGAAGCCGAAGGCAAAGCTTATTTTGTCAGAGATCCGCAGCAAGGCTATTTGAAAGTTTCTTTCTTCGGCCCGTTTTATGGTGCATACATTGTGTTTGAACTGGATAAGGAAGCCTACCAATACACCTTTGTGACCAGCTACGACAAATCGTATTTGTGGCTGCTGGCAAGAACTCCATCGATCAATGATGCATTGCTTGATCGGTTTGTACAGAGAGCGGTAGAGCTAGGTTTTGAAACAGACAAGCTAATATTTTCAAAACAGAATGGGATTCGATGATGTATTTGCTTTCACTACTGTCCCGTTAACGAGTAAGTACTGCGGCCCGATTCAGGCCTAATTGGTATAATAAGTTTTCGCATAACTTGTTGAAACAGCTAGGAGAATCATGCCATGTCTCATTGTAATACAATCTTTTTCCAAATACTAAAACTTGTGCCGAGACATGAATTTGAGATGCTTGCAAAGCAGCATCATTCAGGCCGTTC
>NZ_JAYUWI010000031.1:0-20569 GCF_043753625.1 Nitrosomonas sp.
CGTAAATGTCTTCGGGCGAAGTTTTATCTGTCACCGGTAAAGAACCGCCCGCAGCTTTTAAAATCTCTAGGATTTTATCGCCCAGATCTTTTGCGCCGAAACTGCCCAAAGGCTGAAGTGATAAATCGATCTTACCATCTTCCCGTACGTTTTTAATGTAACCTACCGTTCGCTGCCCGTAATAAATGTCTTGAAAAACTTCGTTCTACGAAACGCAAGGGCATCGTTTTGAGGCAAAAGTAAATCCCATTGTGTTACACAGTGCGGATAGTTATGCGCAGCAACTGGCCACCGAAGGCGCTGTCATTGCCAGTTTTGCCGCGCGCCGCGAAGCAGTCGCGTACCAGCTCGCTGTCGCGGCGGCGCAGGAACATCTCACGCTGATCGACGATGACGCGTTATTGGACGAAGTCACCGCATTGGTCGAACACCCCAACGTTCTGGTTGGCAAATTTGCTGTGGAATTTCTGCAAGTGCCGCAGGAATGCTTGATTCTGACCATGAAAGCGAATCAGAAATACTTCCCGTTGCTGGATGCACAGGGAAAATTGGCCAACAAATTCCTGCTGGTTTCCAATATCCGACCAACTGATCCCGGCTTGGTCATCGGCGGGAATGAACGAGTGGTTCGTTCCCGCCTGGCTGACGCCAAGTTTTTCTTTGATCAGGATCGCAAGAAAACGCTGGAATCGCGCGTGCCGGAATTGGACAAGGTGGTTTACCACAATAAGCTGGGCACGCAGGGTATGCGCATGCACTATGTTCGCGCTATTGCGAAAATGATCGGCGAGCTACTGGGTGGTGACGAACTGGCTAAGCAGGCTTATGAAGCCGCCACATTGGCCAAAGCGGATTTGCTGACCGATATGGTCGGCGAATTTCCGGAACTGCAAGGCATCATGGGGCGCTATTATGCGCAACACGAGGGCTTAAGCGACGATGTCGCGTTTGCCATCGAAGATCATTATAAACCGCGCTTTGCCGGTGATACGCTGCCGCGCAACCCTGTTGGTGTTTGTCTGGCGCTTGCGGACAAACTGGAAACCTTAGTGAATATGTTCAAGATTGGTGAAGTACCAACTGGCGACAAAGATCCATTTGCATTACGGCGACATGCGCTAGGAATTATAAGAATTTTAATCGAGAAAGATTTGTCACTCGAGTTAGACAAATTGGTGCAGCGAGTAATTGGAATAACTGAAGATGCAGATATTCCAGAAAAATGGGAAAGCCGTTCACCTGATTTTATGCTGGAGCAATACCATACCTTGTATCAAATACGTCAAGAGCTGTTAATATTCTTTTACGAGCGCCTTGCTGGCAGCTTGCGTGATCAAGGCTATACCGCCCAGGAAGTCGACGCCGTGCTCAGTTTGAATCCGCAGCAGCTCAGCGATATTCCCAAACGCCTTGCCGCCGTGCGTGCTTTTGCGGCATTGCCGGAAGCGGCTAGCCTGGCGGCCGCCAACAAACGGGTGGGCAATATTCTCAAAAAAACGGAAGGTAGTATCAGCGACACGGTGGATACCGGTTTATTACAAGAGCCTGCCGAGCAGGCGCTTTATCAGGCATTAACAGGGTTTTCTTCCAAAACCAAAGAAGCTTTCGATTCCGGAGATTACACAGCTTCGCTGCAAATCCTGGCCGCGCTGAAATCGCCGGTTGATACCTTTTTTGATCACGTGATGGTGAATGTTGAAGATGAGTCATTGCGCAAAAACCGCCTTGCCTTGCTGAAGCAGTTGCATCAGATCATGAATCAAATAGCCGATCTTTCTAAACTGGCATCTTAATATGAAACTGATCATCCTCGACCAAACCGGTGTGATTAATCAGAGCAGTGACGCATTTATCAAAACACCGGATGAGTGGATTCCCATTCCTGGCAGCCTGGATGCGATTGCCCGGCTGACGCATTCCGGTTATCGCGTGGTCATCGCCACCAATCAATCGGGTATTGGGCGCGGGTTGCTCGACATGGCAACTTACAATGCCATTAATGACAAAATGTACAAGGCGGTCAATCAAGCAGGCGGGCGCATTGATGCCATATTTTTTTGCCCGCATACCAACGCGGATAAATGTTCCTGCCGCAAACCGGAAACCGGTTTATTGGATGAAATCATGCAGCGCTATGGGGTTAATTTAAAGAATGCGCCGGCAGTCGGTGATTCATTAAAAGATCTACAAGCCGCCGCCGCAGTCGGTGCCATACCGATGCTGGTGCTGACCGGCAACGGGCAAACAACGCGCACCGCGAAAGAAATTCCCGCAGGGACGCAGATTTTTGAGAATCTGGCCGCCGTGGCCGACGCATTGGCTGGAGAGGAATGATAGTGGCAGTTTTACGTTCAGCACTGTATATGTTGCTGCAAATCATCATTACGCCACCGTATGCCTTGCTGACACTGGCCTGTTTCCCGTTATCGCCGCATAACCGCTATCGCGTGACTTCCAGCTGGACAATGATCATGCTGTTTCTGCTGCGTCACCTGTGCGGGATTCGCTATCAAATCATCGGCGCGGAAAATATCCCGAAAACGCCGAGCATCGTGATTTCCAAACACCAATCGGCCTGGGAAACGCTGGCTTTCCAGAAAATTTTTCCGCCGCAAGTGTGGGTACTGAAAAAAGAATTGCTGCGCATCCCATTTTTTGGCTGGGGATTGGCGATGACCAGCCCAATCGCGATCGACCGCAGCACCAAGAAAAAAGCCTTGGAACAAATCGTTGAGCAAGGCAAAGACCGGCTAAGCCAAGGATTCTGGATTGTGATATTTCCGGAAGGCACGCGCATCCCACCGGGGCAGCGCGGCAAATACCGCATTGGCGGCGCATGGCTGGCGACGCATACCAATGTGCCGGTAGTGCCGGTCGCGCATAATGCCGGCGAGTTGTGGGGGAGAAATTCTTTCGTCAAACACCCCGGCACTATCACCGTCAGTATCGGCGAACCGATCGACCCTACCGGAATGGAAGCCGGGGAATTGAATGCGAAAGTGGAAGCCTGGATTGAGGATGAAATGCTGAGTATCAGCAAGCAGAGCCAGCAGAAGCCATAAAAGTGTTCGCGCAAACCACTCTAAATGGCCGGGAAATTACTTACACACTCAAGCGTTGTAAGCGCAAATCCATCGGTTTAAAAATTGATAGTCATGGCTTGAGTATCAGCGTTCCATTACAAACCCCAATACCCAATGTTGAAAACATCCTGCGGGAAAAAGCGGATTGGATAACGAAAAAGCTCAAACATTGGGAAAGCAAGAAACATCTCGCATTAACCTGGACGAATGATGCCACGTACCCATTACTGGGTGAACCGTGGCGCATCGCGCTGAAACCATCGGGTGAAATACAAATGGCCTGCCAATCCGCTAATGCAGCGACATTGGCGGAGCAATTCACGGCGCAACTCAATCCCAATCAAATCGAAAAATTCGTGATGGCCTGGTATGGCCAGCAAGCCATCACCTGCTTCAAGCAGCGCATTGCGATCTACGCCCAAGCACTCAATCTGCCCGTACCCCCATTCCGCCTGTCGCGCGCCAAAACCCGCTGGGGCAGTTGCAACAGCCGCGGCATCATCCACCTGAACTGGCGCCTTATCCAGATGCCGCTGCATTTGGTCGATTACGTTGCGGCGCATGAACTATCGCATTTGATCGAGATGAATCACTCGGCGAGATTCTGGAAGTTGGTGGAAAGCGTTTATCCAGAGTATCTGATAGCTCGAAAGGAGCTCAAAGGATATAGTTAATTGCAGGTTAATCTGAGGCTATAGACAGGGAGACAGGCTAATAGATGATCCCATTGATCCAATGTGTGATTACACAAGAAACAATCGAACCTGCTCCTTAATAAAACGCTCAGACTTTCAGTTAAGGCTGGCTCCTAATTCTAGGCAAACGCTTTCTACAATGGCGGCCACTTCATGAAGAAAGGAATTGCGATCTGGCGACGGAGTTACGTCTGGTACCGGCGCGGCGCGCTCATATATCTGTTTCCCAATGATAGAGGCGCGAGCATAGCTTGAACCCCGGCCAGACTGGTTGAAGGCCATTTGCCACTCTGACATTCGCTCGCTCCGTACCCGACGGGTAGAGAGATCTAGTATTTTAGCCGAAAGCGCTTTAGCGAGCTCATCGAAGACTTGCTGCTTGTGTGCATCATCAATCGGTTCAATTGGATCCCATCGCAGAGGATTTTGCAATAGGACGTACAGCCGATCCTGTAGTTGCTTGCGAAGATCCGCGACGGGTTTGAGATTGTCGTACTCATCGCCAAACCCCGGCGTTCCGAGTCGCCTACTCAGTGCCCAAATGCGCTTCCAGTGCTCTTTGCTGACTCCTGATTTAGACGGAAGACCTAGCCGTGACCACCATATATCGTGGAAGCCCTCTGCGGCTTTCTGTACTGCGAAAGCCAGATTCATGCGGTCATAGATCGGTTTTGCATGTACAGGGACCGGTTTTTCAACGATTTTGTCGATAGTTGCCAGCAGTGACTGCATCTGGCTCATGGTGCGCTTTTGCGATTTCTTTGTGGCATCTAGGTGTTCGTCTATGCCGCCTACGAAGAAGCAGCCATCCTTCAGGCGGGCACGCAATGCTCTTTTTGCGAACGGCCCTAATTCTTCTCCAATTGCAGCCAAGACATTTTCGGCCGAGGCTAGGACATGTTGCTCCTTGGCGCTCGCGTTTGGTAAGTTGTCGCCTTTAACTTCATCGAAATGAGTGAATACGAGAAGGAGTTTACTGGCACTGCCGGATGTGATTATTTCTTTCATGGCGGCTACTGGGGCTGCCAGCATAGGGCTTGTAGCATTATCGACAAGAATGATCGCATCTGTGGATTCAATGCGCCGGATCATGGAAGTCGAAATAGTTACTACCGATTTCGGAGTGTGCAGTAATCCCTCGCCATCCAGCAAAACGAGTTTGGGTTGCTTGTCCTCATTCCATTCAGGAATGAATGGACCTGATACGCGAACCCCGTTGACCAAGGGTGTTAGTAACCTTCCGAAGCGCGGAGCATGATTACTAGAGAAGCATGTCACCGCCTTAATAAACGCGGCTCGGTTGTCAGTCTGCCATGACCAAGATTGAGGCCATCCTTGTTTATTGCGGCGGACTGTCCCTTCTTCATCTAGCAGTGAGAATCGTAGCTCGATCTCGTCCATCAGTTTGTCACTAACAAGATGGAATTCCTCATCTTCACGTAGTCGACGATCAAGTTCCTCCTCGAATAACTCATCGACTACGCGCTGATCTTTCTCGTCAATTGCACCCAGTTCCACTTTTAGTTGATCCCCGTGCCGTCTTGCAATATCCCGCAATACGGTGATGCACTCAGAAAGCAAAGTATTGGTGCTGTCCATGTTTATGGTTTGGTCAGACAAGCTCTCGCTGATGAATGTGGAGGCATAATTATCGTCCTCATCATCATCGTCATCCGATGTCAGCACTTGTGGGCCATTACCCAAAATGTAATTGAAGCGGAATCGCTGATTTACGTGCATCAAGAGCTTCCGTAAAATTTCGGTGTCTTTGTCCCCCCGGTATGCCGCAAGTACAGCCTCGGAAATGCATTCATTCAAATGTTCTCGTACTTCATCCACCGGAAAAAAAGTAACTGCAGCCCTGAATGGCCCAGTGTCGAGGACAACTTCTGTCTCATGCACAGTGGTCTTTGCCGACGATGTGGACGGAAATCTCTCGGTCTCTGGATCTGTTCCAATCAACTGCCTTAACAGTGTCGTTTTGCCTGCCCCGGTTGTTCCAAGGAGCAGTGCACGCCTGTAATCTGAATTTTGCGAGGTCGGCAGGGGGATAATCGACTCGCGAATGACTCCAAAGTCGTTCTCCTCGGGTTCCATGCCATGAAAGAATATCTCTACTACTCGGCGGTGAAAACGCTTTTCGGCATCACTCTTCGCAGACAAGTTCCAATATGAATCGTTTTCTAGCAACTGATTAAGTTGATCTTTCAGCTGATTGGCTTCAACCTCATCGGCAGTTCCGAGACCTTGTCGTACTCGCAATCCAACCTTACTCGTGTTTGGATCAATCCGAATCGGATGCCGAAAGATCACGGCCCATGCGTTCCGCCCCTGAGACCGGCTTAGTGCTGCTACAAATCGCTTTTTCATTTTTTTCTCCATCGTTGTTCTTGTGTTGTTCCGAAGCGCAGAATACTGGACTTTATTGCCAATGTCAAATAATATTTGAACAACTAAAGAACAACCATGTTAGAGGGACAGATGGCGTAGCATCACCATACTTTCATCATTCTCACCTATCTTAAATCTCGCGTTATTAGGCTGAGCCGAAGCCCAATCAAAGTAACATAAGATCACTCATATTTTACTTTAGGCGGTAAAAGCAAGGTAGGGCGCAATATTATTGCGCCGAGTGAGTCGCATCCCAAACAAACTAACATAAGATCATTTATATTTTACTTTTGGCGATGAAAGTAATATAAAGGATTTTATATGTTACTTTCCGCATACAAATGACATGACGATACATCTCGAGCAGTATCAATCCGGGCAATATCAAAAAGGCTATGAATACTGTTATTTTATGCCTTCCAGCATCAATGACGAATGGGTGTGGCAAGCGCCGCAGGTGAACCGGTTGCTGGAAAAGGCAGCTGTCAGACTCGGCGAACTCAATTCGTTTGCGCGCTTGGTGCCGAATATTAATCTGTTCATCCAATTGCATGTGACTAAGGAGGCGGTGGTTTCAAGCCGCATTGAGGGCACGCAAACCAACATGCGTGAGGCGGTGTTGCCGGAATCGGAAATCTTGCCCGAGCATCGCAATGATTGGCGCGAAGTGCAAAATTACAAACAAGCCCTGAATCAGGCGATCAACGATCTTAAAACATTGCCTTTGTCCTCAAGGCTATTGAAGCAAACACACGCTATTTTGTTGCAAAGTGTACGCGGTGAACACAAGATGCCTGGCGAATTCCGCACCAGTCAGAACTGGATAGGCGGTCACAGTTTGGCGGATGCCGCATTCATTCCGCCACATCATCAGCATGTGAATGATCTGATGGGAGATCTGGAGCATTTTTTGCACAACCAGGATATTCATGTTCCAGCGCTAATTCGTATCGCAATTGCGCATTATCAGTTTGAAACCATACATCCGTTTCTGGATGGCAACGGCCGTATCGGGCGTTTGCTCATTCCCTTGTTTCTGGTGAGCGAGGGAATTCTGGATAAACCGTTGCTTTATCTCTCAAGCTATTTTGAGAAGAACAAGGGGTTGTATTATGACAATTTGATGGTGGTGCGCGAGAAGAACGATATGTTGCAGTGGCTTAAGTATTTTCTGGTTGGGATAGAATTAACGGCGTCATTGGCCGTAAGTACCTTATCCAACATCATAACCTTAAAGGCAAAACTGGAACAGAATCTGCAGGTCAACTTTGGGCGCAGGGCCGCAAGCGCGCAGCTTTTGCTCAATGCCTTATTTATACAACCCGCTACTAGCGTTGATGCAGTCCAAAAAATATGTGACACCAGTTATAAGACTGCCAATGAACTGGTTGCTCAGATGTGCAAGCATGGAATTTTGCAGGAAATTACCGGGCAAACCCGTAATCGGGTGTTTATTTTTGCCGAATATTTGGCTATTTTTAGCGATTAAGTTACAGCTACTGAATCATCCACAGCCATGTGCGGGTTAGCGCAAGCGAATCATTCTGGTCAGTTGGGATTATCAGGCAGAACGCAATATTCCCGATTCGCTCAATTTGTTTTTCGAGAATGATATGATTTGCCACTATGAATGAATAAACAGTTGGAGAAATCATGCGCAAGTCTGAACCTGAATCCGGTTTGAATTTTAATCTGATCATGCCGGCCGCGTTATTGCTGGTTTTATTAGTCGTACCCTTTTCGGTCAATTCTTTTATGCATATGTTTTCAGCTAAAAAGCAGTTTATTAATACGCTGATGATGAAAATTCCGATTGACAGTGCTGCGATCACGATTCCGGTTACGGTCAAACAGTATGAGCCTTTTGATGTGGCTTTAAATCTGGAAACGAAAAAGTTTGCTAGGCTTCTGAATGAGATTGTTTCAATGTCGTCCGAAGGCACCGAAATCCAAGGGATTGTTGGCGTGGTGTCGCCCGACATGAAGGCTGAAATTGCCGGTGAGGATTTTGAGATTGATAAGCGGGGGCCGCAAGAGCAACTCTCCGCTTATCGCGGTACTGCAAACTGGCGTTGGCGTGTCACACCGGAATCATCGGGGTCTCAGGATTTAAAATTCCAGTTGCATCTCTTAACGCAAAATAATGGCCAGCAGAGCACCAAAATTCTGGATCTTGCCGAAGCGAGTTTTTCTGTTCAGGCGAATCCATCGGAATGGTTTAAACGTCATTGGCTCTGGGTTGTTTCACTGCTACTGGCGCCTGCCGCGACCATTTTTGGGTTGCGTCGTCGGCATGTGCGATAAAACCAGCCGCTGTGTTTGGAAATTTTTCTAAGCGGCTTGAAAAAGAACAAAAGATCCTTATATCGATAAACTGAAAGTGTAGTTTTTTGTAACTGTAAAAACGCCGCATTAAAGGTTTATTGGTTACAGGGTGTCTCTAAAAATTCAAAGTTCTAAACAACACGAGGCACGAGCAAAAAATGGTTACGCAGCATATGTTTGATATGTAAGGAAACATTTTTTATAAGTAACAAAGTGTTGTGACGAAATTTGGATTTTTAGAGATGCCCGACAGATTGAGTGAGGCGTTGCTGTTGTAGATACACAATGTGCTTTTTATAATCAATAAGGAGAAATTTATTATGGCCATTACACGTTATGAACCTTGGGGTTTGCTCAGTCAACTGCAAAGAGAATTAGAACGAAGCGGGGCTGAAGGTTCTACTGCAACTGCGGAATGGGCGCCTGCTGTTGATATCAAAGAAGAAGCTGACAAATTTGTTATCCATGCGGATATTCCTGGTGTTAAGCCGGAAGAAATAGATATCAGTATGGAAGACGGTGTGCTGACCATCAGAGGTGAAAAAAAATCGGAAGCGAAAACTGAGAAAGAGGGTTATAAGCGGGTTGAACGCACTTACGGTTCTTTTTACAGACGTTTCAGTTTGCCGGATACCGCCAATGCGGATGCGATATCAGCCGCTTCAAAACATGGTGTGCTGGAAGTAGTTATACCGAAGCGAGAAGCTGTGCAGCCGAAGAAAATTAGTGTAACAGCAGTACAGTAATCATCCGGGTATTATCAAATTTGATCTGTTTTATTGAATCAGCCAGACAAAATGGAGCCTGCGGGCTCCATTTTTATCAGAACTTGTTTTTGCCAAGCGCGATAAAGCATGACAGAATGTCTTCCGGTCACCTCTAAAATCCGAATTTCTTCACAATACTTTGTTACTTGCAAAGAATGTTTCCTTACCTATCAGCTATATGCTGCGGCGTCATTTTTACTCGTGTCTCGTGTTGTTTAGAACTTTGAATTTTTAGAAGCGCCCTTCCGTTTTCTTGAAGATCCCATAAATCCTAATTAACCAGCAGTTCCCTATTAAACTTCCCTAATGCCTCTTATTACACTGGAAAACGCCTGCTTGGCTTTTGGCCATCATGCCTTGCTCGACCACGCAGATTTGCAACTTGATCCGGGCGAGCGTGTGGGCTTGATCGGCAGAAATGGCGGGGGGAAATCGAGTCTACTGCGCGCCTTATCAAGCGAAATCAAACTGGATGACGGCAGGCTTTGGTGTGCGCCCAATTTAAAGCTGGCTTTTGTATCACAAGAACCCGTGCTGAATCCTGCCAATACGGTGTATCAAGAAGTTGCAAACGGTTTGGGGAAAATCAGTCAGGTATTGCTGGATTATCATGCGGTCTCTCATGCGTTAAGTGACAATACAGAAAACACGGAAGCATTATTGATTCGATTGCAAGATTTGCAAGGTGCATTGGAAGTTCAAGATGGGTGGAACTTGCAAGCAAAAATAGAAACGGTGATTGACAAGCTTAATTTGCCTACCGATACGCTCATTGCACACCTTTCGGGTGGTTTAAAAAAACGGGTGGCGTTGGCGCGTGCTTTGGTGATATCCCCGGATGTTTTATTACTGGATGAGCCAACTAACCATCTTGATTTCACTTCGATTGAATGGTTGGAAGGATTGCTGCAGGGTTTTTCTGGCAGTGTTTTGTTTATCACACATGATCGGCGTTTTTTGGATAATGTGGCGACAAGAATTATCGAGCTGGATCGCGGAAAACTGGCGACCTTCGCTGGGAAATTTACTGATTACCAGATAAAAAAAGCAGAAATTCTGGAAATTGAAGCTACCCATAATCAGAAATTTGATAAGGTTCTGGCACAGGAAGAAGTTTGGATACGTAAAGGAATTCAAGCGCGGCGCACGCGCAATGAAGGCCGGGTCAGAAATTTAGAAGCATTACGTTTGGAACGCGCGGCCAGAAGAGAAAAGATTGGTAAAGCCAATATCAATGTGGATGTGGGCGAACGCTCAGGTAAATTGGTCGCCGAACTGGAACACGTTAGTAAAAGTTATGGCGATAAAATTATTATCAATGATTTTTCCTGTCGCATTATGCGGGGTGATCGCGTAGGACTATTAGGGCCCAATGGCGCTGGAAAATCTACATTATTAAAATTAATTCTCGGTGAATTACAACCGGATTCCGGTGAAATTCAACAGGGCACCAAGCTAGCGGTCGCCTATTTTGACCAGATGCGTGAACAGTTGGATGAAGAAATGATTCTGACGGATACCATCAGCCAGGGCTCGGAGTTTGTGGAGATTAACGGTAAACGCAAACATGTCATCAGCTATCTGGAAGATTTCCTGTTCGCGCCACAGCGCGCCCGTTCTCCAGTCAAATCGCTTTCGGGTGGCGAACGTAATCGATTGTTGCTGGCTCGTTTATTTACACGCCCTGCCAATGTTCTCGTACTGGATGAGCCAACAAATGATTTGGATATTGAAACGCTCGAGCTGCTGGAAGCCTTGCTGCAGGACTATACCGGCACATTATTTCTGGTCAGTCACGATCGTGAGTTTCTTGATAATGTCGTCACACAAGTAATTGCATTTGAAGGAAATGGAAAATTGTGTGAATATATTGGTGGTTATGAAGATTGGATACGTGCAAAATATTTTGAAGATAATATCGGTCAGCAGAAAATATTATCGAAGCAGTCAGAAACTACACCAACCAGTATTCCTAAATCATCCGGGTTTTCACGAGCTAAGAAACTTAGTTATCAGGAAATGCGTGAGCTGGAAGCATTACCTGGTAAAATTGATAGCTTGGAACAAGAACAAGCAAATATTACCTTGCGTTTGAATGAACCAATTATTTATCGTGATTATCCGGACGAAGCAACAGCACTGCAAGCACGCTTTGCGACGATTGAAAAAGAACTGATAGACTGCATTGCAAGATGGGAAGAATTAGAATCAAAATCTGCCGCAAAAACGTAGCACTTATGACAGCATTTCCTTATAAACAACATGGACATGCTTACACTATTCATTGACCAAATCGAACACATCGTTTAAAGTTCAACTTTTGAGAGAGGGAGGCTTATATGAAACAAAAATCAGTTATGAATTTATTAATTGCCTTGAGTATGCTTTTAGCATTTTCTGGGGTAGCGCAATCGGCTGGAGATGCAGCAGCAGGAAAAACAAAAACTTCAATGTGTGAAGGTTGTCACGGAATTCCATTGTACAAAACAGCTTTCCCTTCCGCCTATCATGTTCCAAAGCTTGGTGGACAACACGCGGATTATATCGTTAAAGCGCTGGAAGGATACAAAAATGGTACACGCAGTCATCCTACTATGACAGCTCTGGTTAAAACGCTATCTCAACAAGATATAGAAGATGTTGCTGCTTATTATTCTAAAAATTAATTAAGTCATTAACGCAAGGAACGCATTATGAAGAACTATGTAATTGCCGCATTAAGCGGTGCAGCCTTGATACTATCCAGTCAAGTAGTGGCTGCTGATATTGAAGCAGGTAAAAGTAAAGCAGCTGAAGTTTGTGCTTCATGTCATGGCGCAGATGGTAATAGCCCTGTTCCAAATTTCCCCAAGATCGGTGGACAATATAGAACTTATTTGGAAAAAGCATTGCAAGATTACAAATCCGGCAGCCGGAAAGATCCAATTATGGCTGGCATGGCCGCAAGTTTGAGCGCAGCGGATATTGAGAATCTGGCTTTTTATTATTCAAGCCAATCTGGCAGCCTAAATTCAAACAAATAAACAGATCAATTTAGTTGTACCAGATTTAAGAGCGGGATAAACACTGACTGAAAGTCGGTTTTATCCCGTTCTTATTATTTTATTAGCTTGTTGAATTTAATTGTTTGTCTAAACAATCAAAGTAGATGGTAGCATCGGGCGCAGATTGATTGCGTTGTGCTTGCCATACCATTTCTGCTAAACATTCCATTACTTGGTGTGTGGCAGTATGCGCACTTCCTGTATTTGTCTGCAAGCGTGCAAATCGCTCACAGATCCCAATCGGCTGATTAATAGACAATTGTTCTTTGATCGCCACGTGCATGCTCATATGTAGAAATGGATTGGTATCGCCCATCTCGGGTGAATAGTCCTTATCCAGATACCGATCGGCATCATCCAGAATACCATGGTATTCAGGATGTAGCAGTATCACCTCCAATACAATCGTTTCAATACCGGATAATATTTCGTGCTGGCGGTATTTGCGCCATGTATCAAAAAATAATTGGCGTGCCTGTTCTCTGGATGGTTTAAACATAGCCTGATATCGGGGTTAAATCTTCTTGTCTTTAAATTCGCATAGATGATTAATTGTACATACAGCACATTCCGGTTTTCTGGCTTTACAAACGTACCGGCCGTGCAGAATCAGCCAGTGGTGTGCATCCAGACGGAATTCTTTGGGCACTACTTTAAGTAGTTTTAATTCTACCTCCAGCACATTCTTTCCGGGCGCAATACCCGTGCGATTGGCAATCCGGAAAATATGCGTATCTACGGCGATGGTTGGTTCACCAAAAGCGGTATTCAAAATCACATTTGCAGTTTTACGCCCGACACCGGGTAATTTCTCCAGTTGTTCGCGCGTGCGAGGTACTTCGCTAAGGTGTTGCTGCATGAGTAATTGGCAAGTTGCCAGAATATTTTTTGCCTTAGTTTTATATAATCCAATACTTTTAATAAATTCGGTCAAACCTGCTTCACCCAAGGCAAGAATTTTTTCCGGTGTGTTGGCCTTGGGGAATAATTTTCGTGTTGCCAGATTGACGCTTTTGTCGGTGGCTTGCGCCGAAAGAATGACAGCAATCAGCAGCTCAAACGGGGAGTGGTACTCCAGTTCAGTTGTTGGATGCGGATTTGCTAATTTCAGGCAAGCAAAAATTTCATGGCGCTTAGCGGAGTTCATGTGGTTTTATTGGTCAAATTATTTTTGACAGTCCGGGATCGTGCGACTATTGCCCGTTTTATTGCAGCTTGAACAATTGTCTGTTTGCGCGCTTCCGCTGCTGCACTGATTATTTCTGGCTGCACGGTATTTTTGTGTTGGAGTGGTTTTTTATTCGCTTGTTTTTCTCGTGCCAATCTCTGTAACCTGAATTCATATCGTGAGCGCGCAGCATCGGCAGCCTGTTTTTTAACCAAATCGGCTGGCAAATTGAGTGCGTCATCCATTTTCTCAGTCACCGGGATCAGACTGATGCAATCCATCGGGCAAGGCGCAATACATAATTCACATCCTGTACATTCTGCGGCGATCACTGTATGCATTTGTTTGGCGGCACCGACGATTGCATCGACAGGACAGGATTTGATACAAAACGTACAGCCGATACAAATACGCTCATCAATCCAGGCGGCCACTCTGGGTTTGGGTAAGCCATGCGATGTATTCAGTGGCTTGGGGGGTACGCCCAATAATTCTGCCAATTTGTGTATAGCTTCCGTATCTCCGGGCGGGCATTGATTGATATCGGCGCGGTCTTTCGCGATGGCTTCTGCATAGGGTTTGCATCCTGGGAAACCACATTTTCCACATTGGGTTTGCGGCAAAATGGCGTCTATTTTTTCTATAAGTTGCTGGCTCATCTAATACGCTAATGAATCGTTCTGTTTAGTTTTATCAGCGCAAACAGCCTGTGCAATTTCTTTGACCAAGTCAGGGCCATAATAAATCAGACCGGTATACAGTTGTATCAAACTTGCACCGGCTTCTATCTTGTCCTGTGCATCGCCCGCCGACATAATCCCGCCGACACCGATAATGGGTAAGGCGCCTTGCAGCAAGTGATGCAGTTGATGAACAATCGCGGTGGCGCGTTGCGTCAGTGGAGCGCCGCTCAAACCGCCACTTTCCTGTGCTACCGGCAAGTGCTCAATGCTAGTCCGTGAAATCGTTGTATTGGTTGCAATCACACCATCTATTTGATGCTTCATCAGTAATGCAGCAATCGATTCAATTTGTGCTAGCTCAAGATCAGGAGCAATTTTTACTACCATAGGCACGTATTTGCCATGTATTTGCGCGAGCTTGATTTGCTCGGATTTTAGTTCGCTTAACAAATGATCCAGCGCATCGGTGGCTTGTAATTGCCGCAAATTCTGCGTATTGGGCGATGAAATATTGACCGTGACATAACTGGCATAAGGATACACTTTCTGCAAGCCGATCCGGTAATCTTCCACCGCCTGCTCAAGCGGGGTATCGAAATTTTTGCCGATATTAATACCTAAAATGCCTTGATAGTCTGAGTGTTTGATATTTTCGATCAATTGATCCACGCCATGATTATTAAAACCCAACCGATTGATCACAGCATTCGCTTCGGGAATCCGAAAAATTCTTGGGGCCGGATTACCCGGTTGAGGTCGCGGTGTCACTGTGCCGATTTCAAGAAAACCAAATCCCAACGCAGCAAGCGCATCCAGATGCTCGCCATTCTTATCCAGCCCAGCGGCAAGGCCGACAGGATTGGGAAAATCCAATCCCATGATGTTGCGCGGCTGGCAAGCAATAGCAGTGTTTTTTAGTAATCCAAACTTTCTGATCTGCTCGATGGCGCTGAAAGTAATGCAATGAGCGGATTCAGGATCAAGTTTAAAAAGCAGCGGGCGAAGGAATGTGTAGAGCATAGGGAATTTTATCCTGAACGATTGCCGATTTGAGAAATTTTCATAAGAAACTGCTGCTGTCCAGCAATTGCCACTGACCGTTCGTCAAGACTTCCAGCGGTTGGAAATTGGCTTTATAGCGCATCTTTCGATTTTCTTTGATCCAATAACCCAGATACAGGTAAGTCAAGCCAAGTTTCCGGCATTGTTCAATCTGCCATAAGATGTTATAGGTACCAAAACTCGCATTGGCGACATCCGCATCGAAGAAAGTATAAACCGATGAAAGCCCGTCCGGCAGGACATCGACAATACTGACCATGCGCAGCTGATCTCCCTCATGGAACTCAATCAGCCTGGAATTTACATGGCTTTGTAATAAAAAACTGTGGTATTGCTCCCGGCAATCATGATCCATACCGCCACCCGCATGGCGTTTTATCTGATATTGTTGATAAAGTGCATAATGCACCGGCTTGTAATGCAATGGGAGCTGAATGGCTGTCAAATGCTGATGCTGTTTCCAAGTGCGGCGCTGTGTGCGATTGGGCGTAAAGCGATTCACGTTAACACGTACAGACAGACACGCACGACAATGCGCACAACTGGGGCGATAGGTATAAAGGCCGCTGCGGCGGAAACCAGCCTGTATCAAATTTCCATAAGTCTGATTATCAATGAGATACTCTGGCGCGGCTACTTCAGAGCATGCCAGTTCACCGGGTAAATAACTACAAGGATAGGTACTGGTGGTGTGAAATTTAATCACGGTATGCCCATTATTCAATTTGAACACGATCAAAGTGCCATTTGCTGCCGAGATTGGATCCGCTGATCAAGGTATTCAGCTTTTGACCGAATTCCACTCTTGAAATTTCCCGTGCACCCAAAGATGCCAGATGGCCGGTTTTAACCTGACAATCAATCAAGCCGTACTCCCAGCATTGTAATTGCTTTACCAGATGGACGAAGGCAATTTTCGAGGCATCCGGAACAAGAGAAAACATCGATTCACCAAAAAATACCTTACCTAACGATACGCCGTAGAGACCGCCAACCAGTACGCCATCCATCCAGGTTTCAATAGAGTGTGCCAGTCCCATTTCGTGCAGTATTGTATAAGCAACAACCATTTGCGGGTGTATCCATGTCCCTGCTTGTCCTTTGCGTGGCGCAGCACAAGCGTGCATAACCTGAGTAAAACTACAATCAGTACGAATCTGATAGTGGTCTTTTTTGAGTATCTTGCGTAAAGAGCGAGAAATTTTTAATTCATCAGGAAACAACACCATTCGCGGATCCGGACTCCACCAAAGTATCGGATCGTCTTCATTAAACCAGGGAAAAATGCCTCTGCTATAAGCCTCAAGCAGACGCTGTGGCGAAAGATCTCCGCCAACTGCTAATAATCCGTTGGGCTCGCTGAGTGCGTTCTCTACGGGTGGGAACGATGCACAGGTTCTACTGCCGGGGATCATAAATTTTCAAGTTATAGATATTGATTGATATTAGTTTGATATAGATCAAGGTTGCTATTTTAACGTTTAATTACCATCGGTTTCCGATTACAAACCTATAACCAGAATAATTAAGAAATATAAAGGAGACATAAGTGAGAAATCTTCTCGACAAAGTACGGCTGGCTTCCCGTATTGCTGCAGGCTCGTTCTTTTTGGCTGCTGTGATGGCGGCACCGCATGCTTTAGCGCATGATGTAGCTGCAGAGCGTATCAAGCAATTAGAACAAAGTCTGCAGGCCATTCAAGTTGAATTGCAAAGAATGAAATCTGAATCCGCTCAGGCTGCACAGAAGGTTAAAAGTATAGAACAAACTACTAGTCAGACAGAACAGAAAATAAATAGTCTTGAAGTGAGAAAGGCTGCGTTGGTAGAACGAGTAGATCCATTATCGGAACGCATCGGTTCGGATATAACAGAAAAAACCCGTATGCTGCACTTCCGTGGTGGTTTTGCACACATGATGAATCACCGAAACGGCGTATCCATACAAAGTCAAGTATCACCGGTTGGCGCGCAGGACCAACCTGATAAACAGGGTTGGTATGTGGGAGCAGGTATTGATTGGGGGCTGACCAGAGATATGTGGGGGTTTATGCCAAAAACGACAGTTTTTGCAGAACTGATGTTTGAGTATAAGCAATTCGGTGCGCATGTTCTGGGTAACGGTGCGGTAGGTAATGCGCCGAGTGTGCTAGCAGGCGGCGCAATAAATCCGATTAATGTAACGGTTAGCCAATTTACGGTATCCGCATCACCTAAAATCAAATTTTTCGAAGGTTCAAAAATTAGACCTTGGGTTATTCCTGCAGGTTTGGCAGTTCACGTCATGAGCCCGCCATCCGAGTCTATTACGGTTTTGGCACCTGGTGTTCAATTTGGCGCGGGTGTTGATTACAACATCTGGAAGGACTTTTTTGTCGGCATCGAGGGTCGCTATCACTTGACAGCCGGAAGGACAGATAACGTTAATTTGAGCGGTATGACTGCTGGCGGTTATGTTGGTATTGGATTCTAAAAATATTTAAATACTGAATGAGAGTGATGGTTTAACAGTAGTCTAATACACATAAATAGAAAATTTTTTAGTTTCTCATCGTTGTTTTTTAGTTCCGTTCACAGCCAGAAGAGTATGTATGTGTAACGAAGCCTTGGCACCTCGCTGGTTGTTTAGTGAGGTGTTTTTTTGTGGTTATGGCCGGGCTCTGTATGTTCCTATGCAGCAGTACGTTGCGGTATCAATGGAAATGTTCCTGATATGATGCTACTCCAGTATCACCGCGAGACCTAACCAGAGATACTGAGGTAGTATCCGATCAAATAATTGTAAAGTCTGCTGCTGTGATAGTAGGTATTCTCGTTTATCTCTCCGGGTTCAATACCCTGTTGCTTGCGGCGAGGTGCTTTATTGGCATCATCGTTTTTTTTGTAAGTGCCTGAACAATCCATCGATCCAACAAAATTGCAACGTAGTAGACAGATTCCTTGATCGCCACGATTATTTGCAAAACCATAAAATCAAGCGTGCAAGGTCGATTCATATTAGAATCGCGCTTCCTTCTGTTAAATTCTGAATCAAAAACATGCATCCAATGCTAACCATCGCGGTGAAAGCCGCGCGCCGTGCCGGTAGTATTATTAATCAGGCTTCACAAAATCTGGATTTGCTCAATGTGTCGAAAAAATCACACAGTGACTATGTCAGTGAAGTCGATGGCGCGGCTGAAGACGCCATTATCAAGGTTTTGCTAGCGGCTTATCCCGATCACGCGATTCTGGCGGAAGAAAGTGGTTGCCGGGGCGATGAAAAAAATTCAGAATATCAGTGGATTATTGATCCACTCGATGGCACGACCAATTTCCTGCATGGGTTTCCAAAATATTCGGTTTCCATTGCAGTCAAGCATAAAGGTGTGCTCAGTCATGCGGTGGTTTACGACCCAACCAATAATGAACTATTTACGGCTAGCCGGGGTGGTGGCGCCTTTCTGAATGACCGCCGGATTCGTGTTAGTAAACGTACCCGGCTTGAGGATTGCTTGATCGGTACGGGCATTCCATTTCGTGATTTGACGCACCTGGATGCTTATATTGCCATGTTGAAGGACATTATTCCGCGCACTGCGGGGATTCGCCGTCCGGGTTCTGCTGCGCTGGATTTGGCCTATGTGGCGAACGGGCGTTATGATGGTTTTTGGGAAATTGGCTTGGCGCCATGGGATATGGCAGCCGGTTGTCTGCTGATTACCGAAGCGGGCGGATTGGTCGGTGACCTGGAAGGCAATGAGACACAATTGGAAAGCGGGCAAATTATTGCTGGCAATCCAAAAATATTCGGGCAATTGCTGCAGGTGATTGCGCCCCACCTTACCCCTGCGCTGATCGAAGTGCAGCGAGCGGCAAGCTCTCAGTGATCGGATTCTTCCGGTTCTTCAAAAGGCAGGTCCTGATTCTTGTCGCTGGATTCAATCAAGGATTTCATCTCTTCCAGTGGTGGAAGTTCTTCTAGCGAGCGCAGATTCAGATCATCCAGAAAATGCTGCGTAGTGGCGAACAACTCCGGTTTTCCGGGTACATTACGATGCCCGATAGCTTCAATCCAGCCGCGTGCAAAGAGTGTTTTGAGCACCGAACTGGAAACACCCACACCGCGAATTTCTTCAATATCCCCCCGTGTCACGGGCTGGCGGTAGGCAATAATAGCGAGGGTTTCCAAGACCGCGCGGGAATAACGCGGTACCTTTTGCGGGGTCAATCGATCCAGATACGGCTGCATGTCCGCTTTGGTCTGGAACCGCCAGCCGCTTGCTACCGTGACCAGTTCAACGCCGCTGTCGCGCCATTTCTCGCGGATTTCTTCCAGTAATTTGGATAGCACGGCAGTACTCAATTCATTATTGAATAACTTTCTTAATTCGCTGATGGGCAAAGGATCTTGTGCCGCCAGCAATGCCGCTTCCAGAATCCGCCTAGTTTTCTCGGGATTCAGCGAATCCAATGGATCAGGCTGGTGAAGTGGCATCAATGGCGCAGACATAAATAATTCCAGAATCTTTAGCCTGAGAAATTTCCAGCAACAATTCCTTAGCCAGTTCCAGGATTGCCAAAAAAGTGACGACAACTTCAGCGACAGTCGCTGAAGGACTGAACAAGTCATAGAACTCAACCTGTTTGTGCCCGCGCAGATCGCGCAGCACCTGAGTCATATAGGCACGTACGGACAGGGTTTCACGTTTGATCTGATGATGGCGATTGACTTTGGCGCGAGTCAGAATGGCGACCCAGGCATGGTACAAATCATCCATGTGGATAGTGGGTAATTGTTCGACACTATTTCGTTCAATCCACACCTGAATGACGCTAAAGTCACGTTCAGCTTGTGGCAATTCATTGAGGCGTAATGCGGCTTTTTTCATTTGCTCGTATTCGAGTAAACGTCTTACCAGCTCAGCGCGCGGATCGTGTTCTTGTTCCGTTTCAGTCTTTGGATTGGGCAAAAGCATGCGTGATTTGATTTCAATCAGCAACGCGGTCATGAGCAGATATTCTGCCGCCAGTTCCAGTTGATCAACGCGCATTATTTCAACGTAGGCCATATATTGCAAAGTGAGCTCGGCCATCGGAATATCAAGAATTTCCAGATTATGTTTGCGGATCAGATATAACAGCAAGTCCAGCGGGCCCTGGAAAGTATCCAGGAAAATTTCGAGTGCGTCAGGGGGAATATACAAATCCTGCGGAATCTCCAGCAACGGTTCGCCGCAGATTTTAGCGAACGGTTGGGGTTCAACAGAATCGATATCGGAATTCACTGCTTGCTGCTATGGGAGTACTGATTAAGTCCTTCGACAAGCTTGTATGGTGTTTCTGGCTCCTTCTTGAGAGACTGGAAGGAG